>NZ_LMTZ01000031.1 GCF_001456025.1 Mastigocoleus testarum BC008
TTGATGACAAAACCACGGCATGAATTAAATAAGCAATTACAGACTGTTTAAACCACAAGGGTTCCAGCTTTTCTTAGTGCCATTCAGTCTAGAGTGGTTTTTTACTGCAGAGGAGCTTTGCGGAGCAATAAAAGAAGTCGAAAATCTACCACTAATGGGCGTGAATCCTGGGCTTGCGAATCCTAATGATTGGCAAAAAATTGCATTCAAGGGTGGTTCCGAACCTGGAGTTTTAAATCTTACAAGTTGGTTACAAGGGAAAAACGGTAAAAATTACTGTGTAGTCGCGACTTGGAATAATAAGAATGCATCCTTAGATGAATCAAAATTTTTTGCGACCTATACTGGAGTACTATCCCTGCTTGCAGAACGAAAATAAATTTTACTACTGATATTTAACTCCGCGATTTTTATCCCAGAGCGGGGAAATAATGAGAAATTTCTCGTTATGAGGTGCTGCTTTTAACATCTTTACACCAGGTAACAAGTCAGAGTTTCTGGCTTGTTATATTTTTTGTATATCGTATTATAAAAAAAAATTTATAAATCATTTTTTTGGTGAAATGTTTATGTAGAAGATAACTTTACGAGCTTAATCCCCAGTATTACAAACTAAAAAATGTAGCGATCGCAGGGAGAATTGTTCCACAAACTTTCACTAACTCTTCTGCTGAAGGTAATTCTGCAATCGTTCCTTTGAGAATCTTCAACGCAGTTTTAACCATTTTTTGCATTGCACCATCTTCAGGTTTTTGTCCTGCTTCAGCAATTGTTTGTACTTGTTCTAAAGCTTCAGCTTTATCTTCATCACTGAGATTAGTGTCAGCTTCAATTACATTTTGTAGTTCTTGTAATAATTCTTTAATTCCTGGTTTTTCTGGTTCGGGTGAATTAGGTAATTGACTAATAGTATTAGTTACATTACCGCTAATGGTACCCATCGTCACACCAATCATTGATGCATTTTCACCTGTTGCTGCAATACCACTGATATTACCTTGAGTGCTACCGATGCTAATATTTCCTTTACTTTCCGACATAGTAAATTCTCCTTGAGATTGAATAGTTTCGACATAAAATTTTGGTTGATGAATCGCATTTGCTAATAATTGTTCTAAACTGCGAATCCGTTCATCTTTCTCTCTAGTACCGATTAGTAATGCTTGTAGATCTCCATAGGTTAAAGATTGAATTTCTGTATATTTTTGAAAATATTCCTGATTTAATTCAGAGCGATTGATGTCACCTGTAACTCTAGCTTGTAGGTGAATTTTTTCTTGACCTCTACCTTCTAAAGCTACAACTTGTAAATCAGCTTCTGGATATTTTTCTGCTACCTGACTAATTGCAAAAGCAGCAGCAGCAGGATCGATACCTTGATAATGAAATAGATCGAGAGTTTTGAATTTATGACTTATTTTACGGGGGTCAATATTTTGGGTTTTATACAAATTAAGGGTTTTAATAATAGGAGCGATAAAATCAGCAAAATCCCCTTCTTTAAATATTTCCTTACGGTTATCTGGTTTGCGACAAGGGTCTGGATCGTCTCTGCTGGGTAATTGCATGTAAATGTATTCGCACTTGATACCCTCAAGTTGAGTATCAGTAGAAATTCCCCAGTTTTCGATATAGGCTCCGGTTAGACAAGCACCATCTAAATTAGCTTGATATAGTTGTGTTTGAGCTAATTTTGCACCTGAGAAGTTAGCATTTTGTAAAGTAGCTTTACTCAAGTCTGTACCGATAAAACTAGCATCTTGAAGATTTGCATTTTCTAAATTTAAACCGTGAATATTTAGATAATCAAAATTTTTGTCTCGACCATCTTTAGTAATAACTAATTTTCGTACTTTGACTTCTTGTAAATATGTGCCTTCAAGATGTGCACCAATTTCATCAAGTGCAGCAATAGCCACAATTTGAATATTTTAATTTTTACTTTTCAAAGCTTCGATTAGAGCTGGAACCGCCTTCGATTTACATTTGACTAGAGAATCAAAAGCCTTATTATCTGCATTTTCTAATTTCTCAATATGCTTTTTAATTTTTACTTCATTACAAGATGCAGCCTGAGCGATAACTCCCTTGATGGTGAAAACTGGTAAAGAAGACGCTCCAAGCAGAGTCAAAGTAGTAAATATTAATACTTTGTAATTCCATGAGTGCCATAGCATGACTAAGCTCCTATATTATGTTTGTTGCTTGATCCACAGACTGGTCTACAAAAATAAAAATATCTATTCCGGATTTTTTGTAACATATTTGTAACTTAATAATTATTGCCTCAAAACACCAACGGGGAATTAAACAAAATATTTGACCGCAGAATTGATCGTGACTAGAAACATTAGCTATTATTTGCGAGCGCATACAAACTTCCTACTTAAAATCACTCAAACTACCATCGGGGAAAAAAGTTCTTGAGACTGCAACTGGTAGTGATATATTTGCCGAAGGTGGGTGTATACATAGTTAGTTATATGGATCGAGCGATCGATATGTTTAATCAATTGCTAGGGTCAATAAATCGGCAAATTCAATACTTTTCGCAACAAATTTTTATTTTAGGTAACTCTATTCAAGGTTTTGTATTAATTAGCTTTCTGGTATTTGCTCTGACTCTGAATACCGGTTCTAAAGCTTTTGGACAAATTGCAACTCCCAACATTTTGAATAATTCTTCCTCCAGTCAAGGAAATATTGTTTACGCTCCAGTTACTTTAGATGGAAGACAACTCTTTCATATTGCAGCTAGGGAAGGAACAATTACCAATTCGACTCAAGATAGCATTTCGCCATTACAAGTGCGAGTTAATATGTATGAGGAGAATATTTCCGAAATTCTTGCGAGTCCCTTCAACCCCCGAACTTTAAGAGTTGCTGTCAGCAGGGATGAAGACCGAGTAATAATTTTAGTTGGTGATCGACGTGATCGAGAAAGAACGCAAACTCTGATGACTGTTACCGATCTAGATGCTCAAATACATGGAGTACCCATAATATCCTTGGCTCAACGCTTTGCTCGAATTATTCGTCCAGCATTAATTCAAGCACAGAGAGAACGCCAACCAGAGTTTTTACAAAGTCAAGCTTTAGTTTCTGGAGGAATTTTCTCGGGAATATTTGTATTTACATTAATATTAACTACTTGGTACAAAAACCTGCTTAAAAAATGGCGAAAGCTCCAAGAAGAAAAGCCCAGAGAAGAAGTTGAATCTGCGAGTGCGGAAGGAGAAACTGCACTGGACAAAGAACAAAAAGCTACACAAATGATGATTTACTGCGAACAAAAGCTGGCTTGGCAACGTAAGGTAAATATTAATAACTTAAAAAGATGGTTACTAGTAATTACTTTGTTTACTGGTTGGGTACTAAGTTTAGCTCAAATTGCAGGGTTATTTCCTTTCACGCGCTGGCTACAAGATTGGTTACTAACTAAGCCTATATTGTTAGCAATTATTGTCGGCACCATTTTAATAATCAAATTTAGTGAAGTTATTACAGACTACTTATTCAAAAAAATTGTAGATTCACATTTACATACATCTAGCACCTCTCCAAGACAGATTTCACGACTTACAACTTTTTGTAATGCCCTTAAAGGTGCCATGAATTTCATCTGGATGTTTATCGGTGTTTTATGGTTACTTGAAAAGTTAAACATTCCAATTTTTCCTATTTTAGCAGGTGCTGGGATTATTGGTTTTGCCCTTTCCTTCAGTTCCCAAAGTTTAATTAGAGATGTTATTAACGGTGTTATAATTTTGCTTGAAGATCAGTTTGCCCTTGGAGATATTATTGATGTTGGAACAACTGCAGGGGTCGTTGAAAACATGAATCTTCGTATGACGCAAATTCGCGATCCACAAGGACGTTTAAGTACGGTTCCCAACAACAGTATATCAACAGTACGTAATTTAACAAAAGACTGGTCGCGGATAGTTTTTACCGTAGAAATTGGCTTGGAAGAAGACATAGATCGAGCATTAGCAATGATTAGAAGTGTAGCTTGCCAGATGCAACATGATGAGGTCTGGAAAGTTGATGTTATCGATCCAGTAAATCTTTTAGGGGTCAATAATATTAGTCACCATGGAACAGAATTAGTATTGTGGTTTAAAACCCAACCAGGAAGACAATTTGCTGTTGCTCGAGAGTTCCGTCGCCGTTTAAAATATGCTTTTGACAAGCAAAATATTACTGTTGCTTCTCCGCATCAATCTGTACATTTAGAAAATTCTCCTGTCCTTAGATTAGTAACTGCACAAGGAGGGACGAGAAAGAACTAATAGTAATTACTAATATCGGGGATGAGTCTGAGGAGTTGGTGATGGATAACTGAGAATTAGCTAAGAGTTATCTGAGAAAACTGAAAAGTTGTTTGTAGAGGTGAGGTGAGCATTTGTGAAGCATAAAAGACTCTCAGCCATAGATATAGCAAGCGGTGAAATTACTCCAATGACTTGCAGACAACCAATTATTTCCAGTTCAAACACAAATTGGGAAGGAATTATCCTCGAACAACATCATTTACCACCATCGGAGTCCCCAGAACTTTGTTTGCAACAACACAGCATTAGTATTATGCTTGGCAGTGAGTATCAAATTGACTGGCGACTTGCAGGTGGAAAGTTGCACAGCACTAAGATGAGGAGAGGTGAAATTGGTCTAACTCCTAGAGATATTCCTACTCAAGCGCGTTGGTATCAAGATGTAGAATTTCTCTTGATATCCCTTGATTCAAATGTATTCAAGCAGTTAGAAGATAACAAAGTTGATAGCGAAGATATTGAAATCATCCCCCAACGTGGTTTTCCCGACGCGCAGATATTCCATTTGGGAATGGCGTTAAAAGCTGAATTAGAGGGTGGATGTCTTGCTGGTAAAATCTATGCAGATTCAGTTGCGATCGCTCTAGCAAGCCATCTGATTAAAAATCATTGCACCTCAAAGCAAGTTATTTCTGAATCTGAAGATAATCTGTCTGAGCGACAACTAAGACAGATAATTGACTATATCCACGACAATTTAGGATCAAACCTAACCTTAAGAGAGTTAGCTAGCTTAGTGGAAATGAATTCTTATTCCTTTTGTCGTTGGTTTAAGCATTCAATGAGAATAACGCCGCATCAATACGTAATAAAATCTCGTATCGAGCGCGCCAAGTTTTTATTAACCCATACTCAGTTAAGTATTGTAGAGATAGCTTTGGATGTTGGTTGTTCTAGTCAAAGTAATTTTACAGCTTTGTTTCGCAAGCAAGTAGGAAATACACCTAAGTACTACAGAGACAATACTTGTTTTTAGCTAATCCTGCAATAATTAAATATCTCTATTGCAATTTTTCAGAAGACACAAGTATTCACAAAAAATTATTATTACATTAAACTCGTAAAAATATCATATAGTTGTGAATCAAAATCAATACGAACAACAATACAAACAAATAATTATTGATTTTTTTGATCGTAGAACAAGCTATGATAATGAACATACTATTAGTCGTACCCTTCCAATTCTAAAATTAGTTAGGTTTGAAAAAGGACAAAAAATATTAGATATTGCTACTGGTACGGGTCTTATTGCAATTAGTGCAGCTCAAGTTGTTGGTAACCAGGGAAAAGTTGTTGGAGTAGATTTTTCTTCGATAATGCTTCAGCAAGCACAACGGAAAATTAATGAACTAGGGTTAAAAAACATAGAACTTATCCAAGCTGATGCAGAATATATAGATTTTGAGAATGAAAGCTTTGATATAATTACTTGCTCTAGCGCAATAGTTTACTTTCGAGATATTTTTAAAGCGCTAAAGAATTGGTATAGATGGCTCAAAAAAGGTGGTGTAATTGCATTTTCTTGTGGCTCAGAAAAATCTTATTCTACTCCTCTCATCATTAAAGCTGCTGCAAAATATGGAATTTCACTGCTAAATATTAATGAACCAACGGGTACTCCTGAAAAATGTCATCACTTGATGCAATTAGCTGGTTTTCAAGATATTGAAATCAAATCCAAACAATTTGGTTTTTATCAAAGTTTAGATGAAGCGAAACAATGGAATGGAAGTTGGTATCACCCCCATGAAAATCCTTTGTTAGAGGTATCACCAGAAAAAATGGAAGAATTGAAAGCTGATTTTCAACAACTAATAGAAGTAAATCTAACAGAGCGAGGTGTTTGGTATGAAGCTCTTATGTTTTTTGTTACAGGTTATAAGTGAATTTTTTTTGTAGACAGGACTTACGCAACGGTCTTCGTAGCGTGTCCGTAGGACATAGATTTGTCATTGCGACCGGAACGCAGTGTAGGGTTAGCGTAGCGTCTCCGTTGCGTAAGTCCTGACTCATATAAAATATAAATTATTAATAATCTATATTTTATTAATATTAATTAGTATTTAATAATTTTTTATTTTTCTATCTGAAACATGCAATTTTCAGAAAATATAACATTTCAATTATACATTTTCATCATACTACTATCATTCAGAGCTATAAATATTACCAAGTAAGCTTATTTTCAATATTATAGAAAATATAATATTATATTTATGTATTACCCTATAGATAACACAAGTAAATAAACCTACATTTTCTTCGAAATAGGTTTTTATTCTTGACATTATTGAGAATATTCGACCTCAAATTTTCTCTCTTCCGTCATCATGACAGCTGTAAGTTTGAGAAAGAAGCTTCAACCTTTATTTATAATTAAAATTATATTAATTTTACCTCTTATCGCTCCACTTTTAGCAATTTTCGCGGTAGCTGTTCAGATACTGGGAAACAACTAAATAAAAATAAACAAAATTATTTTTGTTATTTGTTATTTATATAATTTTTAAATTTACATAAGTGATTTCGCTTATATTCCTATTTATTTTTCTCAAATAAATTTTGAAGTTAGTAATTTTGCTGAGGTAGATATTCACATAAAAATTGTACTCTTAAGCGATTATAAGGTTCAATAAATCGAATTTATGATGTTGTTCCTAACACCATAAATATTGATAAATCAAAATTGCTTGCATTTAGAAATATTAATTTTATTAGCAAGCTTGATGTATTAACTATAATTTTGTTAATTTTAGCGGAAAGCTATCATGACAACATGTTGTTAATTTTATTGTGAAGCAAACGTATCATGCAAATTGCTGTAGATAATAAACGTACCAGTCGATTTATAGATAAGTGGGCTTATGTTGCTTTAGGAGCGACAGGTTTTGTATTATTAGCATTTATAGCTTCTGGTTTCTTCAAAAAAACTTTAATTTCTAAAAATATTTCTGTTGGTTTAGGACAATCCAGTCCACCAGAAAAAATTACATTGGAGCCACAATTATTAGGAGCGCTACGAGTAGATGTGGAAGCATCCATACCAACTAACACATCTCTAACCTATCAAATTCAGCTTTTAGACCAGCAAGGTAAAATAGTAGCTTCTGCGATTAAAAATGCTTGGAGCGAAAGCGGTACTTGGTATGAAGATGGAGAATCTGGAACTTGGGCTGAATCAGATTTATTCGCTGGTTTAGATGTACGTGTAAAAAAGGCTGAACAACTAAATTTAGTTGTTAGTGTGTTGGAATATGAAAGAACATCAGGACTACGACTACCCCGGACTATTCAATTTGACAATAGAAAAGTAGGATTAGCACCACCCAAATCGAATTTTAATATCCTGGTTGAAAATGGAGTGGTGGATACGCGTCCATTATTCCCTGCTTTATTTGGAACTATACCGTTAGCAATAATAGCGATGTTTGCTGTACCTCGCATAGGAAAAAAAGTAATATCGAAAAAAATTAATGATAGCGATCCTAGCGGTCGCGCAACCCTCGGTGGTCCAGATAAATTGGTTCGAGTAAAAGTAGATATTGCATCTGATGAGACTTCTCCATCACTATTACAGGTAAAACTTGTTATTAATAACAGCTATGGCGAACAAGTCTACATGACCTCAAAAACCGTAAATTTAAGTCTTAAGAGAGAAAATGGCAAGGTTGAAAAAGGAAATGGATCTTTAACTTTATTTCTCATCTTTGAGAAGCAGGATTCCTACGGTTTTAATGTAGAAGTTTTACCAGATAAACCAATAGATAGAACAACTTTAACTGTAAGAGAAGGTGCGCGAACTTTATCATCCCAGGAAGTTATTTATATTAAGTCTGATTCAGCGAATACTTCGGATAATATTCCAGCAGCTTAAATATTTAAGGTTATAAAAATAAAAAATAAAAGATTGTATGAAAAGATTATTTGCTAAATATAATTAGACTAATTTTCTTGGAAGTTAATATTTGATAATATTTTTTTGGGAAGAGTATTTATATTATGTTGACAAAGATTTTTGCAGGTTTAGCAATTTTGATTGCGGTATCATCAATTTTTAATAGTTACACTCAAAAATCAGCTTTAGTTTTGCGTGAAGAGAATCAAAGCAACTTTTCACCAAGAAATGGAACCAGATTGTCTGGTTCTTACAATCGTTCTGGAGTTTGGATATTTTATAATCGTTCCAGCTATGATGATTTTCGTGGTGGTGGACCTGCTGCTGGTAAGTAAATATTCAAAATAGATAGACATTAAATCAAACTAAATTAATAGTAAACAAAATATCTAAAAAAAATAATTTTAATGGACAAGAATGAAATGAAAATAATCTAAAAAATAATCAAAATATGTATGGAACAAGAAATAAAAAAAGATGATTTTTATCATCTTGAGAAAAAAAACATAAGTAATAACATTAAATTGAATCGAACCCAAAGACAGCTTTTACTCGCAGCAGCAGCAGTTTCATCAGGAAGCGGACTTGCTGTGGAGTTACTGCTTGGAACCTTGGCTAGTTACTTAGTGGGTAACCAAGCTTTAGCTTATGGTATTGCCGTCGGTGGTTTCTTAGCTGCGATGGGGATTGGCTCTTACTTGAGCCGTTTTATTGCTCCTAAAGCTGAAGGTATTATTTTACAAAGGAATTTACTCCTAGCGTTTACTTGGGTTGAATTACTGATAGCCCCGTTGACAGCTTTTTTACCTTTGGGCTTATTTGCTTTATTTGTCCTGGGCGGTTCTATCTGGCTGGGATTATTTCTGGTGACTATACTATTGGGAATACTTGCTGGGTTGGAAGTACCATTATTAACCAGAATCCTAGAAGAAGCTGAAGGAGTCAGAGAAGCACTCGCAGGAGTTTTAGCACTGGATTACTTGGGAGGTTTATTGGGTTCCTTAACCTTTCCCGTGCTACTTTTACCCTTTTTTGGGATGTTTCCCACTGCTTTTATTTTAGGTGCTTTACCAGCACTAATGGTTTTTGCCATTGGACGCAACTTCACCCAATTGCGTCGTTGGGGATATGTAGGGTTAGCATTGGGGGTATTACTTTTAAGTCTTGCACCATTCGCCATACCTTTAAGCAATAATCTAGAAAATAATCTATATTCAGCACCAATAATTAAACGCGTTCAAACAGCTTATCAACGGATTGTTTTAACCCATAAAGGTAAAGATTTACGACTATTCCTCAACGGCGATTTACAACTTTCAAGTGTAGACGAATACCGCTATCATGAAGCATTAGTACATCCGGCAATGAGTGCTACACCCAACAAAAAACGGGTACTAGTAATGGGTGCTGGTGATGGCATGGCAGTGCGGGAAGTCTTAAAATGGCAAGATGTCGAGCGGGTAGTACTAATTGAGCTAGATCCAGAAATGATAAAACTAGCTAACACCCACCCAAGATTGACAAAAATTAATAAAAGTGCGCTCTTAGATCCACGCGTAGAGATTATTTACGCAGATGCATTTTTGAAAGCACCAAATTTAAATGAAACTTTTGATGTCATCATTGCAGACTTCCCCGATCCTGATGAAAAAATTCTTGCTAAACTTTATTCAGAAGGATTTTATCGACGTTTATCAGAAATACTCGCAGAGAATGGAATTTTGGTCACCCAGGCTTCCAGCCCTTTCTTCGCTCCCAAAGTTCTCAGTTGCATCGCGACTACCATTTCTCAAGTAGGATTAGAAGTACACCCCTACACGGTGGATGTTCCTAGTTTTGGTCCGTGGGGTTTTGTCTTAGCATCAAACAATATATTTGAACCAGAGAAACTACAATTACCTATTCCCACACGTTTTCTTACTGAACCAATTCTGCATCATTTATTTGAATTGCCAAAAGATATTCAGCTTCTTAAGGTAGAAATAAACCGTCTTTCCCATCCTGTGATTGTGGGGTATCAATCAGATAACCGATGGTTGTCCTATTGATCGGGGAATAGAGAACAGAAAAACTGTTAGCAAAGCATGCGCGTTAGCGTACCGGTAGGACACATAAGTGTAAGCAGCGAGCGCATTAACTAGTAACTGTAGTCCGTAAGGGCGTGGCGTAAGCCATAAACTGGTAACTGTTAGCGGATCGCGGATCCGTAGGTAGTGTGCGCGACAGCGCATTAACTGATAACTCAAAAGGTGAATAAAATGTTAGCTTTACTTTGGCTAGGTGCGATCATGATTGTAGCTATTGCTTCCACATTATTTGTTTTACAACAACGGGGAGTAATATTAGCGGGTAAAAAGTCTAAAGAATTACCTTCTTTGGAACGCAATATTTTTAATTTACAAATTGGCGATGTTGTCCAGTATATGAGTAGAGATTGGGTTGTAGAAGGTAAATTAACTTACAATGTTGGTGGTTATATTTGGTTTGAATACCTACTACAGGATAATAATGATATCCGATGGCTTTCAGTTGATGAAGATGATCGAGTAGAGGTAGCATTTTTAGAACCAACCGATCGGTTAGAAGTCAGCAAAAACCCACCAAAGCAGTTAAATTTTGCTGACGAAACCTATAGCCGCGTAGATTCTGGAATGGCAAAAATGACTCGTGTTGGTACTACCCTCAGAAAAACTGCAGAACGTTGCGAGTACTTTGACTATAGAGGTAGCGATAACAATGTTTTGTCAATTGAGATTTGGGATGGAGAAGTAGAAGTTACAGTCGGATATCAAATTAATCCGCGATCGCTAACTTTATTACCAGGGGATGGAAGACGAGTTTACGGAGTTTGATGTTTTGCTCCTAAAAAATATCAAAATTTCATACCAAAATGTTTTACCTGTAGAATTGTACCGAAATGTACGCCTACAAGTTAAATGCTTTTTTTATAATTATTTTATTTTTGTAATTTGTTTTTGTTTTGTAATTTATTTTTGTAAGTTCTAAAATATCACGTTCTGTCAAAAGTAATGTGGAGACATAGCATGCTCATGCTACATCTCCAAGTCAAACTAAATTCCTTGAATCTTAAGCCAGTTAACCAAATCTGTTTCGCTGGTGAAATCTAGCAAAGCTTCACCCAAGTCCTCCAACTGATTTAAAGATAAACCTTGTAATTTTGGTTCTAATTGCGGATTGACAGAACCTATGCGACGATTTAGCAAACGCATCACTAACCTTAGCTCAGATTTTTTCCCTTCTTCTCTTCCTTCTTGGAGAATTTCTTGGTAAATAGTTGATTCTCTCATATCTTTTCTCCTAAAAAGCTGACGAATTAGTTGTGGTTCAAAAACCAACCCCGCAAGAAGTTGGGTACATGCTGAAATACTTTGTTTGATACTGTCTTCTTCAATGATACTTACTTCTGATGCAATTTGTTTGAGCAAGGTTTGAGGTGATTCTGTCCGTGCTAAAGTTGCTAAAGGTAACAAAGGTATAGATTTAAGTAAAACTTCTGGATCTTGCTCCCACATCCTGATTACTCGATAGCGATGAGTTGTATTGCGGGAATGAAACTGATTTACAAAGACAGCATCTGAATTTGTGGGTTTGAGAAAAATAACTACCTGCTCAATATCACAATTATATTGACGATACAGGCGTACCCAGTAATCCAACATCCGCAATGGTAAAGGTGGGGTTGATGTAGATGAAGTCTGAAACTCCAAATGTAAAATCTGGTTTGCTGTTTTCAAAAAAGTTACGGAATCAGCGCGGACAGGTTCCAGATTTAATTCTGTTTTAAGAATTTGGACATCGTTATTAACTTTGAAGGGGAGTAACCAACGGGTGAATTCTTCTGGATACTTTTCAACTAGATATTTTAAGGTATTGTCGTAAGCCACTCTACTTTAGATTTTTGAGTTTAAATCGTAGATTTTTTATTTAAATAACATTCAAATATAAACCAAAATACCATACTTCCCCAAAATCAATATTTCCCAATATTTATAAAAACAAATGTAGAGACGCACCCACCGCACGTCTCTACAAAACAAATGCCATACAAAGAGAGCTACATTGTTAAAGACTGAGGATCTGTTTCAATTAACTTGGCTAAATCTTGTAAAAATGCAGCTGCGTGAGCCCCATAAATCACTCGGTGATCGCAGGTAATATTAACTTGCATTTGTTGCTTAACACCAAACATCCCTTCAGGAGTCGCAGTAACTTGAGGACGAGAAGCGCCAATTGCTAAAATCGAACCTTGTCCGGGAGGTAAAATCGCATCAAATGTATCTACACCAAACATCCCCAAGTTAGATACAGTAAAAGTACCGGTACTATATTCTTCGGGTTGGAGTTGTTTTGCTCTTGCTTTTTGTACCAAAGACTTCCAATTACGGGATAGGGAATAAATATCCAGTTGGTCAGCATTCTGCAATACAGGTGTAATTAATCCACCATCATCCATTGCCACTGCTACGGAAATATTGATATCACCATGATACGCAATTCCTTGTTCGGAGTAGCTCGCATTAAGTAAGGGATGTTTTTGCAGTGTTACCGCTACAGCTTTTGCCAATAGCGCTGTCATGGTTACACCTTTGGATTTAATTTGCTTGTACAGCCGATCTAATGCATCAGTGGTAATTGTATAACCTACCCGGAAAACTGGTACCGCAAGGCTTGCGACCATGCTGCGTACAACCGCTTGTTGCAGAGTTGTAAGTGGTACTGTTTGTCCTGAAACTGTACTTGCTGTTGTAACTGGTGTCGCTGCAGGTTGAGGAATTGATGCTACGCTGGCAGTAACTGGTATTGCTGGCAAAGATGCTGGAACTGATGGTTGCTTAGATACCCCAGCGGCTGCCTCTACATCTTGAGCTACAATACGACCGTAGGGACCGCTACCAGAAAGATTACTTAAATCTACTTTGAATTCTTTTGCTAATTTTCGGGCACGAGGTGAAGCAATAATTCTACCTTGACGGTGATTAGAACCATTTTGTGAAACAGAAGTACTTGTTGGAGCCACTGCAGCTGCAACGGGTGTTGGGGTAACATTGGTAGTCGGTGCAGAACTAGCAACTTTTGATTTTGCTTGAGCAATAGCAGCTTCAATTTCCGCTTCTGTGTCTGCTAACAGTGCGATCGCAGCTCCAACGGTAGCAGTTTCACCGGCTTGGACTACGATATGGGCAAGATATCCTTCATAGAAGGATTCCACATCCATATCAGCCTTATCTGATTCTACAACCACTACTGTTTCACCTTTTTCTACTTTATCTCCCGGTGACTTTACCCAGGAAACAATTTTTCCTTCAGTCATGGTGGAACTCAGAGCGGGCATGAATACTTCGTTAATGCTCATAGGGTAATTTCAACAATCAATTATTTTATAAATTTTACGGAGTTTTACGTTTATTACCAGATCGCATTGTATCCTGAGTCTCGGTGCAAAATATTATTTCATCGTGCAATAGTTTACTTATTAGTATTTTCTAGCAACTTCAAACCTAGACAGCAGGTTATTAAACTCAATTTTTGGGTTTCATAGGTTAGTCAATGACAGCTTTCTCAATTATGGAATTGAGCATCTAATAACAGCATTGCAGATTTGCTATCCAAGGGCTGAGAAAAGAAATAGCCCTGACCGTACTCACAACCAAGTGCTTGCAGTTTTTCTTGTTGTGCAATTGTCTCTACTCCCTCAGCGACTATGTCCATACCCAAAGCATGGCCCAACATAATAATTGTCTGGACAATCGCCATATCTTGCTCAGTTTCTACCATATTATTTATAAATGATTTATCTACCTTTAATGTATTAGTAGGAAAGCGGTGCAAATAACTCAAAGAAGAATATCCCGTACCAAAATCATCAATGCTTAGTCTAATACCTAAGCTTCTTAGTTTTAATAAAATATCAATAGTTGTTTCTACATCTTTCATTGCTACACTTTCAGTAATTTCTAATTTGATGCTTTCTCCTTCTAAGCCTGTTAATTTGAGAGTTTTCTCAATGAATTCAATTAAATCTGGTTGGGTTAACTGTTGTCCAGAAAGATTAAGACTCATTGTCAGGGGCGGATCGACAGGAAATAGAGTTTTCCAAACAGATAGCTGACAACAGGCTTCTTGCAAAATCCACTTACCTAAAGGAACAATCAATCCTGTATCTTCTGCAATAGGGATAAAATCATTTGTAGGAATAAATCCGTGGGATGGATGTTGCCAACGTACGAGTGCTTCGAAACCAATAGTTGTGTTGTTTTCCATGGAAACTATTGGCTGATACTCAAGATAAAATTCCTGTTTTTGCTCTTGAAACTTCAAAGCACGACGAAGATCTGTCTCTATCTGAAAACGCTTAACAACTTGGGTATGCATACCTCTTGTAAAAACTTCGTGGCGAGATTTACCCAAATCTTTAGCTCGATACATTGCTGTATGGGCATCTCTAAGCACATCTTCTGGTTTGTAAATACATTCTGTCTTGCTTAAGGCTATACCTACGCTGATGGTTGTAAATATTTCTTGTCCATTTGTTCCAAAAGTAAAGGTCATTTCTTTCTGTAACCAATCGACCCAAGTTATTACTTCCTTAGTATCGATAATATTTTCCAGTAAAATTGCAAATTCATCCCCTCCAACTCGAGCAATCATTCTCTGATTGTCGGCACAGTTTTTTAATCTTTGGGTAAAATTGACTAACAATTCGTCCCCAACGTGATGACCAAAATTTTCATTGACTAGCTTGAAGCGGTCGATATCTAAAAACAACACAGCAAAGCGTAGATTTTTACTCGGTCTTATTCTATCAATTGCTGTTTTTAAGTATTTAATAAATAAAATTTGATTGGGTAAACTCGTTAGATCGTCATAAAATTTACTATATAGTTGTCTATAGATAATAATACTTGTAGAGGTAACTATCAGTGCTAATCCAGGAGATAATAAAGGTATCCAACCTGCTTGAGTAAACAGACTAAAGTAGGCCGTAAATAGGGCTAACAAAGCAAAGACGCCAAAAATTAATATATTTAAAGGATTTCGATATCGCCATGCTATTAAACCTCCAATTAAAGCCCAAAGCCATATCCAAGTAGCTTCTATCCATTCTGACCAGAACCAAAATAGTGGTCTTCTATCCAAGGTCGCACGAAGAATTTGGCTAACCAGTTGAGCATGTAACATAACTCCTGACATTGCACGACTATCTGACTCACCTGCACTATAGGGAGTGAAAAATAAATCTTTTAAACTAGGGGCAGTTGTACCAATTAAGACTATTTTATCCTTGACCAATGAGGATTCAAAATTACCGTTTAAGATATCGGTAAAGGAGATAGTTTCTGCTACTTGGTTAGAAGACTGGTAAGAAATCAATATCTGATAGCCAAGATTATCAATATTTCGGTATTCACCCGCATTTGCTGAGATAGGCGTAAATGAAGTTTCTCCTAATTCCAAAGCATTTGGCGTAATTTTGAGTGAAATATCTCGATCAGCTAAATATTTTTGACTTAAGCGTAAGGAGAAAGAATAATATTTTTTTGTACCTTCATAGGCATACATTAGATTTCGACGTACTATCCCGTCTGGATCGATCAAGATATCGTTAAACCCAATTCGTTCTTCTGGTACCCCAGAAATGGGAGATACTTCTTCTGAATCCGAACTACCAAGCTTTTTTATAGTAATAACATTGGGCTTTTGAAGTTCTTCGAGTAGATTTTCATAGCCTGGAGGTTGTGCTAAATTACGATACATATCTAAACCGATAACTTTTGCCTTTGCTCCTTGTAATTTTTGCAACACTAAAGAAAGACTCCTATCGGATAAAGGCCATTTCTTTTGTTTTTTTAAATCGGATTCTGTAATTTTTACAATTAATATTCGTGGGTCTGGAGGAAGTTCTCTTTGAAGACGTACCATTCGATCAAAGACAACTAATTCTAATAACTGGAACCCACCTAAATGTCTAATGCTCAATATACATCCTGCTACGATCGCACTAGCAGCAATTACAGATTGGTTCACACTTAAAGTCAGTACTTGTCTTTTTAAAGCAGTAATAAAAAATATTAAAGGGAAATTTTTTTTTAAAAATTTATCAATCATACAAAGTATTAATAGATATGAATTAACTTACTTGCTGTCGATTTATATTTATTCATTAACCTCATCATAATAATTACAAACATTTTCTAGATTAAATAGCTTAAAAGTTTTAGATAGATACTAACTGTAAGAATATCTGCTCAGATAGATTTCTAAGATAATCAGAAATTTATGTGATTTCAAGAATCTCCGCTTCATAAAGAGCGGAGAAGATAGTACATGAGCAGAGAAAAATAGAGTTGAAATTTTAAACTAATTAATTTTTCCCTATTTCATTGACAAGGGTGAAGTTACTTGTCTTTCCATATTCACAAGAGGTTCCTGGGCGATTGCATCTAGTCCTAGAGAACGTAACAACTCTGACCAGTCATGGGAAAGCCTTGTGTCATTTGGTTGTTCGTACCGAAGCTCTGCCAATTTCAATAGTGCATCTTGCCAAAGCCCTGAAGCAGTATAGATATTAATTTGTTCTCTAGGTTTTGCTTGCTCTAGTTTTTTAGTCTGGGCAAAATCTAATTTTACCCGCTTGACCCATCCATTTACACCAATATCATGTTCTCTTTTTTCAGAATCGCAGATTATGACCAATTGCCAGCGATAATCTTTGCCAATAGCAAGGGGTGGTATGGATTCTTTTTCGGGTAAACTAACATTCATTACGCCTGCAGAGCCATTCGATGTAAACATTGTCTGATAAATTTCATTGTTATCCTCATCTTGTAAGACAAACTCTATTTGTTTTGGTGTTGTAGTTGGGGGAAGATAGAAAAATAATTTTGGATATGCAGACTTTGTCAAAACTAAGTTATTTTCTGGAACTAATGCAACAAGTGGTTTGCGAAGATAACATTCTCCACGAGTCCCTCCTCCAATTCTCGAACCTGGTAAACCTTCTTGACCACCTCTGTTATGGTCTGCTAATGCAACATGACTATATGAGACAATCAACAAAGATGATAGGCCGATAGTAACAATTGCCTTATTTATTAAAGTTCTGAACATTTTGTAAAACCTAATTAAATTTAATTGTTGACTTAGTAATCCTATTTATTCCAAGCGTTTTATACTATTCCATTGGAACAAATTTTAAAATTCGTCACTAGTTTATGAGGATTTAGCCAATAATTTCGCTGATTGAAAGGAAATGATAAAACCTATATTAAAAGGCATATTACTTGAAGAGACTAAAATTTAGCCGACAAGTGCCAAGATTCGTTTTGTGTCAATTATATAATATTATGAATATTGAAAAAGAATATAGTCAAAATATTTTTGCCAGTTTTTTGAGATATAAAAAATCATTTATTACTTTGATAAAATTCATACAAATACTTAGGTGATAGTTTTTTATATATCTTTATGTGAAGTTATTGTCAGGCATTAGTATTATTACATATGAAATATTACTGATAATCTTATAACCTCCAAATTCCAATATATTTATGGTCGCTAAATTATACTTTAAATGTATTTTTGATTATTAAATAAAGTATTTAATAATCAAAAATACAGACTGTAATTTATGATTTAACACCTATTTTTTGAGTAAGTTTAACTTGCCATTAACTCCTCATTTTTCTATAACCAATTACCAACTAATATATAAGGTGACCAATAAATAGGGTGTTCGTATTTTCGATTCCTTAACAGTGCTAATTGAGAGTTACGTAAAGCCTCTGCTTTTGTTTGTCTGACATTACTTAATTCCTGATAAAAATGACTCATTAGATTAGCTGTAGCTTCATCATTAACAGACCATAATGTTGCTAAAGTACTTCTTGCTCCAGCTTTTACAGCCATTCCTGCTAACCCTAAAGCAGCACGTTTATCTCCTGTTGCGGTTTCACAAGCACTGAGAACCAGAAGTTCTACTGCTTTTTGCTCTGCTTGTTCGGGTCCTTGGAGCAAATTTTCTAAGTCATCAATTTTTATTCGATCGTTCCAGCTTAAAATAAAAGTTTCCAACACTTTTGAACTGAATTTACCGTGACTAGCAATATGAACAATAGGGAAAAAATTAGATTGAATTTTCTCTTGTATATATTCGCTAGTGAAATCTTGATTTAAAAGCATTGTTCCCGGTACTTGAGAGTTAATTTTTTTTAATTCTTCTTCCACATATTCAAGAGGTGAAAAGCCATCCCTTGCTTCAGTTAAACCAGCACTAAGTACCTTGATATTTTCTCGCTTTAATTTTTGAGGAGGCAGTATTTTTAAACCTGGCGTTAAAGCAATATTATATTTTTCTAATAAGTATTGATTACCATCATTTAGAGTTGACATTGGAATATTACGTAAGTATCCATCTAGTACAAATACTAATGTTTTAACTTTACTTTCGGCTAAATCAATTTCTGCAGGACGAATTAGCCAATCATACAGTTGCTTAGATAAAGGTTTAAAACTATATCTAGTACGAATAACTAAATTTTTACGCAGCTTTTTAACAGTACTTTCGAGTTCCTTCTCAGAAATTGCAGTACTGTAATGGCGTAAAGGTTGTTTTGGCAAACTGAGAATAATTTCTAAACGATCTGCCAGAATAATAGGATATATAACTGCTGCCTGAGTATCAAATTTATCTACTTGAGTTGGTTTAGCATCTAAACAAGCTTCGCGGAAAAAATCATCTAACTCGGCTAACTGCAACGATTCAATAACTTCACGGGCTTGAAGCAAAGATTTTTGGCTAACCTCTGAGTTTTGTGGTGTCAAAAGTAAACTAACTAATTCTCGGTAAACCGGCTCTACACTTTCCTGAAAAGAGAACTGAATATCAGGGGCGATCGCTACTAAATCATTACGTAAAGAACCAAGATTATTAACTGCTTGGGTATAGTTGGCGACCGCACCTGTCAAATCTCCCTTTGCTTTCAAAATTCTTCCTAATTGCCACTCTAAGCGATAAGTGATTTCCGGAGTATTTATGCTTTGAGATAACATTAAAGCTTTTTGGGTTAGATCTTGAGCAGTCGACCATTGCTGGGTCTGTTCGTAAAGCTTTCCAAGTTTCCCAAGTGCATAAGCTTGGGCTGGTTTATCTTCTAAGTCTTGCGCCTGTTTGTAACTATTGGCAACTATTTGAGCAATGCTTTCGATTGTTGGTGAATTTGGGATGTTTGCCTGTTGTAATCTAGTTAAGCTTTTAGCCAAATTTAATTGAGCATAGACAGTACTGCGATTTGCAGGTAAATTAGCAATTTGGGAGTAAATTTGATTTGCTAATAATTGTGCTTTTGCTAATTTTTCCGTATCGATTAAAGTTTTAATTATATTCAGTTGTGCTTTAATCTTAATATTTGGTGAAGTTGCTTTATCTACAGCCTGTTGATAAAAATTTAATGCAGACTTTGCCTGTTGTTGTGAATTAGCAACATTACCCAAATCAATTAATGTTGCACTGATATCTATAGGAGATGATAATTTTTTCGCGATCGCTAAACTTTCTTCTAGAGCCTGTTGTGCATCTGCGAATCTACCGACTAAATTGAGGCTAGTACCAAGGCTGCGTAAACCAGTAGCTTTCAGTCGAGAATCTGGTTGCTTTTGAAGGATTTCGTTAACCTCAGTTAGAATAGATAAAGCTCGATGATATAAACCATTACTCCTTAAGGCCTGAGACTGGTTAATAATACTACGAATTACACCAGCATCATTTTTTGCCTTAGTATAAAATTCTTTTGCTTCCTCCCAAGTTTTTAAAGCTACTTCAGGTTTTCCCATTGATAGTTCTAAACGACCTCGAGTACTCAAAGCTTGCGCTATAACATTTAAGCTTTTTGTTGATTCTTCCTTGTGTAGATTTTGAGTTGAAATATTGTTTTGTTGTGTTTGTGTTAATTTTAAGCTTTCAGAAATAGTTTGCTTTGCTTCTAAGTACTTACCCAGCTGCTGATAAGCTAATGAAAGGTTATTCAGGACTCGAGCTTGGTTAAGATGATCGCCCTGGGACTGGTAACTTAGAAGTACTTGTTGCCAAATTTTAACTGCGCTAGAAAATTGACCTATATAGTAATATTTTTTACCCAATTGTTCCTGCTGTTCCAAATCGGATAAACCTTGAATAGATGACTTTTCAATAGGTAAATTTTCAACAGATGATTTGTGGATAGATGATTTATGGATAGATGATTTATAGACAATCGATAAAGATGATTTCTCTAGCGCTACGACTGGAAATACAGTGCTTGTCGTAATCAGCAGAGTGGAAAGTAATCCCAATCCAAAACCAAAAATAAATTGTAATAAACGACGATATACCCGAAAATATAATTTATTCATCATAAAAATAATTAATTTATAAAAAATTACTTATACAAGACTATCTACACATAATTACCAATCCAAAATTACCGCTCCAAAATTAATTGTGCTGATAAAGAATTTAAGTGTTCAAATAGGGATTTAGAATTAAGTGAAAAAACTTATAAGCTGCATATAAAAGCGGTTTATCATTAATTGTTATAACAACTAATTGATGAGAACCAAGATCTGTTATGATTTCTTTGAGAAACCTGTGCAGTCAATAAAACTTCGCCTTGGGAGTTAAGCACTATTGATTGAGCTTCTACGAGGGAATCGTTAGAATCAGAAACTTTGATTGGATTTTTTGTGGATGAAAGAGCTTGTTGAGCAGTATCTTGCGGCTTAAGAATTGGAGTTATTTCTAAATCTTCTAATATGGTGTTGCTACTAAGGATTGCTTCCGGGTTAGATGGTAATCCACCTTTGCCAATAACCACAAATCTATTTCTGATTTGTCCTTTTGCAATCTGAACTCGGTCGACTCCGCAACCACGAGCAATCTGATTAGAAGTATCCGTCATTTGTTCTGGTAGCTCAGTTATTCCCTGAGAAGGATCTATATCAGGTGTAGTTATTTCTACAATACCGTTGGCACCAAAACTTGAACTAACAGTAATATCACTTAAGGAAGTTAATTTCTCACGAAACTCGATACCAAAAATATTTCGAGCTGAAATTTGAATATTTCCTCCCTGTCCTTCAAAAGCATTAGCAGTAATATCACTATTTTCTGAGGGCACTGCAATCAAGAAATTTGTCGCGATATTAATATTACCTCCATCTCCACCTTTGCTATTAGCACCAGCAGTTGCAGAAATTAAACTGTTGTTACGCATCTGAATCATGTCGGCGATTTTCAGGGAGATATCACCACCATCGTCAGAAGCTGTTTCTGCAATAATTGCTCCCCAGTCATCAAGCAATAAAGAACGAGTATTTAGCTCAATATTACCTGCTTTTCCTGTTCCTGTTGCTTCTACAAACAAACCACTACGTACTTCTGTATTTGATGAAGTACCAGTACCAGTGAGTTTAACTGTATCTGAGGCATTAACATTGATACTTCCTCCCACACCTGCACCAAAACTAGAAGCCGAGATTCTCGCCCCATCCAAAATCGATAAATCCTTAGCATTAACATCTAAACTACCTGCAGCTAGATAACCTTGAGTAGAAGTAAATAAACCACTAGGAACTTCATCTACACCACTAAGTTCGATTTTATTTGTCGCTGTTACTTCTAATTTTCCACTAGGTGCCATACCTGTAGTTGCTGCTTGAATTTGGGATCCATCTCTTACGAGTAACTCATCAACATTAATTGTCACATTACCTCCCCAACCGACATCATTAGTAGAAGCTGATATTCGCGCTTGTTTACCTTGGAGAGTTAATTTTCCGGTGTCTAATAAAATATCACCACCTTTACCTGTGGCTGTTGATGTGTCTTGTTTAGCTTCGACTTGAGCAAATAAACCACTAAATGCCGTATCTAAGCCTAAATCTTGTATTTCTATAGAATCAGAAGCACTAATGGAAACACGACCAGCATTACCGCTACTAAAGGTACTAGCTGATATTTGTGCTCCTTCATAAATCTGTAATCTTTCGCTTGTTAAGGAAATATTACCTCCCTGACCAGTAGCTCCCGGTTCCACATTAGTAAATACGCCACTTAATTTACCAGTCTGTGAACTACCAATTAATTCATAATCTTTCGCTTGAATCGTGACTTGACCCCCATCTCCTCCGGCGAAAGTAGAAGCAGATATTCTGGCTCCATCGCGAATATTTAATTTTCCTGTTTCGATACTCACTCCTGCAGATTTTTCAGAACTATGATTATCGCTAAACAAACCACTAGGAACTGAGCCATCACCCCTCTCACCAATAAGCTCAATAGAATTGGAAGCTTTCACTGTTAGTTGACCGCTAGCTCCTTCTTCAAAGGCGTTAGTTGCTATTTGAGCACCATCTCTAACATTTAAATCTTGAGTGGTAATTAACACATCACCAGCATTCCCAGAAACCTGAGTTTCTGTTCCCAGGATACTTTTTACAACCTCTAGATTATTAGCACTAATAGTTAATTTACCACCTTGACCTGAACCACGTGTTTCTGCAGAAACAACTGACTCAGCTTGAACTGAGATATTTTCAGCTTCTAGAGCGACATCTGCACCCTGAAGGTTACCTAATGTAATTGCTTGAATACCAGAACTGTTAATATTGATCTCATCACCATAGAGATTAACTACCCCACCATTTTCAATCCCATTAGGGAAAGTTACGGCAAAAAGAGCTGATTGCTCCAAGTTTATTTTCTGACCTTGGAGTTGGATATTACCACCACCAGGACCACTGACATCATTCACCGATCTAATTAGCTCTATGTCTCCAAAATCCTCTACATTTGTATAATCTAAAGTAAAACCTTGTGGACCTTGGTTCAGACCAACAAAACTATTTTCTCCTACAGCACCAAGCTCTATACGACCTCCTGGAACAGTTATATTGCCTAGTTCTCCTTTGATTTCACCACCGACAAACGCTAAGGTCTGAAAAGGTTGTAAAACTAATCCACCTGGTGCACCTACTGAGTTAAGAACTGTACGACTATTATTAAACTGAGATTGATTAGTAATAGATTTAGCTTGATTACCAAATTGTAAACCTAGGGGAACGCTAATAATTAGCAAAGGTTTGGTCGGGTTTATCGCACTGAACTCATCTCCATTAGAAAGTCTAAGACTTGAAGCGGTGCTAGCAATGAAGGAGCCACCAAGATTCAGCGAAGCGTTGGGACCAAAAATAATCCCATTAGGATTTATTAGAAAAAAATTAGCGTTACCGTTCGCTTGGATTAAACCATTGATATTAGATTCCAAATCACCAGTGACGCGATTGATTATATTTGTAAGATTTGCGTCATTCTGAAAAATCGCAGAACCATTCTCGGGAACAGAAAAATTTTGAAAACTGTGGAATAAGTTATTACCTACTTTTGTTCCCCCCGTAATTAAAAAATCGATTCCTGGTGTTGTTCCTGGTGTGACCACTGTTTGTCCATCAGGAAGATTGGTATCTGCTGATATTTGAGCCACAGATGGAGATGTTCCACTCAAAGTACAGAAAGCTATACCGGCGATTGTTCCAACAGATTTCTGAAAAATATGATTGTTTAAACTCAGAAAATTCTTGTGAGAAACTATTTTTGCAAAGCCTCCACATAGATTTCGAAAAACTCCAATATGGCAAATATTCTGTTTTAATCTTTCAATACCCTGTTTTCGATTCATAATCGGTAGTACCCTGATTTTGTCACAATTTTTTCAGGAGAATATACGTAAATTTTCAAGATGCAAGGCAAAAGCAGAACTCTAGAAATAGAAAATGTTCTATTTATTCAGATTTCATGCATATTTGGCCGTTCTACGTATGTATAAATACACTAGTATTATGAAAGAATAATTTTTATATTGATGTAGCCCTTGAAATACTACCAGAATTATCCTAATATTTGATGCCAAACGCAAATATTTATTCAGTATAAACTCGTAGTTAATGCATGTTTATTTTTATTAGATAGTATAATTTTATTTACTTGTTACTATAATTTGCTTGATTTTTTTTAATTAGCCAACGGTTTTTTTACCTAATTCACCGGAAAATATTTGTGGAAATGAATTTAAGTCTGCATATATCTGGGGTAGGGGGAAATAATTATAGAATTATAGGGAGCAATTCTGCTAGGCACTAACATTTTACTAGACTGCAGAACAGCTAATTTCCGAACATGATATCAATGGTAATCCTCTGGGGATTATGCACCCAGTACTTGGAAGAGGAGAAAAATTAGATATTACATATTTAGATTTGCAATTATTGGATGTTCTTGGTTACACCAAAGTTGAAGATCGAGAAAATCGATGGTTGCATCAACTCACTCAAAAACAGAAAAGATTGAAAAAACTTTTGGCAAAAGCAAGATTTAGGATGAAGTATAATTATGCTTCTTCTTCAAACAGGGGTTTTAGTTTTTGGCAAGAAATAGATTCTTTAGAAGCTCCTGAGTATAATGAAGCACTATTGACAGAGAAATTTACAGAAGAAAATTTTGTAGAAGATGGATATAGTGTTTTTTTCCATCAAGAGTATCGAATTGCTACTACCGCTGAGCCGAATGCAATTACAGGATTGGGGATTTTGACCCTATTTGGCTGGTTGATTCGTTGCGTTCGCAGAGATTGAATATTTTATTTAGTGAAGATTTTGTAAGCTTTAACTTTTCTGCTCTCTGAATTTGTTTTTTTGTAACAGATACACAAAAATATTCTAAGCAAAAATAATCTTAAAAGGTTTCAAATAATACCTAACATTAGGATTTAGAACTTAAGCTTGGAGTCGATTGCTAATAATAACATCAAATCTTTGAAATCATGGATTAATTTTGAAGTTTTAATAACAAAATAATTAAGTTACTAAAAATATTTTCTCAGGATAATTACTATTCTCTCATCCTATATAAATAGGATAGAAATATATCTGATATATTGAGGAGAAAATATAGAATTTTTTTGAAAAAAGGACAAATTAAATAGAAAAATGTAGTATTTATTTCTGAATAAGTACAAACATGAAAATATTTGCATCATAATTATGAGCAAATTTATATCAATGATTTAGTGCAAAGAGATAATCATTGTAAAAATAAATCATGAAACCCACATATGTTCACCAATTTAATAAAGTGAAAAAGTTTATACCATTGGGCATTGTGTTATTAGCTGGAATATCTAGCAGTCATCCAGCCCAAGCACTACAATTCAATTTCACTTATAGTGATGATACTTCCGAGGAGATAATCAATGGATTTCAGACTGCTGGGGATATTTGGTCTTCTAAATTTCAAGATACTTTTTTAGACTCAGATTGCTCCTGTGAAAGAAACACAACCATTAATATTAAGGTTGATTTTACTCAACTGAGTAATTCCAAAGGATTAGGTGTAGCAAACCCAGAGATGGTCAGCGTTGATTACAATCAGTTTTTGAATCATAGTTTTAAAGAGATAAATTCTGCAGATGATTTAAATGCTTTCAAGAGTTTTCAAATTAGCCAAAACGACAAAGAAAATTTCTTACAAGTATTAGGTGTTGATTTAGAAAATAAAGATTTTGCGGAGAATTATAATGTTTTGCAAGAACAGGGTTTTAACATTCAAAGAAAAATCAAAGGTATTAAACCCAAGTCAAACGATTTGATTGCAACTCAAGCTGGAAATATTTTTCAACAGCTCAATCTGGAGCAAATTGAACTGTTAAACCGTGATGAAGTTAACTTTAGTAGTTCAACTTTCAAGATGCAAATAGATGATGATAGTAAAGGTAAAGGTAAAGGTAAAGGATTAGAAAAGAAAACTATTATTGATGAAGATAACAGTGTAAATAACAGAAAAATTTGGTTAACCCGTGGAAATTCTAAGGTATTGGGTTTGACGAATGGAAGTCATCATAAGCTTGATGCTAAGATTTCATTGAGCAATTCCATGTTGTCTGCCAATGGCGATATTATCAGTCACGATGATTGGCTAAACCAAAACCCCCAAGGTAATTTTCTTCAAGACACTATTTGGGATTTTTCCCGAGTTGATAATCTAAATGCTCAAGTAGCAAGTCATAAGTTTGATTTTCTTAGCGTTGCTCTACATGAAATTGGTCACGCTTTGGGGGTTGTCAGCGGAGTCGATGCTCTTAGCTCATTAAAAATTCAGACTGAAGCTAATAACGAAACTCTTTCAGATAAGGATACTGCGTTAGTTAGTCCAATGGATCTAATGCGTTTCTCAGAGGAGAGTGCACAAAAATCTGTATTTGATTGGTCATCTAGTGGAAATACTTTTTTATCAATTGATGGTGGTAAGACAAAAATCGCTGATTTTGCTGATGGATTTTCTTATCAAACTAGCCATTGGTCAGAAAAAGGTGATGTAAATAGTAATCCTTTGGGAATAATGCATCCAGTACTTGAAAGGGGTGAGAAGTTAAATATCACCGACTTAGATTTGCAATTATTAGATGTTTTGGGTTACACCAAATCTAAAGGTGAGGTCAATAATCTATTGCAAGACTCTCAGAACAAGGAGAAGAAAGAAAAGAAAGAGAAAAATAAAAAGAATAAAAAATCTGAGCCAGAGACAGACTTTGACATCAGCTATAGTAATTCGACTTCTTCAAGCAGTGGGTTTAATTTTTGGCAAGAAGCAGATATTACAGATCGAGATCGAACAGATCCATTTACAGCAACTAATCAACAGTATAAAACTGCTACCACACCAGAGCCAAACACAATTGTAGGATTGGGAATTCTCGGTATATTCGGCTGGCTACATCGGCGCATGCGTAAAGGCTGAAAGCTTTATTGAAAAGTTGCGACAAAAAAAGTATAAAAAAACAGCCCGTTGCCAAAGTAATAACTTTATCTTGAAGTTTAAACAATAAAACTGTTAAGTCCCTTTAAACCATTACTTCAGAACAATTACTCTTCTATTTAATTTGATTAGTGCGATAGAAATATATGTAGTAAATAAGAATTTTTCATTCAGAAAACCTCTTCAACCTCAAGCGCTAAAACAATTTCGAAATTCATTGTTTCTCATATATATAGAAAAAGCAAATAAATCACATAATATTCGACACCATATTTTTTCAAAAAAGTTTCCATTACAAACTTATTTGCACAGGGTAATTTTGACAAATGATTAAATCTACATTTATTCGTCAGGTTAATAATTTTAAACGGGTTGCACCACTAACTTTTGCATTGATAACTGGTATATTTAGTAGTACCCCAGCCCAAGCAATACAATTCAATTTCACTTATACCCAAAATACTTCTCAAGAGGTGGTTGATGGTTTTTTAGCTGCTGGTGATATTTGGTCTTCTAAAATTGGAAACACATTTTTAGATCCATCTTGCTCCTGTAAAAAAGATACAACTGTTAATATTTATATTGATTTTACCCAATTAGGTAATTCCAAAGGTTTAGGCGCAACACGCCCAACTATGCTCCGTTTTAACTATCAAAAATTCTTGAATAGCAGTTTTAAGAGCATCACTTCTATTGACGATTTAACAGCTTTCAAGAGTTTACAAATTGCTCAATCTAATAAGGAATATTTTTTACAATCATTAGGTGTTGACTTACAAGAAAATACTTATGAAGAAAACTTGAATATTTTGCAACAACAAGGGTTTAACATTAACTCCGCCCTTGATAATGTTGAAGCTAACTCTAACAGTACCATTACCGCTCAAGCCCAAGATATTTTTAAACAACTAAACCTGACTCAATTGCAGAATTTGAACCGCGATTTAGTTGAATTTGATAGTTCAACATTTAATATGCGAATTGAGGATCATAATACGGTCAATGTAGACAACCGCGACCAAGTCGATATGGTGAAGACATTAGATCCGGAAACTATCATCGACCAAAATGGTAATGACAATAACAAGAAGATTTGGCTTACTCGTGCAAATGCTAAGGCTTTGAAACTGATAAATGGCGATGATACAAAGTCTGATGCTGAAATATTGCTCAGTAATTCCATGTTGGATGCTAACCGTGAAATCATCAGTTACGCTGATTGGCTAACTCAAAATCCCCAAGGAAATTTTCTTGAAGATACTATCTGGGATTTTTCTCGAGTTAGCGATCCAAATGCTGAAGTAGCTAGTAATAAATTTGACTTTCTTACCGTCGCTCTACACGAAATTGGTCACGCTTTAGGAGTTGTCAGTGGGGTAGATGCTTTTAATTCATTGAAAATGCAGGCTGAGACGAATAGCACTACTTTGTTAGAAAAAGATATCGCCTTAGTCAGTTCAATGGATCTATTGCGTTTTTCTGAAGAAAGCAAACAAAATGGTGTATTTGACTGGTCTTCTAGCGGACAAACTTTCTTGTCAATAGATGGGGGTCAGACCAAACTAGCTGACTTTGCTGATGGTAATTCCTATCAAACCAGTCATTGGTCAGAACATGGAGGTATCAATGGTAGTCCTTTGGGAATTATGCACCCAGTACTTGGGAAAGGAGAAAAGTTAGATATTACAAACCTAGATTTGCAATTATTAGATGTCCTTGGCTATACCAAAACTGATGAAGAGATAAGCTTATGGTTACAAGGTTCTGCAGAACAATTAACTCAAAACTTATCAACAGCAAGCTTACAACAAACAGCAAAAATATTTAGTCTGCTTAATAATGTAAGTGAAGAACAGAAAGAGGCTTGGGAAACAAAACTGATCCAAGCAGTTATGAATATGAGGGATGTTAATGAAGAAACAGCCCGGAAGCACGTAAATGATCTGGAGGAATTTATCACAAATATCCTGGTGCACTTTGATTTTAACCACGAATATGGAAATTTGTGGAACAATGAATGGAACTTTTTGATGAGCTACAATGGTTGGGGCTCATCGAGCGGTGGATTTAATTTTTGGCAAGAAATGGATACTGTAAGTGAAGGTGAACCAAGCCAAAGTTCAGTAACAGATGGAAATGGTATAGAAGATGCCTACAGTATGTTCTTCGATCAAGAGTATCAAGCTGAGACTACACCAGAGCCAAATGCAATCGCAGGCTTTGGAATTTTGGGTATATTTGGCTGGCTACATCGTCAATACAGTAAAAAATTAGAAAGATTCATCACTACAAAGTAATCCTAATTCTAGTTTCCGCAGATCTCATACTAAGTCTGGGTTAATTACCCCTTTTTAGAATGAGAGAGGGAAGTGTGAGAAATGCGGGAAGTGTGGGGGAAAATCCCAAAAAATATATATAAAGGGATTTTAAAAATCGGATTTAGTATCAATAGAATTAAGAATCCTCTCATCTAAAAAAGGAGTGAGAATTTACGAATCAATTTCACTCCTGAATTTCAATAAATCAGTTGTCTATCCCAATACCTTTGCCAATTTACGAGGATGCAACACAATTAGAAGTATTGTGAATGCGTCCTAAAGAAGTAAGCTTGGCAAAAATCTG
>NZ_LMTZ01000032.1 GCF_001456025.1 Mastigocoleus testarum BC008
GTAATAAAGTGGATTTTTCGGGTCTAATTCAATCGCTTGGTTAAAATCAGCAATTGCTTTGTCATATTCTTTTTTATTGTTGTAAGCACTACCACGATTATGGTAATAAACTGCATCTTTAGGGTTTAATTTAATCGCTTGGTTAAAATCAGCAATTGCTTTGTCATATTCTTTTTTATTGTGGTAAGCACTACCACGATTGTTGTAATGAAGTGGATTTTTCGGGTCTAGTTCAATCCCTTTGTTAAAATCAGCAATTGCTTTGTCATATTCTTTTTTATTGTTGTAAGTGTCACCACGATTTTTGTAATAAAGTGGATTTTTCGGGTCTAGTTCAATCCCTTTGTTAAAATCAGCAATTGCTTTGTCATATTCTTTTTTATTGTTGTAAGCATTGCCGCGATTATGGTAATAAACTGCACCTTTAGGGTTTAATTTAATCGCTTGGCTATAATCAGCAATTGCTTTGTCATATTCTTTTTTGTTGTAGTAAGCATTACCACGATTGTTGTAATTTTCAGCATTCTTAGGATTATTCTGAATTTCCTTACTATAATGATTTATGCTTCTGCTAGGGTCTTCTAAAGTTCTGGTATATTTTTCTAAGTCTTTTCTGAATACATAGCCCAATAAAGTTGTTAAAATAGTTATACCAATGAAGAATAATGAAAAAACTTTACGTTTTCTAGTTACAGATAAATTTGAGCTAGTGCTTAAAGATGATTGAGGTGCTTGATAAAGTGCAGCAAAATGTTCTAGTATCAAGCGATGTACAAAAATATAACTACCACCTACTTTCTGTAAAAAAATCCGCTCAGTTGCATACTCTAGAAAGTGAGTATAGTTCCAGGTAATATAGTTGTATCTATAAAGAATAAAGCGCAAACTCAAATGTTGAATACAGGTGAAAGATTTAGTTAATCCACAAAGACTTAATAGACATCCACATATAAAAATAAATTCAATATTGTTACCAGAACTTTTAAAATATTCTGAAAGAAAACCGAAAAAACCGAAATAGCGATTAAATATGATACATGCTCCTCCTATAGATACTCCTAATATAAAACCTATCCCACAACTGAAGATAGTATTAATAAAAACTTGCTTTAGAGGATTAACAGATACTATATTTTTTTGAATCTCAACTGAATCTCTACTACCTAAAAATGCCCAGACTACACCAAAAGATAAAGAAAAAAATAACGAACAAATAGAGATTGGGTAAAAACTAATATCTATAATTTTAATTATAAGAACTATTAATTTGCTAGGAATAATCAAACTGATGAGCCATATGGAAAAGCCTGTATATATTCCCCACGACAAGACTTGTTTAAAATAAAGCTTTAATTTATCATACGAACTAATTATAGATTTAATATTAGAATCATTAAAAATTTGTTTGGCTGTTTTAAAAATAAATGTAAGTATAATGCCAGATGCTAAAGATATAAATAATCCAACAAACTTATTGTCAAAAATACTATTTTCTTTTAATGACCAACTAAAATTAAATTCAAAAAGTACAAAATAAATCGTAATACTTGTCCCAATAACAAAACCCCAAAAAAATCCTGTTTTTATTCCATTAATAAGTCCTTTAACTATTTTGATTCTAGATAATCTCCTATTCTCGGTAGGCAAAATTATCTTGTCATTGTTGACAAACCATCCATTTATTACACTAAATAAACCGACACATAGCCCCACAAATAATCCTATCAATGAATTATTTACTACTTTTTGTATACTAGAATTTTTGGAGTCTAATATATAGATAGCAAAAATCAAAGAACTCAGAATTCCACCTATAATTAAAGAAGAAAATACTATAATTCCAAAGCGGTATATTAATTTTTGCCAATTATTTTTCAACCATTTAGGCTGCATATTTTCAATAGAAAATATTGTTTGAGAGTCTTGGGACATTTGATAAGCCAGCCAACTCAGCCAATGCTTAGCCTTATTATCAGGATAAATTTTCTTAATCCCACTAATAGAGCGTCGCTGAAGCATTCGTCGAATATAATTATTGAACAGGTGTTGACGATGTTCTTCTATTGAATCAACTTTTGGTAAATCTTCAATTGTAACATTTCTATAAGCAAAAGTTATAATACTAAGGATTAGTGGTGACTTAACTAGTTCTTGTAGTGCTGTATCTGTTTCTAATAAGCTTTTTATCGCTTGCAGTTGAGTTCCTGCTTTATCTAAATAATCGTTAATCTGCTCAGTTGTAAGCGATTGAATGCAAACTCCTCTTTGTATTGCTAAACGGTTGGAAAGAGATTCATAATCTTTTACGCGACTACAAACAACTATCTCAGTTTCTCCATAGTTCTGCATGAATTCATTTAATGCTTTAACACAAGCAACTCGATGTTCTGCTTTGACTTCATCTAAACCATCCAGCATCAGCAATAGCTGTTGATTTTGAAGCCAGTGTTTAGCAAGAGACTTAGATACTTTATAATTATTATTTAGTTCTTGAACTAGCCATTGAGCAATATTTTGTCGTTTATTAGCCCAAGAAGATAAGTTAAAAATAACTGGAATTGGTAAACTTAAATTTTCTTCAGTATCAGCAATTAAACTTTTTGCGATCCTTAACAAAAATGTAGTTTTACCTGCTCCAGGCTCCCCTAAAATTAGTAAGGTTCGCCCTCGATCCATTTCCCTAAATACATCAATATTATTTTGATCTTGAGGTAATGATTGCCTTAAATCGCTAAGGTTTTCTTGAGCAGTTTCGGATGGGCGCTTCACAGCATCTAAACGCTCTTCTAAACCAATCTCAATTAGAGCTTTACTGTGTAATGAATTTTCTAATACATCTTTTATCCAATATTTTTTTACTTTACTAAGTAAGATTTTCCGCGAATTATAATCTTGCTGACTTGAAATATATACTTGCCTAGGACGTAATAACCCAGCTAAGTTGAGAACACTATATGTGTTAATGTTTTGAACTTGGTTAAGATTACCTCCAGCTTGACCAAGTTGTGCTTCTTTGAATGAGGAATCATTACTATCGAAATTTTGATGAGAATTTGGTTGTTGGTTCATATGTTCGTTAAATAAACTATTACTTAGCTTTTATTTATTTTAAGCAGAAAATTATTGATGATTATTAATTTGTATTACACAATTTACACAATTGTTTTACGCAAAAGTTAAATAAAACTTTTTACTGCGACTCCTAACCAAGAAGCTAATGGTTTAGTAATTAGTTCTAATTTTTCCCAAACACCTTGACCTACACCCAAAGTTTCATTGACTTCTTCGAGAACTTTAGTGGCTTTTTGTAAGCTTTTTGTAGCAGTATTTTTGTCTGCTTGTTCTTCTTGAACTGCATCTTTTGCATAATCTATATGTTTCAGGGCTTTTTTCTTTTGCTGTTCAGGTAAATCTGAATTACTAAATAAAAATTCAATTTGTTCTATTAATTCAACAACCTCTGTGACAGATAATTGTTTCTCCACACCAGCTTGATTATTGTACTGATTTTGATTTAAGTCACCTCCAGCTTGTCCTATTTGTCCTGAATAACTACCACAATTAAAAACAATCGATTGTGAAGGTTTTTCTTGTGTCATAGTCTGAGGCGATTTCTTTTCAAGTTCTGATTTTTTATCTTCTTTTATATTGTCTTCAAGATTGGAAGAATATCGCTTTCTTGCTTTAAGCTGTGGGGTTGAATATTCTGGAATACCCTGTAAGTCAATAGAAGCACGACCAACTACAAAACATTCTTCATAGGATCTCCCAGCAAACAGCGCATCATAAAATCCAATAGCAAACTCAATCGCTGCGACATCCCCAATAGCCTGATTCATCCCCACTACATAATCAATATGTTGGTGAATTACCTCTGCTTGCTCTTGTGAATAACAAGCATTCAGTAAAACACACTCTATTTGGCTCTGAAACAACCCAAATAACCTTCCTAAAGATTCTGTACTTAATAGTTGCATTTCCCCGGAATTATTTTCCAAAGCTAAACCTTCAGCACCAGAACCATGTCCCGAAAAATGAACGATAGTTGGTTGATGTTCCAATAAAGAACGACGCAGGTCTTCAACTCGCACTGCTAGGAAAGTAAAAATTTGAAACTGTTCTCGATTTTGAGATTGTTTCAGTGCTTTCTGAATTTCTCGTACTTCTTCATCCAAACGTAGTTTTTCTGTGTTCTTTGGATTTGCTGAAAAGATTAGGATTTTTTTCATATATTAGCTGCTTTTATATGAGGTTTAAATATAGAAACAGTAGCTGCACTGAAGATTCCGGTTAGCTTTCAACTTTTCTATGTTTTTTTCAGAACTTACGTACACGAAGCCAAAAAGCAGATCTTTTGATAGATTTTTACTGTTCAAACAGAAGAATTCTTGTAGAAACCAGGTTTATTTACGTCGGTCCTATTTTTGTAAGTCCTATTTTTAATAGAGCTAAATCAAGTCAACATATGCATTTTACCCAGTAACTTACGACATTTTCAACTAGTCTAAAGATTTCCTTTGGATTGCACTTATATACTAAACAAATAGCCAAAAGAAAAGGTAGTCCCATGGTTAAGCCCAAAAATCTCAGCGAATCTGACACACTAAACATGAACTATCTCACAAAAGAGATGGAAGTTTATTTACAAGCACATCTAGAAACTGGCTACTTTATCGGTTCTGTGCTTGTTGCTTATGGAGGGGAAATATTATTGAGTAAGGGATATGGAATGGCGAATTTGGAACATAGTATCCCCAATGCACCTCTAACAAAATTTCGTATCGGTTCTGTTACTAAGCAGTTTACTGCAGCAGCAATTCTCAAGCTTCAAGAACAAAACTTACTTGATGTAAATAATTCGGTCGCAACTTACATACCTGACTATCCCAATGGGGGAAAAATTACCATTCATCAACTCCTAACTCATACCTCAGGTATTCCTAACTACACTAATTTTGACGATTTTGAGTCCAAGAAAACAATCAAAATGGAGTTGGATGAGTTAATTGCTTATTTTAGCCATCATCCTTTAGATTTCCAGCCAGGTGAAGTGTTTAAATATAGTAATTCTGGCTATGTTGTTTTAACAAAAATCATTGAAACTGTCTCCAATAAATCCTATGCAGATTACTTGCAAGAATATATTTTCACTCCATTAGGAATGATCGATTCCGGTTATGATCGCTACGAAACCATATTGCAGAATCGTGCTTCTGGTTATGTTTCTATGGGAGAAGAATATAAAAACGCCCAACTTATAGATATGTCATTACCATCTGGTGCGGGTGCGCTGTATTCCACAGTTGAAGACCTCTATAAATGGGACTGTTCGCTCAATACCGATATAGTACTGAACAAATTATCTAGAGACGCAATGTTTTCCCCTCAAATCAAGGTTATTGAGGATGACAATGAACAAGTGCATTACGGTTATGGATGGTTGCTCGACACCATATACGATCGCCATCGTATTTCACACAATGGAGGTATTGATGGCTTCAGCAGTCATTTTTCTCGGTTTCCCAACGAACAAATCACAATTGTGGTTTTAAGTAATCTTGTCACATCCCCAGTGGAAAAGATTGGACGAGATTTAACTGCGATTATATTGGGTGAATCCTATGAATTACCAAAAAAACGAGAAGCGATCAACCTTGATCCTGCTATTTACGAAAATTATGTAGGACAATATAAATTTGAGCCTTCCGGATCGCAGTCTGAAGTTAATGATATTACCTTAACGGTTACTACTGAATCTCAACGCATCTTTATTCAATGGGTTGGAGGACCAGTTATTGAAATTTTTCCTGAATCTCCAACTAAATTTTTTCGTAAGATCGTAGATGCTCAACTTACTTTCGTGACTGATAATCAGGGTAAAGCTTCCCAATTAATCTTTCATCAAAATGGAAGAGATATGATACTAAATAAAATTGGTTAGCATCCTAGAAACTTTCATACTTCAGAATGAGTGAAAACTCTATATCTTTGGAATTCTATATCTTTTGAATTATTCATATTCACAATAGAGATATTCGAACTCAAACAACCGCATAAATTTGGATATTTTATTTGACTGCATTGGTTCTATTTCTCAGATCCAAAAACTGTAGTTGCTGATACAAGCATCTAATTTTTGGTAAATTAACTCCACGAGAAAATGCTGCTTGTAAAGCATTCGAAAAAATTGCTGTTAATTCTAAAGGGCGCTTTTCGTCATAGTCTATCTTCATGCTGGTACGGTAAGGATGCATATTTCGGGTATGCTCCAACATCGTCTCAATAAACTCCAAGGGAATATCACATTCTACGCTTTTTGCTCCTCTTAACACTTCATGCATTAACTCTTTCACTAATTCCAAGCTATTAGGATTCGTCATCAATTCCTCTGTAGTTGCATCTAAAACAACTGACAATCCGTTGTAGGGGATATTCCAAACCAACTTCTTCCAACGAGCAAGAAGTAAATCGGATGATAATTCAATCGGAATTCCAGCACTTTCAAAGTCATTTGCAATTATTTGCATTTCATCTGCGATACCGCCATGTTGGGAATTATTTTTATGCTCTCCTAAATTAATTTTTCCGTAAGCTAAGTGGCGAATATGTCCATCTCCGACCTTATTGGAACATAAAAAACATAATCCACCTATTATTTTAGTTTCACCGATTTTATGTCCGCTAACTTTATAACGATCAATGATTGCTGCAACTTCTTCTTCAATCCCAAGTCCATTTTGCAACACCAAGACCGTACTATTTTCCTTGAGTATGGGCAGTAAGATGTCCGGAAGAAGATGATTTTGTGTTGTTTTTAATGCCACGATCGCAACATCACAAGCAGGCATATTTCTTACATCACAGTAAGCATTTACCCGATTTAATCGAAAATCTCCATCAACAGACTCCACAAATAAACCATTACGCCGGACACTTTCGTAATCGCTACGAACTAGAAAATGAACTTCCAACCCTGCTTGTTGCAACTTAGCACCATAGAATCCTCCTAAAGCGCCAGTTCCCAGAATGGCATATGTAAGATTTTTGGTCACATTAAAAAAATTTAAAGCAGCAGAACTCAAAGATATTTTAACCGGGTATAGGCCATTAAGTATTGAATTGTGCTTAGGAGGTAAAATAGATAAGAATTTGGAGAATTTAAATTCTTTTAAGAGAGAGATACAATAATTTATAATTAGATAAATAAATCAACAGGATTGATGTTTGATTTAAACACGATAGCTGAATTTTCTCGTAACAACTGCATTGGAATTTGTTCATTTTTAGTGCCAGCTAACTTGCTGTCTACTTCACTGACAATAGGTCTCTCAGCACTCCGTCGTTCCTCTGCTCAAGTGTGGCAATCTGCAGCTTTTGCTAGCTTCTGGGCTCTAGTGATGGTATTTCATGTCTATACCTGGTTTATGGTTGGTGTAGTAATGCTTCCAACTTTTATTTTGATGTGGCTAGCTGTTACTTGTTGGATCTGCAATTTAGGAGCAATTTTGTTTTCCAAAAGTCATTCTCCTTTGCCGGATTCCTAGTTACTGAGTAACGAGTAATAAGTAATAAGTAACGAGTAATAAGTAATAAGTAATGAGTGATGAGTAAGAAATCACCGATTACCAGTTACCAATTACCAATTACCAATTACCAATTACCAATTACCAATTACCAATTACCAATTACCAATTACCAATTACCAATTACCAATTACCAATTACCAATTACCAATTACCAATTACCAATTACCAATTACCAATTACCAATTACCAATTACCAATTACCAATTACCAATTACCAATTACCAATTACCAATTACCAATTACCAATTACCAATTACCAATTACCAATTACCAATTACCAATTACCAATTACCAATTACCAATTACCAATTACCAATTACCAATTACCAATTACCAATTACCAATTACCAATTACCAATTACCAATTACCAATTACCAATTACCAATTACCAATTACCAATTACCAATTACCAATTACCAATTACCAATTACCAATTACCAATTACCAATTACCAATTACCAATTACCAATTACCAATTACCAATTACCAATTACCAATTACCAATTACCAATTACCAATTACCAATTACCAATTACCAATTACCAATTACCAATTACCAATTACCAATTACCAATTACCAATTACCAATTACCAATTACCAATTACCAATTACCAATTACCAATTACCAATTACCAATTACCAATTACCAATTACCAACAACAAGTAACTAACCAGCCATCTCTTTACGAAGCCCGTCAGCAACCCGATCTAAACCTACAGAATGGGCAGCTTTAAATAGTAACCTGTCACCTGGTTCAACAAATTTCTTTAAGCGACTAATTAAATCTTCATGGCTCGAAAAGCATTCCGTTAGAATACCTTCAGCGTTCATTGCAATGGCTTCTGCATCGTTACAGTCAATCAAAACCATTAGAGCATCTAATTTTAAATTTCTGACTGTTTCTCCGACTCTCTGATGTAGAGATAAGGAACGTTCTCCCAGTTCCTTCATTGCTCCTAAAACAGCAATTTTACGCTTACCTGGAGTTTCTGCTAGTAAGTTTAATGCTGCTGTCATTGCTTCTGGTGCGGCATTGTAAGTTTCGTCTAGGATGACTACATCATTGGGTAATTCAAATCGCTGCGATCGCCCACCCGGCATATCTACTGTTACCCCAGATTTTAAAATTGACCAATCAATCCCTAAAACCTGAGCAACAGCAAGAGCAGCCATAAAATTGCTGGCGTTGTGACGTCCCGGTAAAGGTAAAGGTAATCTCATCCCATCAACCTCCACAGTATAATTGTCAATCATCTGTCCTTGGATGTCACCGCCAAATAAGCCAAAGGTGATACATTTACCTTGCCAGACCTTAGCTGCAGTTTCTAGTAATAGGGGGTTATCATGGTTGAGGATTGCAACACCGTCAGTAGGCATTTGTGCAAGCAGTTCGCATTTCGCATTAGCAATAGCAGCTTCCGAACCTAATAGTTCGATATGTGCTGTACCCACATTGGTAATTACACCAATATTTGGGCGAGCAATTTGGGTCAGTTCAGCAATTTGTCCCTGACCTCGCATTGCCATTTCAATTACAGCGTACTGATGCTGCGGTGTTAGTCCCAGCAGGGTTTTTGGTACGCCTATTTCGTTATTGTAGTTAGCGTAGGTCTTAAGAACACTGCCTTGGGTTGATAAAACTGCTGCTATCAGCTCCTTAGTTGTGGTCTTTCCCACAGAACCTGTTACGCCAATAACTGGAACATCAAAGCGATCGCGCCACCATCGAGCAATTTTTTGGTAAGCAACAAGGGTATTTTTAACTTGCAGTTCGGGAAACTCTTGATTTTGATATTTCTCGTCGACTATTGCAGCTAAAGCACCTTTAGCAAAAACTCCTGGAATAAATTCATGTCCATCAAATTTTTCTCCTCGAAAAGCAACAAATACTTCCCCTGGCTTAAGTATGCGGCTATCTGTTTGAATACCAGTAATTTTTTGAGATAGAATATTCCCCGGTAAGTTAATTTGCTTAGCTTTTAATACTTCAGCTAATTGAGATAGTGTGGTAGAACAAAGCATAATGAATACTTTTTGGATTTAATGGTAATGACGCGCCAAAATTGTGGTGAAAAAACCACTCTGGCTTAAAGAGAAAACAAAAAGTGTTTAAATCCTATAATTTTATAAAGGAAAATATAAAGCAAAGCATTTAACAATGCTATAGGGCATTGTTTAAAGTAAGTTAAAAAGTTTGTACAAAATAATGCCAAAGAAGCATAACTCCTTTGGCAAGTTTAGTTTATACAAACAATAGATTAAATTTATTAAATTTTGCTTGAGGATAAGAAGAATAAGTAGAAAGTACTATCCTCTAATTTTTTGTCTTCCCACGGTTACTAAGCGTACGGTCCAATTTACGAGAACCCACTATTGCGATTTTGTAAAGTCCTTATTATATAAAAATCTTGTTCTATCCTTGATTCTTAATTGTCATGATCTCGACAATTTTTGTTGCTGTAGTAGTGTCTATATTTAAAGCTTGATGCAGATCGTTTAAAAAACTTCTCTCTTCTTCGCTTACAACGCTGTCAGACAAGACCAAATCTGTAGCTACAGCAAAGGATGTCTCTCTTAGGTTTTGCGGTAATGACTCCTTAGCAGTGTTGAACAAAACGTTGAATCCATCTCGTCTCAAAAGACCTAATAGTTTATCCAACATCTGAGCTACAGTTTCACCGGAATAACCACTAAAAAGCTTTATTCGCAATAAGGCAGAGGAAATATCATCGGCTCGTTGTTGAGAAATATAACCGTCTGAAGCCGTAGCTGCTAAAATAATGGCAGTGAAAGCTTCCGTTGTAGTGAAGACTTCTTGTCTCCTAGCCTGCGTGCTCAATAAATTTTCAGATAAACTCATGTCGGTTTTCTCCTTGCTCTAGAGTTTTGCAGTATTGGTGTTTTCGAAACTCAATTTTTTCTAGATATGGAGTTTGCTTACTCCCTTGAGTCTCAATATCTATTATTCCCAGCTTTTTTCAGGAGCGAACACCAACCATTAGTAGCAAGAAGAAAACTATCTAGTACCACTGTGCGGAAGTCATTAGCGGATCCGAACCGTAGGTAGCGCAACTAAAGTCTGCGGCGTCGGCGGAGCCAAAGCGCGTGTCCATAGGATGGCGTGTCCGTAGGATATAAGTCAAAAGTATTATATTATCTAGCTTCTAGACTTTATAAATAGTTGCTTTATTTCTGCTGACCTGTACCAGTATTATTATTCTAATTAATATTATCGATTATTTGTTCTTTCAATACTTTCGATTACTGCTAAACCAATTCCAGAAACTGCAATGAGTCCAACTGAGGATAACAAGAAAGCATAAACTAGCATCCACAAGCCTTCTTCAAAGAAAATATAGTTATCCATAATTATTTACTCCTTCGCTGTTTACACTTACTTCTTCTAAATCATCAGAACTGATTCCGCTAAACTGGTGACGCATCACCTACATTTGCATCTTAACAAAACTTTAGCTGTTTTACGCAGCCTTAATTATTTTTTCTTGTTAAAGATTAAGCTTTTTTTCAAAGATTTTGTTAACCAATAAATGAAAAAATATCATTAAAAGATATTATTTTAGTATTGCTTCACGTAATACAAGAGGCAATAAACAGTATTTTTAGCACAAAAATCACCAAAAAACATATTTTAATTATTTGATTATATTTAATCGGCATAACCTCTTTCATTAAAGAGTTTCAAATTTGTTTAGAATAAAATATTATAACTTTATTTAGTTATTACTACTTACAATTGGTTTACTTAGAGTATATTTTTTTAAAACAAGTATTATTTCAAATAAATTTTATATTTAAGCAATAATCATAAAAATAGAAATATTCTTTTGCTAGTTTTTCTGATTAAGTAAATAAGAAAGAAAAATACATCTAAGTTCATGCTATTAATATTTCTTAATGATTGCAAGTGATGGTGCGGTCTTTAAACGCTTCAAGGACAGAGTATATCTCACAACAACAAGCGAAAACAATTGACAGATAGTCAAGTTTTCAAAAATACTCTATATTTTGGAGTCTCAGCGACGTGACGGAAAATCAATTACTGTTACAACTTGACAAAATATTTCACCTAACTTAATTTAGGTAGTTATAGCAAAAAATCAGTCTATCAACAATATCTATAAATATTTTGGGGTTCTACAAATGACTTATTCAGCAAATCCCAACGGTCAAACTTCAGTAGTATTAAGTACTGAGTTGGTGAATGCTTTGAGTTCCTTGAATGTGCACGCTGGTGGATTTGGTAACACTCAAATTACGGACGGTGTGGCAATTTTCCCTATTATTGGAGGTGCTACGGATCTAGATAGTACTAGAGTTGAAGTTTCTCACAGTGGAGGATTGAGTTTTAGAGCGGGAGACACAGAAGTCAACCTCACGGACTTTGTGATTAGCAATTTGGAAGATGGGACAGTATTAACTGGATTAGTCTCAGTTAACGGGGATATTATTACTCGCGCTCCATTATTTAATTTAGAAATTGGTAGTATTGGAACCTCTGAAGATCGGGGTGGTAGCAACCTAGATATTGACAATGTCAATGTTACTCTTACAGATGTTGCAGCTAATGTTCTCAATGAGGCTTTTGGAGTTACGGCTTTTGTTCCTGACTTCAATATCGGTACTGCTAAAGTGGATGCACTTTTCGACCCCAGTAACGGTAATATTAGCGATGGTAGATTACCTATTATAGATTTTATTGACGATAGCTTACTATTTTCAGAAGCATCTCAAACCCAAGACGTACTTCCTGCAGGTAGAACTTATGTTGAGTTAAGTGACTCTCTAGTAAATGCATTGGGAGATTTGAACGTTCAGGCGACAGGGTTTGGCGGGACTCATATTTGTAATGGAGTTGCTGATTTCTTAATTACTGGTGGAGCAACCGATCTGGATAACACAGAAGTAGAAATTTTCCACAAGGGTGGTTTGACTTTTACCACTGGAGATACAGAAGTTAATTTAACAGACTTCGTTATTAATAATGTCGATAGTGAACCTGTTTTGACAGGAACAGTAATTGCAAATGATAGTTTGGTAACTCGCATTCCATTATTTGATTTAGAACTGGAGAATGTGGGCACCAAAACAAAAGGAATATTTACTAATTTAGATTTAACTGACGTCAACGTGAATCTTTCAGAGCAAGCTGCAACAGCTCTTAATGACGTATTTAGTGTAGATGCATTTAGTAGTGGATTTAATATTGGTACCGCTCAAGTAGACGCATTTGTTGTTTAAGATTTCTTCGGGATCAAACTACAGGGGATTTGGATTGATCGTGGGCGATTAGTTCATTTGTGCGATCGCAAATCCCCTACTTGAGTTTGCTAATGAGATGGAGGCATAGAACTAACTAATTTTATCATCCCAATCCCAAGTACTATTTTTATAAGGGATTGCAAGTAAGTAAGGTACAACTGAAACACTTTTCAACTGGTTTGAATCCTTTCTTCTATCTCCTTACTCCTAAATTCTGCGATTGAAAATTGTTGCTAATCTTCCTGTTTCCAAGTTCCGTGAAATCCTGGGGGAATCACCTTGGGTAGTTCTAATTTACAAACAGGTTCTATGTTCAAACGAGCAGCATCAAAAACCCAAACCTCACTACGACCGTTAGGTCCATGCTTTTCATCTGCATTGTAAACTACAGTTAAAATCCAAGCCTGAAGTGGATTTCTTTGATCGGAAACGTAAATTGGTTCCGATGGATAATGATTGTCGGGAAATACTGCTTCAGTAATAGTGTTAGTGTCATGATTCAACCGAGCAATTCCATTCAATAATTCTCGACCGATATCTGTGCCTTGTCGAGCAATAGAAAAGTAAGTATAGCGAGATTCTTTGCCAACACGAGATGGGGGAACAATCGGAAATTCACAATGACGATCTAATATCCGTTCGGTATTTATAACTTTCCCTGTGGTAGGGTTTAATGTAACTCGTGTCAGTCTACTTTCAGCAACAGTGTGAGTTTCACCTGTTGCAACTTCCTTGAGAAATTGGTTGGTTTGAAAATCCTCATAGCAAGCCATATCTACAATTAAATTATTCTCAGGATCTACAAAACCGTTGGCAAAATGCCATTGAAACCAAGATTCAGTTTCACTACGACTGACAATTTGTAAACTATGACGATCTAATACTAAAATTTGTGTTCCCAATTCAGGTTCCCACTTCAGTGCATTGCTGAAACAGCTAGAACCCATTAATACAGACTTGAAATGCAATCTAACTGGAGGTATAAAAAATACCAGATATTCACCTGCTAACACAAAATCATGCACCAAAGGTATACCCTCAAGTTGATGCTTTGCTTTTTGCAGAATTTTTCCACTAGAATCGCTTCTGTAGATATTTAAGATTGTTTTTCTACCGGGTGTAATACCAAAATTAAAAATTTCGCCCGTTGCAGCGTCAATCTTAGGATGAGCAGAATAAGACATTTCATCGCTTAATCCACCCAAATTATCTTTACCCAAAGTTGCAAGATTTTTTAAATCTAAAGCATAGGGTTCGGCACCTTCCCAAAGTGCCAAAAGTTTATCTTGAAGTGCAAGCACTGAAGTATTTGCAGAATTTTTCACAGGTCTGAGCCATTGATTCCAAAATGGCCCTGGTGCTTTCATTCCATAGTTGCTATAAAGTAATTTACCTGCTTTTGTTTCTGCTTTATAACCAGCAGTTTCAACATAACGGTAAATAGCGCTAGCACCCCCCTTTTGACCGGGAAGATTAAAATATACAGCAAGAATGGCACCGTCGCCATCAAACCAGTGCCCTACGTGAATTCCACCACGTTCTAAACGACCTGGGCCATTACGATACAGGGTTCCACACAATCCTACAGGGATTTGACCGTGACCAGATAAAATTTTTAACGGGGTGAGGGGAAATTCTTCACCCGGTTGAGCAATTGCTTTGGTCCAGGCTGCTTTTGATGAGTTTTTGTTAATGGCCTGCATCTTAATTTTATTGAGTTGGGCTATAAAAATATTAAAACTTGTGCTCTATGAAACGGAATAACTAAGGTATTAAGATTTCTAAGCCTTTTACAATTTGTTTGTTTGATGAAGGCTAACTAACGGCTATTATCAACACGTCAGACCAAATTAATTATTTTAACTGTTGTCTTAAAGTATCGCCTCACAACTTTATCACATTATTCTCTTACAACAAGAAATGTAGGATATTCAAAACTTTGGCTCCAAGATGAGAACTTTGGGTATCTGGTATGCTGCTATTGTAAGTATGATGGCATTTAAGCTGAATGGACTTAACTTCAATCACTGCATATTGGACAGCGCTGGTGTGGTTATAACAGCAGAAGCAGATATGCCTAATCGAGCTCGTTTGGGCTTACAAGCAATGCATCGACCTAATGTTCATCACTTTCCAGTGATTATATCTGCAGGGGAACCAATACCAGTTAGTTATAATACTCCTTGAGTGATTATGGAATCTTGCCAAGAACTCTGCAGAGTTTAAACACAATTATTGGCGTTGCATTAATATGGCATGACTTAAATATATCCAAAAAAATTCCCCTTATTTATCAGTAGTTTCAGCTTAGACAAATTTGGTTATCGTCCCGCAAATATGCAATGCCTAATTTTTTAGTAAATCAACACTTCTAAAAAATCGGAAGATTTTTTAAAGTAAAAAAATTAACGAAAAGCTCACAATTATCTCACATTTCATTTTTAAATTAATAGTGTGGTTGATGCTGAAATAATACAACAGGTATTTTTCACTACAACCTTAGCAAAACCGAGAATTTCGGTGATTTGAGTCTGGGGAGTGTGAATAGACTACTTGAATAATAAATGTTAAGCAGATTTAGGATAAATATTTATGGCTGATCATAAGAAAGCAGTTGATAGTAAACAAAGAGCAGAAAGAGACGGATACGATCGCAATCTTATACCTGGCGAAACTGCTGCGCGGATAGAGCGTGAAGGGGAAGGGTATAAGCAACAAGCAGAAGAAGCTGGCTTTACAGTAGACAATGAAGGTTTAGCAAATAATTATGCGGTTGAACCAGAAATGTATTACGAAGAACGTGGGGATCTTAGAGCCAAGGAAGAAGCACAAGCTGTTGAGAGAGCTAAAGAATTGGCTGATATAAATAACAATGAAGAAGACGGAAAACTTACAATGGAAGATGATAAACGTGGTAAAGGTGTAGGTTTTATTTAATCAAATAAATCCGACAAAAAGATTTGTAGCAGATAAAACGGTTCTTCCGTAGCTGTGGTGCTAAATTTTCGGACTGCAGCAATGACTTGCAATTTAACCTAAAGGGACTTCCAATTCATAATTGCTGTATAGTGAATTCGGGGTAACACGTTCAATCTCTCTAAAGCCAAATTGTACGAAGTTAAGACTCAAGCCTTGAACTGATGGGGAGTGTGGGAGGTGTGGAAAGCGTGTTATTTAGCTTAGTGCAACAATCCCCATTAATTAAACTCCCCTTCTCCCCTCTCTACTCCTATCCCCATACCTCCCTTCTAGCAAGCCTTTCAGGTTTCCTTGGTGCCATTCCCCTCTAAAGCCCATACCATTTGGGTATATTTTCAAACAAATTCGCTTTACATCAGGGTAATACCCTTGTTTTATTTCGGCGGTCGCTATTTAAAAGTTAGTAATAGTAAGAATTTGGTTGTTTTCGGAGATGTCTAATCTATTCTATTTAGCAACGCCCTCGTGCCAATAATGCCAAGCTCAAGCTTTGTTTTATTAGATTAATACTCAACAACTAGCTGCTGACTAGAAATAAAGATCTCAAATGGGTTCTATAGAAACCCGCTCTGAACTTCATAAGGTAGATCCTTGAACCGATCTCTATTTTGGGGTGAGATTAGTTTGAGTTGACCAAAATTTTAGAATCCTGAACCTTGACTTATTTCCCGGTCAAGGCGGAACTTGAGTACTGATTGAAAATTTCGTTCTACACAAATGCTTATGGCTTTCTGATTCAGAAAGTAAAGACAGGAATTCACATTCCGCACCCTAACTGTCATAAAAGTTTTTTTAAGGAGGAGTTCCGTAGATCATCCGCCATAGAGACTGGACCACTGGTGCGTTGTGCACTCATTCAGTCAACGGAGGTATCCGAGATCATATTGTATGGACACCACGCCATCTGTGACGGAATGTCCCTAAATTCCTAATTCAAGCAGTTCGTATCCACAAACTGCTTGATAAATCTGCCGTTAGTAAGAAATTAGTACTGATATACAACCAACGAAAAGCAATATTTAAAGATAGTCAAGATCTGTTTTTAATCAAACAAGTAAACCCAAGATATTTAAGATTAACTCTCCCACGGCATCATGGAAGCTTTTTACATATTTATTATATTTTTATGAACCTCCTTTTTTTCTTCGATCCAATCAGCAATTAACTCAGTTATCACGCTATTCATACTTCTCTGCTCAAGGGCACAAAGTATTTTTAATAGCAAATGTTGTTCTTTGTCTAAGTAAATTTTCAATGGCTGTGTTTTAGCTGTACACATTGGTCTGTAAAGGATTTTCATCCAAAACCCTTTATATCATATTACTTATGTATGTATACCATTTTACACTTTAATAGTCATAATGATATAGGATCATAATGATATAAAATTAGTGAGTAGTTAAAATAATGTAGTTTGCTGTATGCTCAATAAAAAATCTGATGTAAAGCAATTAAGTATAAACTTAAGCGTGCAAGAAGTAGAAAAATTAGAGAAATACTGTCAGAAAACAGGGAGACAGACCAACGATATTATTAGAGAACTAGTGCGCACCTTGCCAATAGTTGTCCCTCACAAACTTTAGAGACAGTGCGGTGTAAAAACAAATTCATAGGATTTCCAAGTTAAAGCCACAGGGTGTTCTCCATTTTCCTCATAAAGCTCAACTATCAAGTCTATCTGTTGGTATAGAGCTACACTTCCTGCTGTAAAAAGTCAATCCAGATAACAGCAACTTTTGATTAATTATCTTTCTTACGAATCGATTCGCCAACATAGCTGCACTACAAATTTTACAGTTGCGTAAAACTTCTAAAGCCTCGTTTGCTAGAGTAAGAGAAATGTTTCCCTATTTAGATTTGTGAATAATCTCAAGGTGTGTTTTCTCTTGCATATTTTGAGACCAGCAGGAACCAAAAAACCAACAGAAGTAAAATTTATGGGGTATATCTAAAACTTCCGCAGGTGATTCCATCAGAATCACCCGCTCAAATAACACATATTCAATAAGCAGGATGGGACATTACTATCATCCAAAGAAATAAAACTACAAGTAGTGCACCTATTTTGATGATTAAATATGTAAAGCTGTCTGTTATTAATAAATCTTCCATCCAATATTGCATAATTTTTACCTCCACTTTAAATACTTAGCCCAGCAATTTAAAGTACCTTTTCTAGCTTAATAAGGAGGCTTATCTTAGCTTCTGCTTATAAATATATTGTAGGTTATAAAGCTTTTATTTGGTGTGTTTTTTGAAATAAGTTTATCAAAATACTAGCTTCGGCAAATAAACCCAATCATAAAATAAACTCAAGAAAAAGTTCACAAGCAAGCTACTTTAGTAATAAGAACCTTAATATAGGAATCCGGTTTGAATATTGAAAAAATTTAAGTATTTGTAGGGTGTGTTAGACGTAAGTCGTAACGCACCAAAGCCCGACATGATGGTGCGTTACGCTTCGCTAACAGCACCCTACGTGTTTTTCAAAAATCAAATATGATTCCTATATTCCCGAAACGAATTACATAAGATTTTTATTAATTATTTTCCCAAATCCCCTGATTCGCAGTAATTCTATCGTTTCCGGAATTATAAGAACTTTCTCATCTAATCTTTATTATAAATTTATGTAATTTGACAACAATTGATAATAGGGACTTACCCGCCCCTAATAACTAAGGAGGAAATTACAAACAATACTTTCTGAGTGTTTCCATCAAGCAAAGCCGTTTTTGGGAAGGGAAATATATAAAAGTGCATATTTTGTCAACCTCATAAAGTATAGATAATCTTTGCCAAAAATTCAACTTCCTTAAACTTCAACACTGTTTGAACTGGATGAAAGTCTGAATTTTCGATTTAGCACCAATTTTTCGACTCCATCATTTGGGATTTATCATTTAGGATTAACAGTTTAATGTTCGTTATTTTACATGTAGTCCGAAAACTGAGTTTAAGTTCCGACAGAAATCTCAACAATGTTGTAGTGAAGCTTTACAGATACTGCAAAATTCAAGAAATACCCGCTTAGACACAAGATAAAAAGATAATGAGATCAATACCCCCATGGCTGCGATTTTTAACTGGTATCCGATCCCGGATATTGTTGTGGTATTTTCTTTTAAGTGTTTCAGCAACTTTGTGCTCTATCTATTTGACGCGACAAATATATTCGGATCGTATTGAAGTTAAAGCTGAAGCATCTCTGTTGCAGGAGATAGAGAGATTTAAACTACTAGCAAAAAAATATCAGAACCAAGAAACTAAAGGAGTTTTTGACAAATTTTTGTCCAGTTATGTTCCTAGTCGCAATCAATACTTCATCACACTAGTTAAAGATCGGATTTATAAATCTAAGCCAGAAATACCAGAGCATGTATTTTCATCTCATCCCGGCTTAAAAGATAAATGGATAAATCTCGAAAACATCAAAAGTGACAAGGTATATAACCGAAGATCGAGAGTGATTTACGCCGCAGACCCAGTTCGGATAGATAATCAAGATGCTACAGTTGTTGCTCTCTACGACACAACCACTGATTACCAAGCAGGAACGGGAGCTATTTTCTTGGTAATGCAAGTTATGACAGTTGTTTTAGGATTTTTCTTCTTGCTAGCCTGGATCAGTACTGGGCGTCTATTATCTCCGCTGCGCTTATTAAAGAAAACTGCCCAAAGTATTACTGAGTCAGATATGACGCAGCGCATTGCGGTAGAAGGTGTAGATGAGATTGCTGAATTAACTGTGACATTTAACGAAATGTTGGATCGTTTACAGTTTGCTTTTGATAGTCAGCAAAGATTTCTTAAAGATGTATCTCACGAGTTAAGAACTCCAATTACTGTCATTGGAGGACACTTAGAGATCCTCAATTATCGACCTCAAGAACAAAATGAAACCATTGCTTTGGTGATGGATGAGTTGGATCGCATGAGTCGTTTAGTAAATGATTTACTACTATTAGCGAAAGCCGAAAGATTTGATTTTCTCAGGTGCAAACCAGAAGAGCTAGATTGGTTTACAGAGGAAGTGTATTTAAAAGCAAGAACTTTAGCAAATCGGAATTGGTGTTTGGAATCTAAAGGATTAAGTCCAATAGTAGTTGACCGTCAGCGCCTAACTCAGGCAATAATGAATTTGGTAGAAAATGCAGTAAGGCATACCAAAGATGGGGACAAAATTACTATTGGTTCTTGCGTACGTGACTCTCGTGTGTATTTTTGGGTCAAGGATAATGGAGAAGGAATTGCATTAGAAGACCGAAAACGTATATTCGAGCGTTTTGTGAGAGCGACTAATCGTGATTGTCAGTTTGAAGGAACCGGTTTAGGGCTTTCAATCGTCCAAGCTATAGTCCAAGCACATGGTGGTTCTATAAATTTAGAAAGTGATGTTGGTAATGGCTCGAGTTTTACGATTGTAATTCCTTTAGCGTTTAGTGCCCCCAGTGTCCTAAGTTATGGTTAACCAGTACTGAATGCTTTGATAACTAATCTTGAAAATATGTAACCTATAGAGTTAATGTCCTATAGGTTTATAGCTAAAATTCACGCTTCTTTATGGTATTCAAGATTACCCCATAACTATAGTGAGATGCTCTGGATACCGATCGCAAGTGTAATTAGGAGAGCTAAATAGTTTAAACCAGAAAGAATAATGTCAACACTAATGAGTAATTTCCAACTTTAATGCCTGTCACCATGCATATTACGCTTTACTTTGCTAACCCGATTGTGGCTTAACTCACCCCTACTCATACATCTCAAACACTAACTCTTCTCTAATTATTACTCATTACCAATAACTTAAAACTGTACAATCCAAATCTCATGAATCGGATTTTAATTGCTGAAGATAATCCCCGCATCACCGCTTTTTTGGAAACAGGCTTAAAAGAGCACGGTTTCACAACTGCAATTGTTGGAACAGGACAAGAAGCCACAGAGTTGGCTTTAAATGAAAATTTTGACTTACTGATTTTAGATTTAGGACTTCCCGACCGAGATGGGTTAGATGTTCTATTTGAATTGCGAGGACAAGGAGAAAGTTTACCAATAATTGTTTTGACGGCGCGAGATGCTTTGGATGATACCATCGCCGGGCTGGAAGGAGGAGCTGATGATTATATGACGAAGCCATTCCGTTTTGAAGAATTACTTGCGCGAATGCGCGTACAACTCCGAAATCGACAAGTACCATCCTCAAAACAAGACACAATTTTGACAGTTGGACGTGCAAAGTTAGATTTATTGAGCCGCCAAGTTTGGGTTGGGGAACGCTCAATCGAACTTTCTGCGCGTGAATTCTTACTATTGGAAGTATTGATGCGTCACCCCAAACAAGTTATGACCAGGGAACAACTTCTTGCTCGAATTTGGGGCTATGATTATGACCCTGGGACTAACATTGTTAATGTTTACGTAGGTTATTTACGACGAAAATTAGGAGAAAATATGATAGAGACAGTTAGGGGAATAGGTTATCGTTTTCAAGCTCAGTAATAGTTATATCCCTGGTGAAAGGTAAAACACTAGAGGCTCTCTCTAATCTCAGAAAAACAATTTTTGGAGTAGGGCCTCTGTTATATTTGTTAGTTTTGCTAACTCCTGTGAAACACACAACATAATTCATAAAAGCTTAGAAAAGTTTAGAAAATTATATTAATATCGAATATTGCAGATGTTACATTCATAGCAAGTATGAACGTGAGAAAACTGCATATATAATCATGCTCGCCTACAAAAAAAAATTAAATAAAAAACAATTACAAATAAAAGTAGTACAAAGCTTTGAGGAACTCAATTTTCATGCAAACAAGTGGAATCAGCTAACCTTTGAAGCACCTCAACAATTACCAATGTCATCAATTGCTTGGGTTTCATCATATTTTGAACATTATTTAGAAGATGATGAATCGTGGGCATGTTTATTTGCTTATGATGGAGATGAGTTAGTGGGTGTAATGCCACTGGTTATCAAATTGCGTCGTTTGCTTGGATTCAAATTTGCTTTATTAGGTACCCATAGATCTGCACAAACATGCTCAATTGACCTTTTAACAAAACAGGGAGAGGAAAATATAGTCATTCCATTTCTGATTGATGCTGCAATTGAATATTTTCCCTACCAAGTTGGAATAATCTTCGACCGATTACCAGAAAATTCCCCAACTATTGGTGTTTTAGAAAAATTATCGGGATTTACTCTAACTGAAGAATTGGATAGTGTGGGAGCTTTTTTAAGAATTAGAGATAACTTTGCCGAATATCGAGGTAGCTTGAGCGGTAATTTTAGAAGCAACCTCAATAAAGCTTCCAAAAAACTCCATAAGTTACCAGATGTGAAGTTTAGCTTTCTGAGTGAGAACAAAGCAACAGCAGAATATTTAACTCAGCTGATAGAGGTGGAAGCTAAAAGTTGGAAAAAAGATGCAGGTACAGCAATAATCGACAGCCCAACCGCCATTGCATTTTATCAAAGTCTCACCCAGAGATTGTCAAATGCCGGTTTCTTAGAATGGCACATATTAGAAGCTGAAGGTAAAACAATTGCAATCAACTTAGCAGTTCGTTTGAAACGTTTGATTCTAATTTGGAAATTAGCTTACGATCCTGCTTATTCTAAATGTTCACCTGGGAGTATGCTTTTAGAAGAAGCTGTCAAATTAGCATGTGAGTCTGAAGATATTGACGAAATTAATTTAATGACAGACCATTCCTGGTACGACAATTGGAAAATGGAAAAACGACTATACTATAATCTCAGATTATATTCTCACAAACCAATCCCATTTATTTTTGGATATTTGACTACATCTACATACCAGATTATACGCTCTTGTAAGTATAAATTATTAAGTCTGAGTAGGAAAATATTTAGTTTTTCCCAATCATAGGGTGAGTTTTTTACTCATTTCTAATTCAACCATTGGACTATTAGAGTAATAATTCGATTAATAACAAGATATCGCCCCCTGAATCTCGCTAATTGGTATAATCTAGAGAGTTTATTAGAGGGCGAAATTATATTTTTCAGTCAAATATTTTTTATTTCGTTTTACCTTGAACTTTTGCTTGTTCTAGAGCTATTTCTTTCATAGCTTGATAGGAAGTAAGATTAGCATTACCTTCTATCGCCTTAACAGCCAAATCTTGTACTTGCTGAAGTGCTGATTCTAATTGTTCGGAAAGATTTACAATTCGTTCTTGCTGATTACTAATAGTATTTTCTAAAGATTGTAATCTTTGTTCGTAAAAGTTCTTTTGTCCTTCGACTTCTGTAGCATACAAATCTGATTTTACCCTAGCCTGATACTGAGCAATACCTTTACCTAACTCAGTTGCTTTTTTGATTGCAGCTTGTTTCTCGCTGGGAAATGCTTCTACTTTACTTTTATATTCTTCAAATTCTTTTTCTTGCTCAGAAATTGTATTTTCCCTCTCTTCCCACGTTTTTTCTGATTCCTGTTGTAATTCTTCTAATTCCTGATATGAATACGCTTGCTGTTGCTCGTATTCTTCTTTTTCTAACGTGCGCTGAATATCTAAGTTATACTTGTATTCAGAATCATCTCTGCGACGGTTCCTATTAAGACTATTATTACGCTCTTGAACTGTGACATTATGTTCGTCTTGCTCTTTATTCCAAGTATTTTTCTCAGCTTCTATTTCTTCTAACAGTCTTTCTGATAATTGGGAAAATTCTTCCTGATAAGATTTAGAATTATTATTATATGACTGAATCAGACTATCTAAGGTATTTTCTGTAACTGTCAAATTATAGAGTTGTTTTAATTCTTGTAATTCATTTTCTACAGCTTCCTGAATTTCTCCTAAATTAGATGCTTTTTTTGTTAACCTATCTGATAACTCATTAATCGCACTACCGAATCCTAATTGAATCTTACTTAAACTTTCAATTGTAGAATTCATTTTTTGTTGAGCTTCGGTTGATTGATTAGTTTTTGAGTTTTTCACTGGTACTTCGTTCGAGATTGGGGTATTGATATTATTAGCTTTACTAACTTGTAATTTCTGCTCGTATTCAGCTTTTAATAAAGCTTTTTCTTTTGCTAATTCATTATAAGCCTGAAGAATTTCTGCTTTAGTATTTTTTTGATTAGGTTTTTTTGCTACCATAATAAAACTCCTCATAATTTGTGGAATAATTTATTTGTGGAATAATTAGTAAAAGGTATATTTCCACCGCTTCCCAGGAAAAATCAAATAATAATTATTATTTTGCAGAGTTGGAATTACCAAAAGCTCTCATTGCTAAATCTTGTGCTTGTTGGAGAGTTGATTGAAGTTGATTGGAAATACTTTCAATTTGCTCTGATTGTTTGTTAATGGTTTCTTCTAAAGACTGAATTTTTAATTCGTAACTTTGTTTACTTGCTTCCCACTCTTTTTCAAATAAATCAGCTTGTACTTTTGCTTTTTGAGCAGTTTCTTTTATTGCTTCTTCTTTAGCTTTTTTAAATGCTGCATCTAATTCGCCTGGGAAACCTGAAGCTTTTTGTTTGTGTTCTTGTAATAAATTTTGATTATCTTGCAAAAATTTCTCTCTTTCTTGCCATTTTTTTTCTTTCTCTTGAGTTGTATATTGAATTTGTCTTTCTACATTACGTTTTTTACTCTCGTAGGTATCTGAATCTATTTTGTGAGTATTTTGTAATTTATATTGATATTCTTCTTCTTGCTGCTGTCTTTGCTTTCTTAATGACTCATTATACGTAATTACAGCTTCTTCAAATTCTGTCTGCTCTTTTTCCCATTCTTTGCGGGTTTGAGTAATTTCTTTTTCAAGTATTTCTCGCTTAGATTGAATATCTGCTTCTAAGATCGCTAACTTTTCTTGGTGTTCTTTAGTCAGTAAATCTAAAATATCAGCTACAACTCTGATTTTTTGCAGTTCTTGTAAATATTGATTTTCAATTTCAATTGCTTTTTCGAGTTGATCTAATTTAGAATTTTCTGTTACTAACTTTTCCGATAAGGAACTGATAATACTGCCAAACTCTAACTGTAGGTCAGCTAAACTGGTGATAATACTATCAACTGTGTACGCAGAAGCGGCTTCTAAAACTTCTTGATTTTTTTGCTTTGCAGCTTCTTCCTGTTTTGTTGCAATTTTTGATTCCAGACTTTGTCTTTCGTTAATTATTTGCTCAAACGCTTGTATCAACTGTTGCTTGTTTCTCGTTTCCACAGCTGTTGTCATATTCTAACTCCTGTTAATAAATATTTAAGTCATTCTTAGGCAATCGCCTCAAAACTTACCCGATGCTGAAATCGAGTTGGCTTTGACATCAAAACCCTTGACGTAAAATAGTACTTATGTACTAAAAATAGTCTAATCGAATCTGCTTTCTCTTGTCAAGGAAAAAGTTCAAGAATAACTATACGAGCTATTAAGCTTTCCTGAGGTGAATTAACAGGGATTAAGTATATTACAAATCAAACCAATGAATAAATTTTGGCAAAGAATGCTTCAAAATCGATAAACATAGGGTTTGCGTATAATAGCATACATGTTAGCTTGCAGAATTTATGAGTGAAATATTCTTTAAACCTAGCTTTCAGATACAAATATTAATGTTTAAGTATTATTGCAAATTCACCTATTTATGGCATAAGTTCTTTTGCACAACAACTAACATACCGTAAACATATAGAAATCAAAAAAATGCTGTGAACAAACACATTAAGTTTGCGACATTTATCACTCCTGTTCTCCTTTACATTAGCCACTTATTAGTACCAGCCTCTGCAAATGCAGATGAATTCAACTGTTTCCAAGTTGGGAATTGTACTCCACCGGCACTGTCTGACTCCCAGCAATGTGTTGAAGGTACAGACTACACAATTAGTAGTGTTAATATTCCCAACCGGAATGTTGTTGTTCTGTCTATTCATGGTGGCAAGATTGAATTGAAGACTAGTAATATCTCTAACGATCTTGCTAATCTTTACAACTGGAATCGGTATGATTTCAATGGTCATGGTAGTTCTAGTTGTTTAGATGGACTTAGCCAATTCAAGCGTCTTCACATTACTTCAAGTAATTTTGATGATCCTCAAGCTCTTGGACTAGTGCAGTCTCATCCCAAGTCTGTCTCTATTCATGGCTATGGTGATCATCGCGGTTATTCCAATGGCACTATTTGTGTTGGAGGGAAAAATACGGCTCAGAGATCGGCTTTTATTGACTATATTGCAAATAACCAAAGTACTTTCAGCCATTACACATTACAAGGAATTGATGCGACACAAGCTCAATCCGGAGAAGTTTGTGAAGGATTATAAGGTACATCATCTCAAAATATTGTCAATAAGAATACAAATGGTATGGGTCTCCAACTGGAATTTAGCAAAACCATGCGCAGGGACTTAGCTAATAACAGTTCTACCTACAATGAATTACGTAATATTGTTTATGGTGCAATTAACCACGCGATGAGTCAGTAGGCTCTTGTATATGGTTGATTAGTTTCGTATACGTTCTAGTCTTTTTAGTTAGCTTAGTCCTTGTTGACACAGCGTATTTATTCGCTAAAGTGCTTTGTGCTTTACTTGCTGGAATGCTATTTGACATCTGGGAGAATCATAGGGCTGCTAACAGAGCATTAGATTGAAGTCCCCCAGGTAAAAAAAGAGTTAATATGATATCTCTTTAATGGTGACTTTAGATGGGTAGGCTCAGTTCATAGTTGCACTAATTGTTATATCAAGCTTTTAAGACTTGAGTTGTAGGTATGTTTTATGACGATTTCAGATTACAAGCTTAAACATTACTGCTCTTTTTTATAATTCCCCGGAGTAGTTCCCACCAAACGCTTAAAATGTAAGGCGAAATGACTTTGATCATAAAAACCTATTTCAGAAGCGATCATTACAATTGGTTTTCCTTGAGCAAGTAACTTTTTTGCCTGATCTATCCGAATCTGCATCTGGTAAGCACTTAAAGATACTCCCATCCCCCTGCTAAAGGAACGACTAAGGTAGTAGCTACTCAAGCCTGCAATATTGGCTAATTCCTTTAATGATAAGTTGTCAGCATAGTGACATTGAATAAAGTCCCGAACTCTAGCGATCGCAGGTTTGACAATTTTGGGTATTTGTATTGAAGGGCGTTCTTGAGCGTGAAGAATAATTAAGGACGCAAATAAATCTAAAATTAGAGAATCTCTTTCGAGCTTAGTTAATCTTTTGGTTTCGGGAATATACAATTCTTGAAACATACTGATGATTTGGCGATCGCGGATTGATACTTGAGGGAAAAAAGGGAAACTAACTCGTTTACAAGCTATTTCTGATGTAATAGTTTTTAATAAATTAGAATCAACATGCATCATTAAAAATGATACAGGTGTTGGTAAACTATTTCTTTGACTAGGGGAATGGACTTCTCCAGAATGAATAATACTGAGGCTACCAATAGGTATAGGATTATAACTGCCTCTATAGTAGTATTCTCCTTGACAATTAAAGCTTAACCCTAACTGATATTCGTCATGGGAGTGCTTCGGAAGGGGTTCTACAGTTCCCGAAGTATAATCGTATTTCTCCAGAAGAATTCCTGGACTTTGCCATGCTTTGACAGTAATTTTCGACTGAGTTCTCATCTATCCTTTCTAAATCTAAAGAGGGATGCAACTATAGGATTTTTATATTCCATATTGAGCATCCCTCACTAAGCTTTTATTATTACATTGTCTGTTGTTTAAGCTTTTCTCACAAAAATATAAACATTGATGTCTGATACCGTCAAAACCTGCAGTATTGCTTTTCAAGCACTCAATAAAAGTACTTGCACCTTCTGTACATCTAAACAAGAGATATTCGTTGATATCATCGAGAGTCAATATTTTTTTAGTGCATCATTGTCGTGACTTTCCTCACACAAATAAACACCATGGAGTAGTTCTATTACTTGTAGGTGATCATTAATCGATAAGGTTTCAGGAGATACAGATCTTGGATCGCAAGAACCTTTTGGTAAGTTGGTTATATCGTGAAATGACATATCTTCTGAAACTTGACACTATCTAGCAGATAGCACAATAGCTTTCGAGAAGGATAATACCTTAATTCCGCAATATTCATTAGCCTACTTACTATCTAACACCCGAATTACAGCTTTACCAGTAAACTTACGTTGGAGAAATTCTGCAGCAATTTTTCCAGCCTCTTCCCAAGTACCTTCTCTACCAATATGAGTTTTTAGTTTTCCCTGTTCTACTAATTTTAAAAGACGAGTTAAACCAGAACTTGCAGTTTCAAATTCTACCTCTGTATAGAGTGCCAAACCGTAGAGAGTATGCTGTCCGCCGTTCATATGCATTGATGAGGTAGACAATGTAGTTTCATCGCCACCTGTTGAACCATAAGTAACAATGGTTCCTCCTTTCGCAACAAATTTGGTTAAGTTACCGAGAAGTTCACCACCAACACCATCCACAATTAAACGATAAGGTGCAAACTGTTTTGCTGCTTCACCATTGCTTGTAATAATTACATTATCTGCGCCGAAACTGCTAACAAAATCTACTTGCTCTGGTTTGCGGACTTGAGCGATCACCTCTGCTCCCATTAATTTTGCTAATTGAATCGCAAATAAACCAACACCGCCGGTTGCACCAGTACAAAGCACTTTACTTCCCAGTAGTCTTGTCCCCTTTTCCAGACAATGAAGTGCAGTTAAAGCTGCAACGGGTAATGTCGCAGCTACATCATCAGAGACACCATCAGGGATGGGAGCCAAAAAATTACTGGGAATCGCCACATATTCAGCCCAACCATCCATACGAGTACAAAAACCTACAACTTTAGTTCCAACTTGTGGACCACTACCGTCAATTGCAGCTTCTTCAATAGTACCAGCTACATCCCAACCAATAGACTTTCCAGCATATTCATTTCTTTGAGCAAAACTAATTTCTCCACGATTCATAGAAAAAGTAGTCACGCGGACAAGACATTCATTTGGTAGAGATTTGGGTATTTGCGCTTCTGTAAATTCTAGACCACCTGTTGCATTTGGGGAGCCAATAAGTTTACGCATTATTATATTTGTTGAAGGTTAGACTTGATTACTGAACTGTATGTTTTCAGATCGCCCCTGTTTATAAGCAAAATAAGTGAAGGAATTAAGTCCTATTGGGGTTAAACCAAGTTAGACAAACTGAGAGCACGTTATATTCATCGAAAACTATAATACCAATTCTCTATGAAGATGCATATAATAATGCTTCATAAAATAGAGCTTCAAGGATAAAATCATAGCTT
>NZ_LMTZ01000033.1 GCF_001456025.1 Mastigocoleus testarum BC008
AACTCGAGAATTTTGGAACACTGCGAGAAGCCATGGAGCATGTCTTGACTTTAGCGTCCTAGCTAACCTGGCGGTTGCTATATTTAGTTAAAGACCCCGAAATATCCCTTTCTATAATGCTGCAAAGGTTGCAAGAGCAAAAATTAGCAGCAGAAGCCCTACAAGACCGGAAAACTCTCAATTCAACTCAACTGGGTGTTCAAGCCGCGTTTGCTTTAACTTGGGAAAAACTCGAACCCCTAACGCAACAATTAGGAAAATTTTTAAGTTTATTTTCTCCTCAATCAATTCTTTGGAACTTGGTTGTTTGGGTAGCTATAGAAGATGATAAAGAACAAGAAGAAAAACAACTAACTTGGTCAGAACAAGAGTTAAACGAAGCGAGAAAGCAACTCTACGAACGCAATTTACTCCAACTCCTTGAAGAAACATCAGGATATTACAAAATTCATTCCCTAGTACGGTGGTTTTTGCAAGCACAATTAGCAAAATCTAGTAAAAAATTAGTTCTGGAAAGAAGATTCGCGATTGCGATGATAAGTATTACCAAAAATATTCTCCAATCACCAACTTCTGAAGATATTAAATTATTGGAAATTACAAATCCTTATCTGGAAGAGTTGGGAAGAAGTTTAATTGCAGAAATTGCAGAACAAATAAATTACCCTAGATCAGTTCTTGAGGAAAAAGTTGTTCTTAAAGAAGAAGTTATCTGGGTATTTGTAGGGGTTGGAAAATTTTATGAAGAACAAGGATTGTATGAATTAGCAGAACCTTGGTATAAACAATGTTTACGAGTTTGCAAGGTTCTTTTTGAAGGCGATCATCCAGATGTGGCTACTAGTTTAAACAATCTAGCATTCCTGTACTCAAGCCAAGAAAGGTACACAAAAGCCAAACCCCTTTATCAACAAGCCCTCCAGATGAGAAAGCGCCTGTTTCAAGGCGACCATCCAGATGTGGCTACTAGCTTGAGTGATTTAGCACTCCTGTACTCAAGTCAAGGAAGGTACACAGAAGCCAAACCCCTTTATCAACAAGCCCTCCAGATGAGAAAGCACCTGTTTCAAGGCGACCATCTAGATGTGGCTACTAGCTTGAACAATTTAGCATTGCTGTACTCAAAGCAAGGAAGGTACCTCCAAGCCGAACCCCTTTATCAACAAGCCCTGAAGATGTGTGAACGGGTGTTAGGAGTAAATCATCCCACTACAGTAACAGTGCGAAAAAATTTGACAGCCTTACAAGTTCAACAAACTCCAATTGGTATTTTGAGGCGCTGGCTGGGTAATTTTGTGGGAATTTTGTTGCTGATCGCAATTTTACCGTTTTATCTACTGTGGTTATTTGCCAAGGGAATTTTTACCTTTACCTTGCGTCAGTTAAGAAGATGAAGCTTGGTAATTTACTTTCACCCAAAATCCTTGTAGAGACGCGAAATAATGACCTTACGGTCACGCTGGAGGCTTACGCCGACGCCGTAGGCTCTAGCTGCGCTACCTACGGATCCGCTAACGCGTCTCTACTACAGATCGTCACATAATATAAAACGAAACTTAAAAAAGTAACGAATTTTACATTTTTCCAGAAAAGTAGAAGAAAAAAAGCTAGGCTGGAATTAAATATCTTATCAGCGGTAACCCCGCAACTATCAGAAAATATTATGGTTTCTTCTCCTTCATTACCCTTAGAAACTCCAACTCCAGCCCATATTTGTCCCTTTGATCAAGCTTGTAGCTACTTAGACCAAGCCGGGAAAGAATTAAAGTTAGAAGCAGGTCTATTAGAAATATTGAGTAATCCCCGCAAAGTTGTTACTGTATCTATTCCCATCAAGCGAGATAACGGCAACATCCAAGTTTTGGCGGGACATAGGGTACAACATTGCGATATTTTAGGTCCATATAAAGGTGGTATTCGCTATCATCCTGCAGTAAGTCTGCGGGAAGTTTCGGCATTAGCAATGCTGATGACTTGGAAGTGTGCACTTGTGGGTATTCCCTATGGTGGAGCCAAGGGAGGAATTGCAATTAACCCCAAAACCTACAGCGTCGGTGAATTAGAACGGATATCTCGACGTTATATCAGCGAGTTAATAAAAGATATCGGTCCCGAAGTTGATATCCCCGCACCAGACATGGGTACATCTGCGCGGGAAATGGCGTGGATGATGGATACATATTCTGTCAACATGGGTCATGCTGTACCCGGAGTCGTTACGGGTAAACCCATATCTGTCGGTGGTTCCCGAGGACGGGAAATGGCGACGGGACGCGGTGTAATGATTACTGTCCGGGAAGCGCTTGCAGATCGGGGTCAGTCCCTCAAAGGTGCGAAAATTGCCATTCAAGGTTTTGGTAATGTCGGTGGTGCTGCAGCTTTCTTGTTACATCAAGCAGGAGCAAAAATTATTGCAGTTTCTACCGGTGCGGGTGGTGTTTATTCAGAAGTTGGTTTGGATATTCCCGCTTTACTTACCTACGCAAAGGAAAACCGTCGCAACCTAGTTGCTTTTCCCCAAGCCAAACCTATTAGTAATCCAGATTTGCTAGCTTTACCCTGTGATGTCTTAATTCCTGCAGCCTTAGAAAATCAAATTACCGATGAGAATGTTGATCGCATAAAAGCGGATATTATCGCCGAAGCTGCGAATGGACCAGTAACCCTTGAAGCAGACCAAGCATTAACAGCGCGGGGAGTTACTATATTACCAGACATCCTAGCTAACGCTGGTGGTGTGGTCGTCAGTTATTTAGAGTGGGTGCAAGGTCTTTCTTTCTTATTTTGGGACGAGCAACGCGTCAACCAAGAAATGGAAGAATTGATGGTGCGAGCATATCGTGAAGTTATCGCACAATCAAAAGCCAGAAAAATTCCTTTAAGATTAGCAGCTTACGTCCTAGGTGTAGGGAGAGTCGCTCAAGCATTACGCGATCGCGGTCTGTATCCTTAGAATTATCAGTTATTAGGGAACGGGGAACAGGGAATGGGAAATAAGTAATGCGACTGTATAGGGAAGATGTAAAGAATTTTGGATCTATCACCAATTACCAATTACCAATTACCTATTACCCATTACCTATTACCTATTACCCATTACCTATCTTTGATATTCAGTACCACTCGCACTAAAACCTTGTTCTTGTGTACGAACGTTACCGTTATTGCGATCGCTAATAATGAAATCGATTTCGCCGAAAGGAATAAATCTTACGTAATATGCAAATCGGTCTTGATGTGCGATGTAGCTAATTGATTCATCATCGCGATAAATTTGGGGAATTCTTGCAACAGCTATTCCGTTGGGGTCTGTAACCTGCGATCGGTTATCGTAGACATTCATGTAGACTTGTCCGTCTTCTTCATAAACCCTCACAGTCTTACTATCAGTTTTGAAACGTAACCGAGTATCTGTATCAGATGGATTAGGATTGCTGTTCAAGTTCACTCTAATTACATCTTCCCGTACCCAACCAATATCATTTGCTCCCGAACCAAATTTTATTTGATACCAGGTGTAGGTATCACCAGCAGGCTGACTTTTACTGAAGATTTCAACTTTATCCCCATCTCTTCCTTGGGTGATTATGCCATCACTCAATGATGGACCCAAACGAATATTTACCCTATTCTCGGTTTGTGAGTTGGTTCTGAGAACACCGGTACCGCTTAAAGCAACTTCTTGTCCATTCATAATTTTAAGATTTCATCATATCTAGCACTATTTTTCCCTACAAGACTTCAGAGTGGGATTTTAGAAATATTCGAAAATAAAGAAATATTTGACAAGAATATTTATAGATTTGAGGATAAACTCCAGAAATCCGAGCAAATTTGTAAGATTGCTCGGAAAATCTTGATGAGATACTTAATAAAAAAATGAAATAACCAATCAAGAATAGACTACTGCTAAAAATCAGAAAATCTTGATATTTAAGATTATTTAATAAAAATCAGTGATTTCCCTGAAATAAATTGCTTTTGCTTATGGTTATGATATTTTCCCCGATCTGGAAATTATATTTTGTGTTTTGTAGACCATTAAAGAGGCGTGAAGTTTCTCGTCTCTACAGTAGGGATGAGTGTATTTATGATGCACTCCTTATATTACCTGGGTTAGGGGAGCGGTGAAAATACGTAACCCAACCCTTTCTTTCGTCTGAGACTTGCTACAAGTATCAATTGTTTCCTGAAAACATAAAATAGCAGCCAGCGATCGTGAACTAAAAGAAAAATTAATTTCCCAATCGCTAATCCCCAATGCCCAGTCGCCAGTCGCCAGTCGCCAATCCCAATTAAAATTAATCTAACTAACACTTGTAAGATATTAATCTAACCGTGCTGCAGCCAGATTTATTAGGCTTAGAAATTTCTAAAGGGGAATTAAGACACTTAAGTGGATTTGACCCCGATGATATTTTTCGACCTTCTATTTTTAAAAATCGCCAAAAGCGACTGAATTTTTTTATTAATGAATTAATTGTGGCGCTAGCCCTAACTCCAATAGTTATTGGATTTATTTATGCATTTATTATTTTACCAATAATTGGTTCTTCCATTAAACTAGCAATTCTATTGTTAATCGTTGTTCCCACACTAGTTTTTCTTGGAAGATGGTTGTGGCGACGCAAGGTTTCTCCACAAAGTCTGGCAAAACTTTTAGATGAAGTTGATGAATATCATAAACTAATCGAAGCCATAGATATTAACGACCAATTAGCAAGTTCGGGAAATTTACAAAGTAATCTCGAAGACCGAGAAAAAGTAATCGCCGCTTTAAAATTAATCAGAGAAGATTTAGTTCGGGCTTTGAAAACAGAGCGAATTTTACGGGATAATAAAAAGTTAATTGCTCAGAAGCATGAATTATTAATTGATAATTTATCTAATCTGCAAGCCTTACAAGCTAGTTCAGAAGCCAGCGAATACGCTCAACTTTTGAATCAATCTTTGCAGATAGCTCTTGACGTGCAAGACCAAATTAGAAAATTACGAAAAATGTAAGCGGGAAGTTTCCGTGGAGTCAATCTCCATAAATTAATCTGTTTCGAAGAAGATGAATTCTTCGAAAAGCCAATCTTTTTCGAAAACCCCATCTTTTTAGAATTGCAGTCGCGCCGTTAACTCTTAGCCGTTGACTTTAACATGAATTCCAAACCAAAAATAATTGTTTTAGATGACGATCCCACAGGTTCGCAAACAGTTCATAGTTGTTTGTTGCTGATGCGTTGGGATGTGGAAACTTTATGTCGGGGACTCAGGGATGATGCGCCAATTTTCTTTATTTTAACCAATACAAGGTCTTTGACCCCAGAACAAGCAGCCTCTGTAACTAAAGAAGTTTGTCAAAATTTAAAACAAGCATTGGAAGAAACCCAAACTAAAGATTTTCTGGTAGTTAGTCGCTCTGATTCAACGTTGCGGGGACATTATCCCATCGAAACTGACGCGATCGCTGAAGAATTAGGATCCTTTGACGCTCATTTTCTAGTACCAGCTTTTTTTGAAGGCGGGCGGGTAACTCGTGATAGCATACATTATTTAATCATTGATGGCGTTCCCACACCAGTGCATGAGACTGAATTTGCCCGAGATTCTGTATTTGGCTATCACTATAGCTATCTACCAAAATATGTCGAAGAAAAAACCGCTGGAAAAATTAATTCAGACTCAGTAGAAAGATTTTTATTAGAAGATATTCGTACTGGAAGTCTGGAACGCTTGATGAGTTTAAGCGACAATCAATGTGCTGTAGTTGATGGTGAAACCCAAGCCGATCTGAATTTATTTGCTCGAGATTTGCTCAGTGCTGCAAGTCAAGGAAAACGTTTTTTGTTCCGTTCGGCAGCAAGTATCTTGACAGCATTAGCCGCTTTACCTTCCCAACCAACCGCTCCTGAAAATATGTCTGATTACGTCAGAGATGGTAATCCAGGAGCTGTAATTGTTGGTTCACATGTAAAAAAGACAACTCAACAATTAGAAGTACTGTTGCAAACTGCTGGCACTGCCGGTATAGAAGTGAATGTATCCCGCTTAGCTAATGATGCTGGTAATACATCTGCTAAACTGCTAAGCGAAATTCTCGAAAAAGTTAACGCAGCATATCAATCTGGAAAAACACCAGTAGTATATACTAGCCGCGAAGAACTTACTTTTGAGGATGTCACAACAAGGTTGCAATTTGGAGAAAAAGTTTCCAACTTGTTAATGGATATTGTTCGCGGTTTACCATCTGATATAGGATTTTTAATCAGCAAAGGGGGAATTACTTCTAATGATGTACTTAGCAAAGGTTTAAATTTGACTTGGGCGCGCTTGCTCGGTCAAATTTTACCTGGTTGTTCAATAATTTTGACAACTGCGGAGCATCCTCAGTTTCCGAATTTACCTGTAGTACTTTTCCCAGGTAATGTTGGTGATGCTGATGCTCTAAGCCTGACTTATAGAAGACTCAGGAAACCAAATACCTAGGAAATAAAAAACTTAGGAAACCAAAACTCAGAGTCAATTAGTGTAAATATTTTAACTAAAAAGTCATTATAGTTGCTCTGGGATAATCGATCGTCCTTCATAATTACTAGGTTACTACCTCTGTTTTGGCTGGTGTTGCATGACTTCCGATTCCGTCATTCCCGATTTAGATTCTAATTCTGCCATCCCTGATGTAGAGTCACAATCTGATGTGTCTGATATAAAGCCAAAATCAAAAGCTGCTGTTGATGGAGAATCAAAATCCACTGTTTCTAGTCTCGAGTTAAAAGCTAACAACACAGATGTTAAATCTTCCAGTCCCAGGCTAAAACCTGAAACTTCTGAAGATGAATCAAAATCTAATGAATCAAAATCTAATAACTCGAAACCCACTAACGCCATCTCTGAATCTCAAGAAGGCGAAATAGATACTGAGACTAACAGTATACAACTATACGATACAGCACTGCAAGAGAACAGTCTGAGAAACGATGTCCAAGTTCAGTTTAAAACTGAAGGTGGAAGACTGTTACTAATTTTGCCTACCCAATCAGAACTCAGTAATGCGGAACATCATTGGTTAGAAATTTGGCAACAAATTAAGGTGCGATTGAATGCCAGCTATCGCTTACGAACGCCAAATACCAACTTACATCTGGTAGCAGGCGATCGCCTTTTAGATGGCAGACAACTACAACAGTTAGCAGAGACTTTAAGTGAATTCCAAATCCAACTAAAATCAGTATCTACTAATCGTCGTCAAACAGCAATTGCTGCAGTTTCTGCAGGTTATTCGGTGGAACAAATGCAAGCACCCAAGGCTTTAAGTTCCGAGCCGAAACATGCAACTGCTCCAGGTGCTGCACTCTATATGCAGATGACAGTCCGTTCTGGAATTGAAATTCGTCATCCTGGAACAATAGTTGTTTTGGGTGATGTCAACCCAGGAGGGATTGTAATTGCTGATGGCGATATTTTAGTTTGGGGTCGTTTACGTGGTATTGCTCATGCTGGGGCTAAGGGTAACCGCGAATGCCAAATTATGGCACTGCAAATGGAACCAACCCAGTTAAGAATTGCAGATGCTGTAGCCAGAGCGCCAGAAAAATCTCTGACGCAATTTTATCCAGAAGTGGCTTACGTCACCCTAGAAGGAATACGTGTAGCTAGGGCTACTGATTTTACCAGGACGCAGTTACCCAAAACCGATTTGGAGCTGTAAATCTTTTATTCTATATATTGCTAATTCCTCATCGAGCGTGCTCATATCATGACCCGTATTATTGTCATTACCTCCGGTAAAGGAGGGGTAGGTAAAACGACTGTTACAGCCAATCTGGGTATGGCGTTAGCCAAAATCGGAAGTCAAGTTGCTTTAGTTGATGCTGATTTTGGTTTGCGTAATTTAGATTTGTTGTTAGGTTTGGAAAACCGCATCGTTTACACGGCTGTGGAAGTTTTAGCTAGAGAATGTCGTTTGGAGCAAGCTCTAGTCAAAGATAAACGACAACCAAATTTAGTTCTACTTCCAGCATCTCAAAATCGTACTAAAGATGCAGTTTCTCCCGAACAAATGAAATTACTTGTCAATGCTCTAGCACAAAGATATAAATATGTTTTAATTGATAGTCCTGCAGGCATTGAAAATGGTTTTAAAAATGCAACTGCTCCTGCAAAAGAGGCCTTAATTGTAACAACTCCAGAAATTGCAGCCGTTCGCGATGCTGACAGGGTAGTTGGGTTATTAGAAGCACAAGGTATTAAGCGTATCCACTTAATCGTAAATCGGATCAGACCCGCAATGGTACGAGTCGATGATATGATGTCAGTGGAGGACGTTCAGGAACTTTTAGCGATTCCACTAATTGGAATTATCCCTGACGATGAACGTGTAATCGTTTCAACCAACCGCGGTGAACCATTAGTGTTATCATCAGAGAATTCTTCTTTAGCTACTGTAGCTTTTGAAAATATTGCCCGCAGATTGGAAGGAGAAACGGTTGAATTTCTCGATCTTGATTCACCCAACGACAACATCTTCTCCCGTCTCCGAAGATTGTTGTGGACAAAGATACTGTAATATTTAAACACTTGTGCTCAAGCACTAATGGCTACAATGATTCTCGAACTTCTTGAACGACTTCTGTTTCGCACTAGTGGAAACAGTCGCGATCATGTCAAACGTCGCCTACAATTGGTGATTGCTCACGATCGCGCCGATTTAAGTCCTGAAATGTTAAACCAAATGCGGCAAGAAATCCTACAAATTGTTTGTCGCTATGTGGAAGTAGAGTCGGATGGTTTGGAATTTTCGTTAGAAAGTAATGATCGCACTTCTGCTTTAATTGCTAACGTACCGATACGCAGAGTTAAGGAAGCTGATAGCCAGGTTAATAGCCAGGGTAATACTAGCGAAGCTTCCCAATAACTTTTCTAATTAGTACTTGTATTTTTCCCTGTGTTGAAATTATCACAATGTAACTTTAATTAACAAATCAAAGTTAGGCAGCATATCAAATTTAGAGAAAATTTTAGGGATGTTGCAATGCAAAATCTCGGTAGAAACTGATGAATAATATTACTCATGAGTTGAAATATAGCACTACGTAACAAGGCTAGAAGATTAGTAAATTCTGTTTGTCTTACAGCTACGCTACCTTATGGATCCGCTAACGTCGTAGAGACGCTAAAAGCTATCATTTGTAAGCTTTTATTGGTGTCTAGCGTTAGAAGCATCTACGATGTTAGTGATAGCGTGACGTTAGTTATATGGCTTTGTCATGTTCTAACCGCAGTGTAGGTATTGCGTGACTGCAGGTCATATTTGATTTTGCTGAGCTACCTATAGCTATAGCTGCGCTACCTATAGCTGCGCTACCTACGGATCCGGAGCCGCTACCTACGGATCCGGAGCCGTTACGCTTTGCTAGCCGCTAAGCGCTAATATAGTCAGATGCGTGCAATCTACCAAGCTACCGCTAAGGTTTAACATCCGGCTCTGACGCGGTCACTTTTGACTTTTTACTTGCGCGTAGCTCTATACCCATAAAAAAATACCCGTTATTGCTGTTTGTTAAGCATAACGGGAAATTATTGATATTTAATATTTATCAACTCTTTTATCTGTAAGCGACCTCTGACTGATCCCAAACATCGGAAACTTTACTACCAAATGTAATTGGTTGGTCTAATTTTTCTGCTGCAAATGTTTGACCATCATTGGATACTGCAACTAAAGGCCATTCCTCTTCACCTAGTTCGCCAGTGCGGAAGAGAACATTATCAGGTTGAGATTGACTCCAACCCAACATCACTGCTACTTGCTCGTGGGAATCTCTTTTATTTTCTGGAGATATTTCGTCAACGTTATTTTTTTGTCGGTTCCAGATAACTGCACTATCTGAACCGTCTGATGTTTGAAATTTAGATACAAAAGAACGAGCTAAGAAGCGATCGCCTTGTTTCGACCAACTCACAGGAACTAACACCCCTAAAGTTCCCTGACCATTTCGGTCTGCTTGGTCATGCTTAACTTTCAGTAAGACATCTGTATTACGAGAAGTTGAAGATATTACCCGTAACTGTTTTGTTTTTCTATCTTCAATAAATAAAACGCTGCTCACACGACTTTTATGTAGTTCGGGCTCAGCCTCTAGCTGTACTCGGCTGTAAACAGCATATCTACCATCTGGAGAAACCACAGGTACACTGCGGTAGTAACGAACTCCTGAACCACCTTTAGCGCTCATTTTCTGTTGAGTATCCATAATCCATTTCCAAGGAATGGGATGGGGACTTGCTAATGGATCTTGTTGTTGTGCTGCTAAGCTTTCTGGGTCTGGCTCCTCTTGAACTGGTATCTGCTTGATTTCAGACTCTACAGCTTTTGCCCAAGGAGCAACCGAATCTCCATCTAAAGATTCAACTCTTACTAAAGTTTGCACCTTGTGTGATTTTAAGCGAGCAACTAGCTTGCGGTCACTAGGAATTTCCTTGCTTGACCAGGAAGCTGCATTTGCATTGGTTGATGGCGCTAATTCAACAGCCGCTAATAATTCATTGTCAGTTGTGTCTTCCGTTTGGTCACTATTTTCAGCTTCTGACAAAAAATCAATAGCATCCGCCTGAATAAGTCTTGGTTTACCAACCGCAGCAATAGAAATTGGTACTGAATTAAATTGATTAAATGTGGAGTCAATTTGGGAAACTAAACGATCTCGATTAAGATCGGTATCCCCAGAAACAAGTGTAGATATTAACTCAGGTTCTAAATTTTCTCTGTCTGAGTGAATACTACTAGCCAGCTGTGATTGTTTTGCAGAACTAGAACTACCTGATGCAGCAACTAGTGGAGCAATAAAAACGACAACTAGAACATATTTTAAGAACGGTTGCACGCGGAACCATCCTGATAATAAAAGGGATTTAAGCATCTAACTTTGACTCTCTAAAAGGGGTTGCGGTGTGAGGTTCAAGACTTAGGGGGGGACCACAGGGAACACTACAAATACTTGTATAACAAAGAACTTAGATATTTATAGCTATAGTTTACTCAATTTACATAAATTTCGCACATTTCTGGAAAATCATGTATCATGAACTACTGCATGTCAGGTTACGATGCTGATAAAAAACCAATCTCCCAGTATCGTCGGAATACTAACAATTTGATAATTCTTGCGTTGCAGAAGTTTTGCCCCCCAACAAAACTAGGACTTGCACCTTTATCAACATAATGTCCAATTATCGATACTTGAAGATTCCTATCCTCCCGATACCCCCGATTTATTGGAGGATTTGTGTAAATCCTTAAACTTAACTGATGGGTCAGAAAAGTTTGATTTCTATTAAGTCTTTATTTATTACGAACATCTAGTTGGATTTTCAAATATAGCAAACAACTAGTGAAGTTGAACGCTGGAATTGGATCTGATTGCTGAAAGTAAAATCTATTTATTTATGGAATTACCAGGTTCGCAGAACAAATGTTTGGTAAGAGCACCAGCTGATTTGAGTTATAGAAAATACAAAGCCTGGTCGCGCTTAAGATTTCCTGAAATATCACTTTGAAAATTGTCACTTGCTATTTAACTCAAAATAGCTTTCACAAGGGGAAAAACCGATTCACGTGTCTAATCGCGAAACCGAACCAAGCTCAAGTACGATATTTCTACTTAGCGACAGACTCTGACCATCTTATAACCTTGATGTATATACAACGAATATAATTAGGTTATTTCCTTATCAAGAGTAGATGCATTAGAAGCTTATATTTAATTTTTGCTTCTCCCCCGTAATCATATCAAAATATGCTTTGTTCGGCAATAACGAAACTAAATCTTTATTTACTTCACAAAGTAGTTTTAAATGGAATATTTTATAGGCTAGAAAAATATATATTTCGTAAAAGTGACTATATAATTACTTAGTATCTGCTGCTATTAACAGCTTTTTTAAATAATTTTTTCTTAAAACTGTTATTTCTTAGAGATGTTATTCCTTAGAATGTTTAAACAATGTAATACATGAGTAACAATTGAAACAGATATGTTTCGATTTAAATGATTGTGATGACGACTTATGTGAAGTATTTTATTTATTAATATTTGATTTGATTCATCAGGCTTGAGTTACAAAAGCTTTACTTAACAAAGGTTTAGTTTTTCTAAGACATAAAACTATATTTGATTTGTTTTACTTGGTTTGTTCTACTTACTTTGCTCTACATTTAATTGCTAATTTTGTGGTTACAGGGCATAATAATCTTTCATTTTGTGTTTATTTTCATCCTATATTTATATTTTTCCTGATTTTCTAATCTATTGGTGAATTAAATACTTTAATTAGGCAAGACTAGTAATCGCTTGAAAAATACTTTACAAAGGTAGTGATAAATTTCACTTTAATTTTTATTTATATGACTATGTAGACTTTAAATGAGTTATGAGTTTATATAACTACGACTTTGTAGCGTTATAAAAAAGTATTTTTCAAAAATTACATTTCCTAATTGTACTATTGACTATTAGCTATTTATCCCTAATGATTAACTATTAATTATTTAGTTTTCATGAAGATGAGAGTAGTATTTTTTGGTACTCCTGACTTTGCCGTACCAACGCTGTTAAATTTGTTAGATAGATCGGAATTTGAAGTTTTAGCAGTTGTCACCCAACCTGACAAACGTCGTCACAGAGGTAATAAAGTAACCCCTTCACCAGTAAAAGAAGTTGCCTGTGCTCATAGTCTAACTGTACTGCAACCCCAAAAAATCAAAAAAGATCCTGAAGTTTTAGAGCTACTCCGTCAGTTTGAAGCCGATATATTTGTGGTAGTTGCTTATGGACAAATTCTATCTCAAGAAATATTAGATATACCTGCACAGGGTTGTATTAACGTACATGGGTCGATACTACCAAAATATCGTGGGGCTGCACCGATCCAATGGTCTTTGTACAATGGCGAGTCAGAAACTGGTATTACTACCATGCTAATGGATGCTGGGATGGACACCGGAGGCATGCTCATGAAAGCTACAACACCAATCGGTTTGCTTGACAATACACAGGATTTAGCACAAAAACTGGCTGCGAGTGGTGCGGATTTATTAGTAGAAACTCTGTTAAAACTGGAAAAGAAAGAAATTCAAGCAATAGATCAAAACGATTCTGAAGCAACCTATGCACCTTTAATAAAGAAAGAAGATTACCAGTTAGATTGGTCAGTGGGTGCTTTGCAATTGCACAATCAGATCCGGGCTTTTTACCCCAATTGCAACACTATTTTTCGCGAACAGCCACTTAAAGTTACTGCTACAATTCCTTTTTGTACTAATTTTGATGGTGAAGTTCCATCTGAAATGGAAGAAATTCAGCAGAAGTTACCTAAGTTACCGGAAGTATCCCCTAAACCGGGGGAAGTATTCAGCATCATAAAAGGAAAAGGTCCAGTAGTACAGACCGGTGATGGTTTATTGCTTTTATATCAGGTTCAACTTCCGGGTAAACGACCCCAATCTGGATGGGATTTTGTTAATGGTTGTCGCTTAAAGGTCGGAGAAATTTTAGGACCCAACTCCTAGAGGTTTTAATTTTCAAAGGTTTTAATTTTAATTCCATTGGAATAATTCAGGTTGATATATCCCAGGGAAGAGAAGTAGGAGACATTTTACTCACAGAAACTTCAGCATACTAAGCCAAATCCAGACGAATTTTGTTTCTCTTAATTTTTCTGATAATTCTAACAACCAAAAAATTAATTTACTTGTTAGAACATTTTAGTTTACTGATTATTATTCGATTTCTGGATTAGGGATTTGTTCTGAATTTTCCGTTTTTATATCTTATGTTTTTTAGATTCTGGATTTGTCCTAGACTCTAAAAACAAATATGAGTATAGTTGTCAGGATTTTTCGTAAAAGTTACAAGATTTACAAGGACCATCAGGATTGACTGCACAGCGGATCATTTCAGAACAAGCATTATAAGAACAACTTGCATCGCCAATGACCCAACGTCCATCAATCCAACTCTTCTCATCTGGTCTTGTCGCACACTGTACATAAAGAGCAATTTGGTGTAATTGGTAACGCCCTGTCTTCAATTGATAGCGATGACGGCGTTCCAATACAGTATAAGTCTGACCATAAAATTCAAGGTAGTTTCCTGGTTGTGGCATCCAATCAAGTTTTACTTTCCCTAAAGTCTGATGTGGATGTATCAAAATTATCTCTGTTGATAAAGAATCCGCTTCCATAGCTACTTGTAAAGATAGAAGGATAATAACGCAGCAACTTGTAATACCTTAACGATTTTATGTTACGTTTAGCAATTTTTTAAGTTTCAATTAAATTACAGCAATATATTTATCCCGATCGCGATTTAAATTAAATTTATACATAAACAAAATGTTCTAAAAGTAACAATCATTCGTCGATTAATGAAGTTATAAAAGTAAAAAAAAGATGAAAAAGTTATCTATTATTCTTGCTTAATTTTCTATTTCCCGATACCAGCAGCTTCGAGTAATAAAAATCACTCTATCTGTGATTTGTTTACTCTTAATGATTAAATTATCAATTAGATCGGACTAAAAATTTAGATAGAATATCTTGATTTTAAACTTTTGCCTAAGATTCTAGCTTATTTTATATTTTCTATCCTTTGATACAGTTATGAAGTTTTTTTTGGTGAAAAGATAGATATAGTTTTTCTTTAGATATCTATAAGTGATGTCAATAATTTTGTCTACTAATAATAGTTCTTGAAAAAGAAGGGTGGCATACTATTTTAAATAAAAACACTTGAGAATCATATGTATCATGTATATTCTTTGTAATCTGCACCAATTTGTATAGAATATCTTTCTAATAAATTTATTGCTACACTCCGATAACATGAGACTGAATAATTTTGGCTATAAAATATCAAAAATTTGGTGGTATTTAATTTTTATGTAAATTAGCAGACTTGAAAATTATCGTTCGCAAAGTTTTAATCACGATATATGTCAAGTTTTTGATTAATAGATATACAGCACACTAGTATTTTTATATACTTTAACTGAGAAGGATGTGATTACTGTTTGATTTAAATCATGGCGATTGTAAAACATACAGATGCTCAACTGAGAATTCGGTTTGTACCGAAGTTGATTTCGATGCTCTTTGGTTTTTGTACTTTACTGCTAATACCTCAATTAACCAAAGCCCTATCTCCTTTAACAAGAGCACATGTCCTGAGTTGTGAAAGATTTACGGGAAACGAGGGGAACTGTAAGTTATTAGGGTCGGAGTTTTTCAAAACGGAATTGAGAAAGATTCCCTTAGTGCAAATGCGAAAAGCTCAAATTATCAAAATTCCAGTGAATAATAGTGAGTCAGTATACCAGCAAATTGTTTTGCTCACACAAAAAGGTGGTGTACCGCTTCATTTCATCCGTACGGATAAATCTAACTTAGAAACGACAGAATTAAATGTGATCGCGCTCAAAATCAACAATTTTATCAATGACAAAAAGCAAAATTCTTTGATCGTTCACCAAGGTACGCCATTTATTGACTGGGTTTTTGCTGGGATAATTTTACTGAATGTTCTTTGGTTAGCTGCTTCTAGCGAGATTGTTACTTGGGATTTCGATTCTTCTCGAGATTCTATGATTTATAAAAGACGATGGTTACTATTTTTTACTACTACAGTGGAACATTCATTAACCGATATCGTTAGTGTTGATTTTGAAGAAAAATTAAGTCAAGGTTTAAAAGCCTACCGAGTAAAGTTACTAATTGCAAAGAATCAGACATTACCACTAAAAATATGTTATGGCAGTTATTTTTTGAGACAAGAAAACACCAAGAAAGTTACAGAAGTAATTGCAAGATTTATTAAGAAAAGACAAATAGTATCTCATACAAGCTAGTATTCTAATTATTACCAGTGTTTTTACCAGTGTATTTATACCGGTTTATATGCTTTAGCGATGTATTTACTAAGATTTAAAATTCACTACTGGTTTATATTTTCTTGAATGTTTTATTTGTCAGCATTGATTCATAAGCATTTTTGATATAGTGCCATATAAATAATTAGAGATTGTACATTGAAGATAAACTAGTATTTCCTCTTACAATTTAATAGAAAGTAGTTGCTGTTGTCCTAAAGGCGTAAAGTCAGCCATTACTGTAAAAGTCTTTTCCGAAGATTTTTTCATGGTGGTTGAAATCGGATCTACGAAATTTTAATTTGGGTCTTGTTACATTCTTTAAAGTTATGTAGCTGAATTATTACGCCGACTAGTGCACTGCGGTAGACTAAGCCTTGATTACGGATCTCTTCACAGAGAAGAACACTTAAAAAAGGAGCCTGTTTTTAATGTCTCATACCGTAAAAATCTACGATACCTGTATTGGCTGCACGCAGTGCGTTCGGGCTTGTCCTACCGACGTATTGGAAATGGTTCCCTGGGATGGTTGTAAAGCTGCTCAAATAGCTTCCTCCCCACGTACCGAAGATTGTGTAGGCTGTAAGCGTTGCGAAACTGCTTGTCCTACCGACTTTTTGAGCATTCGGGTTTATCTCGGAGCTGAAACCACCCGCAGCATGGGTCTAGCTTATTAAGAAATTCATTTAAGAAGAAGTCAGAATACAGAAGTCAGGAGACATGAGGAGCAATTATATTAGGCATTTAAATTCTAATGATTCTAAACTAATTGCGAAGATCGTGGAGATGCAGAACTTGTCCTAGCGGATGAGCATATTATTTTGCTTAGTTTTCCATGATTAATTTTGACTCCCGACTACTGAATCCTGACTCCTATCACATTTCGGTGGTGATTGAGTTTCTGAGCTACGGGATTTACGCATAGCCTCATAATTAATCCGGGCTGGAGGTATTTGTAACATTTATTAATGTTAAGTATTAATATCAAGTTTAAAAACCTCAGTTTCGCGTAAGTCCCTATAAAAGTTAACAATTAATTTACAAATAATAAGTAGTTTTACAGCTTGAATGTAAAAAATTCACTCGCCATCTATATTGGGATGGTGAGTGTTTCTTTATTTGGATTATAGTTATCATTTGATAGTTAATGCACAATACTTACAGTACGCTTACGCTAGGTCGTGCACGCTAGAGCCTGCGGCGTCGGCGTTAGCCTCTAGCGTGCGCGGTAGCGCATTAACTGATAACTGTTTGTGGCTCACCACACCATCTCTTTATAGGTTGTGGTCAACATAACAACTGCAACCAGCCAACCAATCAATCACTCATATAATGTTCGCTTAATTACTTATGAAAAAATATATTTGTAGCAACGCTTTAGCCCCAATATTTGTCTATCGCCCTAAAGCGCTACTACGAAACTTATTACAAGCGTTTTGCCGGACATGATATCACTAATTAATTAATTACTGTGCGGTAACATTATTTATTACCAATCTCCAATCCCCAGTCGCCAGTCACTAATCCCCAATGTCAATTATTTTCCGGAAAGCATCCAAATAATGTTGTTGAAGATTTCTATATAACAATTTGCCTTCAGGGTAGAAACTATACTTGTTAATAAATACTTGTATTCATGGTGTGAGTAAATGTGCGGAATAGTTGGGTATATTGGTACGCAAGCAGCTACAGAGATTTTATTGGCAGGCTTGGAGAAGTTAGAGTATCGAGGCTATGATTCTGCAGGATTAGCTACAATCTGGGAGGGTGAAGTTAATTGTGTCCGTGCAAAAGGAAAGTTACATAATTTACGTTCCAAGGTAGAAAATTTAGAAACTCCAGCCCCCATCGGGATTGGACATACGCGTTGGGCGACCCATGGAAAACCAGAGGAATATAACGCCCATCCCCATATGAACACTGCAATGCGAGTTGCAGTAGTGCAAAATGGCATTGTGGAAAATTACCGCGAGCTAAGGGAAGAACTCAAGTCTCAAGGTTATGAGTTTCTTTCGGATACGGATACGGAAGTTATCCCCCATCTAATTGCTCAGTTTCTCAAAGAAGAAAAGGCTTTGGGAGGAGAATCGAATTTTGATTCCCCCTTCTTTGAGGCGGTAAGGAAAACTGTTAATCAACTGACAGGAGCTTTTGCTCTTGCTGTTGTTTGCGCAGATTATCCCGATGAATTAATTGTGGTTCGTCAGCAAGCACCTTTAGTAATTGGCTTTGGTCAAGGTGAATTTTTTTGTGCTTCTGATACTCCAGCGATTTTATCCCACACTCGAGCCGTTCTCCCACTGGATAATGGAGAAATTGCTCGCCTAACTCCCTTGGGTGTTGAAGTTTATGATTTTAACGCTCGGAGGTTAAAGAAACACCCCCGGATGCTGAATATGAATCCCATGATGGTTGAAAAGCAGGGATTCAAACACTTCATGCTCAAAGAAATTTACGAACAACCGGGAGTGGTTAGAGATTGTTTAGAAGCTTATTTTAACAGTGATTGGATTGCAAATGATTCCAATGTTGCACCAATTAATCTGGGTTTACCTCCAGAGATTTACAATGATGTAGAACAAATTCAAATTGTTGCCTGTGGTACTAGTTGGCATGCAGCATTAATAGGTAAATATTTACTCGAACATCTTGCTCAAATTCCTACCCAAGTGCATTATGCTTCGGAATTCCGCTATGCACCATCGCCGTTAACTCCGAATACATTAATTATTGGTGTTACCCAATCTGGGGAAACTGCAGATACACTTGCAGCTTTGGAAATGGAAAAGGAACGGCGTAAAGAACAGCAACCGAAGTTTCAAGCGCGACTTTTGGGGATTACCAACCGTCCTGAAAGCAGTTTGGGTCGAATGCTACCCAATATTATCAATACTTTAGCAGGAATTGAAATTGGTGTGGCGGCGACTAAAACTTTTGTCGCTCAAGTAATGGCGTTCTATGCTTTAGCTTTAGATTTAGCATATCTGCGTAAAACAGTTTCTTCTGCTAAATTACAAGAAATCATTAACGGGTTGCGTCAGATCCCAGGAGAAATTGAAGGATTATTAGAAACTCAAGAAAAATATATAGAAGAATTAGTCCATGAGTTCAACGAAACCAAGGACTTCATCTTTTTAGGTAGGGGAATTAACTTCCCGATCGCTTTGGAAGGAGCATTAAAATTAAAGGAAATCAGCTACATTCACGCCGAAGGTTATCCCGCTGGGGAAATGAAACATGGTCCCATTGCATTGTTGGACGAGAAAGTTCCAGTAGTTGCGATCGCAATGCCTGGTACTGTTTACGAAAAGGTGATTTCTAACGCCCAGGAAGCCAAAGCTCGGGATTCTCGATTAATTGGGGTGACACCAATTAGAGATGGAGAAGCTGGAGATATCTTTAACGATTTGATTCCGGTTCCTGCAGTAGATGAATTACTTTCTCCCATACTTGCAGTCATACCTCTGCAATTGTTGGCTTATCATATTGCTGCTCGTCGCGGTTTGGATGTCGATCAACCGAGGAATTTGGCCAAGAGCGTGACGGTGGAATAGTTGAAATTGTATTCCTACAAGTGTTGTGGAGGTACAAAAAAGTTGGAAAATAAGCAAAAAAGTTGGAAAGTGAACAAAAAAGTTGGGAAATAACTTTTGTGGGTAGATAACTCACATCTTTTGAAATGTGATAAATTCTATGAATTGCAACTCTTGTAGAATAAAAATTTGAGCAAATTCTCCAAATTTTTTATCTTTAAAAAACGTTGTTTAGCCTTGTGACGCGCTACGCAAACGTAAGCTTGAGAAACTTCCCAACTTTTTTTTTACTTTTGAGATAGACAACGTATTTAAGAAAGTTACAGTGGCTGAAATTTTCTAACTTTTTTGTTTATCTGAACTTGGCGGTCAATTTTTTACCTTGAGTAGCCTATCTTCTGACTCCCAAAAAATGGGCGAAGGAGTTATAACTCAAATCTAAATCGAGGAGATGTACCTTAAGCACAAGTCACGGTCACGGCAAGATATGAGTCTACAGGAATATCAAATTGTCACTCTTTTAGTAAATTTTGTATGCTAGTTACCAATAAAAACAGCATAAAAGCAATAACAAATGAACGCTGGAAAATTAATTAGTAATCGCTATCTAATTCAGAGGTTTCTTGGACAGGGTGGCTTTGGGCGAACTTATTTAGCATATGATACCCAACGTTTTGGCGAAGCTTGTGTATTAAAAGAATTTGTACCTGCAAACAGAGGAAAAGAAGTTTTTCGTAAATCTCAGGAGTTATTCGAGAGAGAAGCAAAAATCTTATATAACGTGGATCACCCACAAATTCCAAAATTCATTTCTTGGTTTACAGATCAACAAAGGCTTTTCATTGTACAAGAATATATTGAAGGTAAAACATATTCTCAAGTTTTGCAGGAACGCATTTCTCAAACAGGGAAGCCATTTTCTGAAGCTGAGGTAAATCAGTGGTTGTGGGATATGCTACCAGTTTTAGAGTATATCCATAAACGTAATCTAATTCACCGAGATATTTCTTTAGACAATATAATGCTTCGAACAGACCAATCGAAACCAGTACTGATTGATTTTGGCTTAGCCAAAGAAAAAATCAGTAAGATTTGGTCTGTGAATAATACTAAACGGTCTTCCTTTGGTTCTGTTGTAGGTAAATGGGGTTATGCTCCTGTAGAGCAAATACGTAGAGGAGTGTGTTACTATTGTAGTGATATTTACACTTTAGGTGTTTGTGTTATCGTTCTCTTGACAGGAAAAGCACCAGATTTATTGTTAGACCGAAATTTTGATTGGCAATGGCATTCTTACGTAAAATTAAGCGACCGATTGACTGCTATACTTAATAAAATGTTAGCAGAAAAACCAGATGATCGCTATCAGTCAGCTAATGAAGTATTACGTGAATTAGAGTTACCAAATTTTATTGAAGAAAAAACTGCTATTAGTTCGGTCAAAAAAATAGAAATTAATATCGACCAAGTGAAGAGAAAACATGAAGTCGCTGAAATTTGCGCTTCGGATGAATTTAAGCTTATAGAGCAGAAAGTAAATAATTTGAAAAATAGGAGAAAAATATCTGAAAATATTTCGTTAGAAATACAACGTTCTGCAAATATAGTTTTTAATCAAAAATTTCCTAACCAGAATTCCTCTTCCAAACTTAAAGGAGATTTATTACAAACATCAATATCCCGACCGCTTGAACCAGAATTGATAATATCACAAATACCGATATCTCAGCCACTGGAACCAGAATTGATAATATCACAGACGCCAATATCTCAGCCACTTAATCCTGAATTTATAAACTATTGCGAACAGGAACTAAATCGTATCATTGGTCCTTTTGCTCATTTTGTGGTCAAAGATATTTTGGCTGAGTATCCACACATAAAGCAAGAACAATTTATCGAATCCCTTGCTTCAAAAATTTCTGACTCCAAAGGCTCACAAAATTTTAAACAACGTATTGAACAAGCTAAAAAATATCAGGTGATGAAATATGATAAGAAAAAAATGCAAGGAAATTCTGTAGCTTTGAACATAGAATTTATTGAGCATTGTCGACAAGAATTACTGCTTTGTCTTGGACCTGTCGCAAATTTTGTTCTTGATGATATATTGGATCAATCCCCAGAAATTAGTGTTGAGCAACTTATTAAGGCTTTAATTGAGGCTATTGGCGATCCTAAGCAAGTAGAAAAATTTAAAAAACGACTCCGGCTGCCAAAAATATAGTTAAATTTATTACATAACTTTTCAAGCTAATTAGCAAAAATAATAGTCTTTCTTATTTGCTTTTGATGCAAAATCAGATGATTAAGTTTACGTTTTTGGTTTGAGTGAAAGCACCAATATTCATGTCAATCACCACTAATATAAGTAGGACTTACGCAACGAAAATTTGCTGTTGTGACGGTCACCATGTGTAGGGTTAGTGCTATTACTAGTCCTTATACCAATTTGGAAAAATAATGAGACAGATAGATTTTGTAGAGACGTTGCATGCAACGTCTCTACCGTAGAATCTGTTGCAATGATTTATTGAATTGGTATTAGCAAAGCTGTTAGTGATAGCGTGACGTTAATCATACAGCAGCTTAGAAGTAAATTAGGTACACTACTCCTTCCTCACCCTGTCCTTACAGACTCCCTCTCCTATAGCGGAACTCTTGGGTTCAGCCATAGTTAGGAGAGGGATTCGCTTTGGTTGTACATCATAAATCTGCAATACGCTGTATCTTCATTTTTACCAAAGCATTCACCCTCTATAGTGCTACGCGCAAGTCAAAATAGACCGCACCAAAAACGTTAGTAAAGTGCGCCTATATTGACCAAAAGCTTACACATCATAGCTTTTAGGATTTACCAATGTCCCAAGCTTATTACATAGCTATATCTCGTTATCACCTTGTCTACCAAAATAGCCTTGTAATAGTCACTTTAATAATTTATATCCATTTTCAAGCAGTTTACTTTCTAATTATCCATGTTCTAAACCAGAAACACTATCCGAGCCTAAACAATCCACTGTTTCTTCTAGAGAACGTCACTTTTTTTCAATTTCCTGAATAAATCTGAGCTTTCATTAATTGTTTTTGCTTGGAATTTGGGCAATAGTTAAGTCATAGAGAACAAAGACAAGAAACGAGAAATTCAAGTTCTATCCAAGTGTAGTTTTCTTGATTTCACCACTTGTCTTCTTTTCACTACTACTACTTGAAAATTAAGTTGGTCAAGACTAACAAAAATATCACAAAGGACAAAATCATGAGCGAACAAACACCACAAACTCTAGAAACCAGAATTATTACCCGCGCTTTACAAGATCCATCTTTTAAGGAACAGTTGCTTAGCGGACCAGTTGCAGCTAAAGCAGCTATCGAACAAGAAATCGAGCAAAAACTTCCCCAAGACTTGCAAGTCAATGTACTAGAGGAAACAGATAAGGCTTCCTATGTAGTTCTACCAAAAATGCCTTCAGTTGACGAAGTATCAGAAGAAGAATTAGAAGCTGTTGCAGGGGGAGCAGCATTTACTGTCGTTTTCAAGACTGCAACATTTCTTACAGGAGGTTTGCCTTGTACCTTTGGTTCTATCACCTTGAAATAAATTGTCTAACCTTTTTGGTGAAACCAAGACTAGCTCATCCAATCTACTAACAACAAACAAAAACATCACAAAGGAGAAAATCATGAGTGAACAAACCCCACAAACCCTAGAAACTAGAATTATTACCCGCGCTTTACAAGATCCATCTTTCAAGGAACAATTGCTTAGCGGACCGGTTGCAGCTAAAGCAGCTATCGAAAAAGAAATCGAGCAAAAACTTCCTCAAGATTTGCAAGTCAATGTACTAGAGGAAACAGATAAGGCTTCCTATGTGGTTTTACCAAAGATGCCTTCAGTTGACGAAGTATCAGAAGAAGAATTGGAATCTGTTGCAGGTGGAAGAAGAAGACCAAGTTCTGGTGCCATTGGTGCTGCGACAGCTGTTACCAGTTTGTTCACAAACACCTTACCTTGTACCTTTGGTTCCATCACCTTCAAATAAATTGTCTAACCTTCTTGGTGAAACCAAGACTAGCCTATCTACTAACAAAAATATCACAAAGGAGAAAATCATGAGCGAACAAACCCCACAAACCCTAGAAACTAGAATTATTACCCGCGCTTTACAAGATCCATCTTTTAAGGAACAGTTGCTTAGCGGACCGGTTGCAGCTAAAGCAGCTATCGAAAAAGAAATCGAGCAAAAACTTCCTCAAGACTTGCAGATAAAAATACTAGAAGAAACAGATAAAGTTTCCTATGTAGTTCTACCAAAGACATCTTCAAGTGAGGAACTGTCAGAAAAAGAATTGGAGACTGTAGCAGGAGGATTCTTTAGGTTGCCTTGCACCTTTGGTTCTATAACCTTCAAATTTTAAATTGCGTAACCTTCTTGATTTTACGAAACACTTGTAGAGACGATGTCGACGGGTTATCTATACGGGGTTCGCGAGTTGTCTCTACAGGGTTTTATGGGTTAAATAACCAATCAAGATAAATGCAACATACGCCTAGTAATTTGTTCCATTGATTTTAACTGGTTTATATATCTATCGTTCTATTTTTTAACAAATCGAGCACACGGGTTTCGGACAAATTTGTAAAATTAATGGGACAGATTCCTAGTGTTTTGTCCCATTAGTTTCGATAAGTTTAAAAAATATCTTCTACTCCCTCTTTTCTCCTTCTTTTTCCTCCCTGCATTCACCCGTCAACTTCAATGAGACAAACTACCTTTTCTTATAAGCTCTGTTAATATCTAGCAAATATTACCGTATATAGAGGCTCTGCAGACGCTCCAGGCTCTTACATTCCATTAGCCATATGATTGAGACGTATTAACGCAAGCCTGTTAGAAGCATCTACGATATTCACCTGTAATTATAAAAATATAACTGAGAAAATATGACAAACACTACGGAAATTTCACTTGACGATTCTATCCTGTACAAAGGATTGTTAAAAATTGTTGAAAAATCAAGTACAATCGCCGAAAGATTGGGAGATAAATTTTCTTTCAATCCTACAGCTATTAACAAAGATTTTGTCGATTCTCGTGTTGCTAATTGGTGTCAAATGGTAGCAGGAGGAAATCAAGAAAAGTTTGAAAAACGTCTTGCTTGGGAGGATCTAGATTTAGACAAAATACGTAGCGCCTTTGACGCTAAAAGTTTGGTTGACGAGGATAATTTACCTGCTTGGGCAGAAACTTTAAAAGCAGCTTTAGAAGCTTCACGCAAAGGTATTAGAGAAGATAATTATTTTTTAAACCCCGAACAACCGCTTCCTTTTGAAGAAATATTTTTGTCTTTTATTTATATTGCTAGGAAAAAGCTCAAAACTCAAGCTGGCTCTAGTTATTATTTACTTTCGATTGATGCCCATGCTTGCTTACAATTTCAACTGTTACAGTCGTTGGTTGAACTTTGCACTCAAGCAATGGCGCTTGAGTTCCAAATCTTCAGAAATTACGAACAACCAACATTGAATAGATGGTTGGCTCAAGTAGATGGTTCTCATTCAAAAACCCACTACAACAAGTTTGTTGGCAAAATGTTGTCGGGAGGGCTACTAGAATTTTTTCAAAAATACAGTGTTTTGGGTCGTCTGGTAGGAACAGTTACGGATTTTTGGGTAACTAATACCTGCGAATTTCTCCAGCGCTTGAAATTAGACTGGTCAGAGATTCAGAAAACTTTTCAAGGCGATTCAGAGTTAGGACAAGTTGTAGATATTGGGGCTGGTCTTTCTGACCTCCACAACCAAGGAAGATCGGTCTTGGCGCTTAAATTTGCTTCTGGGTTAAAACTAATTTATAAGCCAAAAGACTTGGGTTTAGAAGTGGCTTTTTTTGAGTTAGTTAAATGGTTAAACGATCAAAAAACTCTTCCACAACTAAAACTGATGCAAGTCCTCAACTGTTCTAATTACGGTTGGGTCGAATATATCGAACATTTACCTTTAGAAGATTCAGAAGCTGCAGCCCGATATTATCAACGGGCGGGAATGCTTTTATGTTTATTGTATGTGCTTTCAGGTGCAGATTTTCATTACGAAAATATTATTGCTTGTGGAGAATATCCTGTCGCCATCGACCTGGAAATGTTGATGTGTGGCAAAATTCGAGAACGAGAAAATGATGACAATATAGATGCTTTATCTGTAGCAGTTGACAAGTTTCAGTATTCAGTACTCAGTACTAGCTTTTTGCCGAAGTGGCAGTTTGGAAAAGATGGCATAGCCTATGATATCAGTGGTTTGGGTGGGGCTGAAGGACAACCAACTCATTATCGCAGTCCGGTTTGGAAAAACATTAATACAGACGCTATGGTATTGGGTTATGAGGATACTAAAACACGACCTTACTTTAATGTTCCAATTTTAGATGGCTATAAGTTGTCCCCAAGCGATTATCAGGAAGAGTTGGTAGATGGTTTTCGCAGCACTTATCAGTTTTTAATGGGACATAAAGAAATATTTTTGGCTGCGAATAGTCCAATTACAGGATTTGCAGATCAACGAGTGCGTGCACTCATGCGTCCTTCTCAAATCTATGATTCCCTTCAGAAACAAACATTACAGCCCAAGTATCTTCAATTTGGAGTGGATCGCGATATTGTATTAGATCTTCTTAGTAAAGCTTTTATAGATTCTGAAGATAAACCCCATGATTGGCAAATTGTTATGGCTGAAAAACAAGCCATGCAAGATTTCGATATTCCCTTGTTTACAGCGCGATCCAATCGAGATGTTTTTATCATTAACGATAATCAAGCAATTGATCGCTATTATCGAGAACCTAGTTACGATCTAATAAGAAATCGTTTGCACCAACTCAATGAAAGTGATTTAGAACAACAAATAGGTTTTATTTACAGTTCTTTGTATGCAAGTACTGCTAGTAAGCCTGCCAATTCTTCATTATCAGGACAACCTGCACCCAACTTAGAGACTTTTTCCCCTTTAGTTAAGGAGAAACTAGTTCAGCAGGCGATTTCAATCGCTAAAGAGATGGAAAAACGAGCAGTACGTGCAAAAGATGGTAGTGTTTGGTGGATGGGTATGGAATATGTACCTGATGCTGGGCAATTACAACCGCGATCCCTGGGCTACGATCTATATGATGGCTGTGCTGGTGTGGCTTTCTTCTTAGCTGCATTAGCTAAGGTTACTGAGAATAAAAAATTTCGGGATTTAGCTTTGGGTGCTTTACAACCAACGCGTAATCTTTGGAAACACTGGAATTTAGAATCGAAAGATAAAATCATTAGAGAACTTAATCTTGGTGGAGGTAAAGGTTTAGGGTCGATTGTTTACAGTTTGGTACGATGCAGCCAATTTCTAGACGAACCTGAACTTTTAGAAGATGCTCAAAAATTCGTTTCCTTGTTAAGTCCTTCAAATATTGCTAACGATCGCAAGTTCGATCTTGTTTCTGGAACTGCTGGCTTAATGTTAGGGTTATTAGCTCTCTATGATGCAACTAAAGATTCCCAAACTTTAGCACTAGCAAAAACTTGTGCGTATCATTTGATCGATAACCGCGTCAACAGCGAGAAAGGATTTTTAACTTGGGCTACTACTGGAGGCAAATTATTGACAGGGATTGCCCATGGTGCCGCTGGTATTGCCTATGCATTACTCAGATTATTTGCCTCAGTTCCCGAACCAATTTTTTTGCACGCTGCTGAAAGTGCGATCGCTTACGAACGCTCTGTGTTTTCTCCACAAGCTCAAAATTGGTTAGATTTAAGAAGCGAGCAAGCAGCATGTGGTACAAGTTGGTGTAATGGCGCACCTGGTATTGCTTTAGCTCGTTTGGGAGGTTTGTCAACACTAGATAGCGAAGTAATACGCCAAGATATCGAAGCCGCTCTACAAACTACAGGAAAAATAGCCTTACACAACATCGATCATCTTTGTTGCGGAAATCTTGGTTATTCTGAAGTATTCTTAATCGCAGGTTCACAACTACAAAGAGAAGAACTTATTGAACTAGCTCAAAAACAAGCTGCTTATGTAGTCGAAAGATCTGAAAAAACTGGTTACTTTCAGATATTTCCTGGTGATTTTCGAGGCATTTATAACCCTGGTTTTTTCCAAGGAACGGCAGGAATTGGCTATCAGTTTTTAAGACTAGCTTACCCAGAATTATTACCCTCAGTGCTTTTGTGGCAGTAGCTAAGAGATAAGTAGGGGCATGACATTACTATGTTCCTACGACTAAATTACTTCACTTTCATATTGCTAGTTAACAGGATTGGATATGACTTTCCCTGCTTCTTCTTCCCTTGAAATTACAAATAAACAGTTAGATTTACCTTTTTATCGCAAATTTGGAAGAACTGACTTAACAGTTAGTTGTCTGGGTTTGGGTGGTGGTGGTGGTATTTCCAGTGAAGATACTCTTTATGCTTTCGATCAAGGAATTAATTACTTCTTTTACTCCTCCGATTTGCACCATTACGCATATAGTCCTATGTCTAATGCGCTGCGTCAATTATGCGGAAGAGGTTCTTCAATACGGGAAAAGGTTGTCTTAGCAACTGTAACTTACATCAAAAATCCAGAAGCAGCTATTCCAGTTCTATGCGACCAGTTTAAAGAGTTAGGAATTGACTACATCGATGTCTTTTTCTGGGGTTGGATCGGTGGGAATGAAGGACAAATTTTAAATGACTGTTTGCAACTTTCTCCTTTCTTGAGAGGAAGTAATACTTTTTATCAAAAAGTTATCGAACAAGTTTTTGGTGTGTCCGAACGCATGAAAAAGATGGGGGTTGTTCGTTACATTGGCGCATCTTTTCACGACCTCGACCTCGCTCAGCAATGGTTAAATAGTCCACTTTTAGACGTGGTCATGGTTAGAAATAATGTTACTCACCGTTATGCTCAGAATAAAATTTTTAAGAAATTAAGTCCTGAAGATCCGCAGCGATCTGGAATTGTTACCTTTAAGTCTACTGCTTGCAGTTCTGGTTTACTTTGGAATGCACCTATTGACTTACCTTTAGAATGTTGGCGACCCCAAGCTCCCGATCTCTACCGCTATGCTTTAAGTCAAAACTGTGTAGATGTCTGCTTGACTGGGTTAACAAATCGAACAGAAATTGACAGCGCGATCGCAGGTGTCAAGCAAGGAAAATTGACTTCAGAAGAAATCGACTATCTCAATCTTTATGGGGATATGCACCGCAATAGCTTAAAACATCAAGATGTCCCTCCAGAAAAATTAATCTATCGCAGTTCTCAATTATCCTAAAGCCATTGTGGCATTACAAGTTATAACGTCTTTATTTACTACTATAGGAATCATATTTGATTTATGAAAAAAACTACGAGATAATACGGGCAAAGATATCGGTCTAACAACGAACAATGATAAA
>NZ_LMTZ01000034.1 GCF_001456025.1 Mastigocoleus testarum BC008
TTGGAACACTGCGAGAAGCCATGGAGCATGTCTTGACTTTAGCGTCCTAGCTAACCTGGCGGTTGCTATATTTAGTTAAAGACCCCGAAATATCCCTTTCTATAATGCTGCAAAGGTTGCAAGAGCAAAAATTAGCAGCAGAAGCCCTACAAGACCGGAAAACTCTCAATTCAACTCAACTGGGTGTTCAAGCCGCGTTTGCTTTAACTTGGGAAAAACTCGAACCCCTAACGCAACAATTAGGAAAATTTTTAAGTTTATTTTCTCCTCAATCAATTCTTTGGAACTTGGTTGTTTGGGTAGCTATAGAAGATGATAAAGAACAAGAAGAAAAACAACTAACTTGGTCAGAACAAGAGTTAAACGAAGCGAGAAAGCAACTCTACGAACGCAATTTACTCCAACTCCTTGAAGAAACATCAGGATATTACAAAATTCATTCCCTAGTACGGTGGTTTTTGCAAGCACAATTAGCAAAATCTAGTAAAAAATTAGTTCTGGAAAGAAGATTCGCGATTGCGATGATAAGTATTACCAAAAATATTCTCCAATCACCAACTTCTGAAGATATTAAATTATTGGAAATTACAAATCCTTATCTGGAAGAGTTGGGAAGAAGTTTAATTGCAGAAATTGCAGAACAAATAAATTACCCTAGATCAGTTCTTGAGGAAAAAGTTGTTCTTAAAGAAGAAGTTATCTGGGTATTTGTAGGGGTTGGAAAATTTTATGAAGAACAAGGATTGTATGAATTAGCAGAACCTTGGTATAAACAATGTTTACGAGTTTGCAAGGTTCTTTTTGAAGGCGATCATCCAGATGTGGCTACTAGTTTAAACAATCTAGCATTCCTGTACTCAAGCCAAGAAAGGTACACAAAAGCCAAACCCCTTTATCAACAAGCCCTCCAGATGAGAAAGCGCCTGTTTCAAGGCGACCATCCAGATGTGGCTACTAGCTTGAGTGATTTAGCACTCCTGTACTCAAGTCAAGGAAGGTACACAGAAGCCAAACCCCTTTATCAACAAGCCCTCCAGATGAGAAAGCACCTGTTTCAAGGCGACCATCTAGATGTGGCTACTAGCTTGAACAATTTAGCATTGCTGTACTCAAAGCAAGGAAGGTACCTCCAAGCCGAACCCCTTTATCAACAAGCCCTGAAGATGTGTGAACGGGTGTTAGGAGTAAATCATCCCACTACAGTAACAGTGCGAAAAAATTTGACAGCCTTACAAGTTCAACAAACTCCAATTGGTATTTTGAGGCGCTGGCTGGGTAATTTTGTGGGAATTTTGTTGCTGATCGCAATTTTACCGTTTTATCTACTGTGGTTATTTGCCAAGGGAATTTTTACCTTTACCTTGCGTCAGTTAAGAAGATGAAGCTTGGTAATTTACTTTCACCCAAAATCCTTGTAGAGACGCGAAATAATGACCTTACGGTCACGCTGGAGGCTTACGCCGACGCCGTAGGCTCTAGCTGCGCTACCTACGGATCCGCTAACGCGTCTCTACTACAGATCGTCACATAATATAAAACGAAACTTAAAAAAGTAACGAATTTTACATTTTTCCAGAAAAGTAGAAGAAAAAAAGCTAGGCTGGAATTAAATATCTTATCAGCGGTAACCCCGCAACTATCAGAAAATATTATGGTTTCTTCTCCTTCATTACCCTTAGAAACTCCAACTCCAGCCCATATTTGTCCCTTTGATCAAGCTTGTAGCTACTTAGACCAAGCCGGGAAAGAATTAAAGTTAGAAGCAGGTCTATTAGAAATATTGAGTAATCCCCGCAAAGTTGTTACTGTATCTATTCCCATCAAGCGAGATAACGGCAACATCCAAGTTTTGGCGGGACATAGGGTACAACATTGCGATATTTTAGGTCCATATAAAGGTGGTATTCGCTATCATCCTGCAGTAAGTCTGCGGGAAGTTTCGGCATTAGCAATGCTGATGACTTGGAAGTGTGCACTTGTGGGTATTCCCTATGGTGGAGCCAAGGGAGGAATTGCAATTAACCCCAAAACCTACAGCGTCGGTGAATTAGAACGGATATCTCGACGTTATATCAGCGAGTTAATAAAAGATATCGGTCCCGAAGTTGATATCCCCGCACCAGACATGGGTACATCTGCGCGGGAAATGGCGTGGATGATGGATACATATTCTGTCAACATGGGTCATGCTGTACCCGGAGTCGTTACGGGTAAACCCATATCTGTCGGTGGTTCCCGAGGACGGGAAATGGCGACGGGACGCGGTGTAATGATTACTGTCCGGGAAGCGCTTGCAGATCGGGGTCAGTCCCTCAAAGGTGCGAAAATTGCCATTCAAGGTTTTGGTAATGTCGGTGGTGCTGCAGCTTTCTTGTTACATCAAGCAGGAGCAAAAATTATTGCAGTTTCTACCGGTGCGGGTGGTGTTTATTCAGAAGTTGGTTTGGATATTCCCGCTTTACTTACCTACGCAAAGGAAAACCGTCGCAACCTAGTTGCTTTTCCCCAAGCCAAACCTATTAGTAATCCAGATTTGCTAGCTTTACCCTGTGATGTCTTAATTCCTGCAGCCTTAGAAAATCAAATTACCGATGAGAATGTTGATCGCATAAAAGCGGATATTATCGCCGAAGCTGCGAATGGACCAGTAACCCTTGAAGCAGACCAAGCATTAACAGCGCGGGGAGTTACTATATTACCAGACATCCTAGCTAACGCTGGTGGTGTGGTCGTCAGTTATTTAGAGTGGGTGCAAGGTCTTTCTTTCTTATTTTGGGACGAGCAACGCGTCAACCAAGAAATGGAAGAATTGATGGTGCGAGCATATCGTGAAGTTATCGCACAATCAAAAGCCAGAAAAATTCCTTTAAGATTAGCAGCTTACGTCCTAGGTGTAGGGAGAGTCGCTCAAGCATTACGCGATCGCGGTCTGTATCCTTAGAATTATCAGTTATTAGGGAACGGGGAACAGGGAATGGGAAATAAGTAATGCGACTGTATAGGGAAGATGTAAAGAATTTTGGATCTATCACCAATTACCAATTACCAATTACCTATTACCCATTACCTATTACCTATTACCCATTACCTATCTTTGATATTCAGTACCACTCGCACTAAAACCTTGTTCTTGTGTACGAACGTTACCGTTATTGCGATCGCTAATAATGAAATCGATTTCGCCGAAAGGAATAAATCTTACGTAATATGCAAATCGGTCTTGATGTGCGATGTAGCTAATTGATTCATCATCGCGATAAATTTGGGGAATTCTTGCAACAGCTATTCCGTTGGGGTCTGTAACCTGCGATCGGTTATCGTAGACATTCATGTAGACTTGTCCGTCTTCTTCATAAACCCTCACAGTCTTACTATCAGTTTTGAAACGTAACCGAGTATCTGTATCAGATGGATTAGGATTGCTGTTCAAGTTCACTCTAATTACATCTTCCCGTACCCAACCAATATCATTTGCTCCCGAACCAAATTTTATTTGATACCAGGTGTAGGTATCACCAGCAGGCTGACTTTTACTGAAGATTTCAACTTTATCCCCATCTCTTCCTTGGGTGATTATGCCATCACTCAATGATGGACCCAAACGAATATTTACCCTATTCTCGGTTTGTGAGTTGGTTCTGAGAACACCGGTACCGCTTAAAGCAACTTCTTGTCCATTCATAATTTTAAGATTTCATCATATCTAGCACTATTTTTCCCTACAAGACTTCAGAGTGGGATTTTAGAAATATTCGAAAATAAAGAAATATTTGACAAGAATATTTATAGATTTGAGGATAAACTCCAGAAATCCGAGCAAATTTGTAAGATTGCTCGGAAAATCTTGATGAGATACTTAATAAAAAAATGAAATAACCAATCAAGAATAGACTACTGCTAAAAATCAGAAAATCTTGATATTTAAGATTATTTAATAAAAATCAGTGATTTCCCTGAAATAAATTGCTTTTGCTTATGGTTATGATATTTTCCCCGATCTGGAAATTATATTTTGTGTTTTGTAGACCATTAAAGAGGCGTGAAGTTTCTCGTCTCTACAGTAGGGATGAGTGTATTTATGATGCACTCCTTATATTACCTGGGTTAGGGGAGCGGTGAAAATACGTAACCCAACCCTTTCTTTCGTCTGAGACTTGCTACAAGTATCAATTGTTTCCTGAAAACATAAAATAGCAGCCAGCGATCGTGAACTAAAAGAAAAATTAATTTCCCAATCGCTAATCCCCAATGCCCAGTCGCCAGTCGCCAGTCGCCAATCCCAATTAAAATTAATCTAACTAACACTTGTAAGATATTAATCTAACCGTGCTGCAGCCAGATTTATTAGGCTTAGAAATTTCTAAAGGGGAATTAAGACACTTAAGTGGATTTGACCCCGATGATATTTTTCGACCTTCTATTTTTAAAAATCGCCAAAAGCGACTGAATTTTTTTATTAATGAATTAATTGTGGCGCTAGCCCTAACTCCAATAGTTATTGGATTTATTTATGCATTTATTATTTTACCAATAATTGGTTCTTCCATTAAACTAGCAATTCTATTGTTAATCGTTGTTCCCACACTAGTTTTTCTTGGAAGATGGTTGTGGCGACGCAAGGTTTCTCCACAAAGTCTGGCAAAACTTTTAGATGAAGTTGATGAATATCATAAACTAATCGAAGCCATAGATATTAACGACCAATTAGCAAGTTCGGGAAATTTACAAAGTAATCTCGAAGACCGAGAAAAAGTAATCGCCGCTTTAAAATTAATCAGAGAAGATTTAGTTCGGGCTTTGAAAACAGAGCGAATTTTACGGGATAATAAAAAGTTAATTGCTCAGAAGCATGAATTATTAATTGATAATTTATCTAATCTGCAAGCCTTACAAGCTAGTTCAGAAGCCAGCGAATACGCTCAACTTTTGAATCAATCTTTGCAGATAGCTCTTGACGTGCAAGACCAAATTAGAAAATTACGAAAAATGTAAGCGGGAAGTTTCCGTGGAGTCAATCTCCATAAATTAATCTGTTTCGAAGAAGATGAATTCTTCGAAAAGCCAATCTTTTTCGAAAACCCCATCTTTTTAGAATTGCAGTCGCGCCGTTAACTCTTAGCCGTTGACTTTAACATGAATTCCAAACCAAAAATAATTGTTTTAGATGACGATCCCACAGGTTCGCAAACAGTTCATAGTTGTTTGTTGCTGATGCGTTGGGATGTGGAAACTTTATGTCGGGGACTCAGGGATGATGCGCCAATTTTCTTTATTTTAACCAATACAAGGTCTTTGACCCCAGAACAAGCAGCCTCTGTAACTAAAGAAGTTTGTCAAAATTTAAAACAAGCATTGGAAGAAACCCAAACTAAAGATTTTCTGGTAGTTAGTCGCTCTGATTCAACGTTGCGGGGACATTATCCCATCGAAACTGACGCGATCGCTGAAGAATTAGGATCCTTTGACGCTCATTTTCTAGTACCAGCTTTTTTTGAAGGCGGGCGGGTAACTCGTGATAGCATACATTATTTAATCATTGATGGCGTTCCCACACCAGTGCATGAGACTGAATTTGCCCGAGATTCTGTATTTGGCTATCACTATAGCTATCTACCAAAATATGTCGAAGAAAAAACCGCTGGAAAAATTAATTCAGACTCAGTAGAAAGATTTTTATTAGAAGATATTCGTACTGGAAGTCTGGAACGCTTGATGAGTTTAAGCGACAATCAATGTGCTGTAGTTGATGGTGAAACCCAAGCCGATCTGAATTTATTTGCTCGAGATTTGCTCAGTGCTGCAAGTCAAGGAAAACGTTTTTTGTTCCGTTCGGCAGCAAGTATCTTGACAGCATTAGCCGCTTTACCTTCCCAACCAACCGCTCCTGAAAATATGTCTGATTACGTCAGAGATGGTAATCCAGGAGCTGTAATTGTTGGTTCACATGTAAAAAAGACAACTCAACAATTAGAAGTACTGTTGCAAACTGCTGGCACTGCCGGTATAGAAGTGAATGTATCCCGCTTAGCTAATGATGCTGGTAATACATCTGCTAAACTGCTAAGCGAAATTCTCGAAAAAGTTAACGCAGCATATCAATCTGGAAAAACACCAGTAGTATATACTAGCCGCGAAGAACTTACTTTTGAGGATGTCACAACAAGGTTGCAATTTGGAGAAAAAGTTTCCAACTTGTTAATGGATATTGTTCGCGGTTTACCATCTGATATAGGATTTTTAATCAGCAAAGGGGGAATTACTTCTAATGATGTACTTAGCAAAGGTTTAAATTTGACTTGGGCGCGCTTGCTCGGTCAAATTTTACCTGGTTGTTCAATAATTTTGACAACTGCGGAGCATCCTCAGTTTCCGAATTTACCTGTAGTACTTTTCCCAGGTAATGTTGGTGATGCTGATGCTCTAAGCCTGACTTATAGAAGACTCAGGAAACCAAATACCTAGGAAATAAAAAACTTAGGAAACCAAAACTCAGAGTCAATTAGTGTAAATATTTTAACTAAAAAGTCATTATAGTTGCTCTGGGATAATCGATCGTCCTTCATAATTACTAGGTTACTACCTCTGTTTTGGCTGGTGTTGCATGACTTCCGATTCCGTCATTCCCGATTTAGATTCTAATTCTGCCATCCCTGATGTAGAGTCACAATCTGATGTGTCTGATATAAAGCCAAAATCAAAAGCTGCTGTTGATGGAGAATCAAAATCCACTGTTTCTAGTCTCGAGTTAAAAGCTAACAACACAGATGTTAAATCTTCCAGTCCCAGGCTAAAACCTGAAACTTCTGAAGATGAATCAAAATCTAATGAATCAAAATCTAATAACTCGAAACCCACTAACGCCATCTCTGAATCTCAAGAAGGCGAAATAGATACTGAGACTAACAGTATACAACTATACGATACAGCACTGCAAGAGAACAGTCTGAGAAACGATGTCCAAGTTCAGTTTAAAACTGAAGGTGGAAGACTGTTACTAATTTTGCCTACCCAATCAGAACTCAGTAATGCGGAACATCATTGGTTAGAAATTTGGCAACAAATTAAGGTGCGATTGAATGCCAGCTATCGCTTACGAACGCCAAATACCAACTTACATCTGGTAGCAGGCGATCGCCTTTTAGATGGCAGACAACTACAACAGTTAGCAGAGACTTTAAGTGAATTCCAAATCCAACTAAAATCAGTATCTACTAATCGTCGTCAAACAGCAATTGCTGCAGTTTCTGCAGGTTATTCGGTGGAACAAATGCAAGCACCCAAGGCTTTAAGTTCCGAGCCGAAACATGCAACTGCTCCAGGTGCTGCACTCTATATGCAGATGACAGTCCGTTCTGGAATTGAAATTCGTCATCCTGGAACAATAGTTGTTTTGGGTGATGTCAACCCAGGAGGGATTGTAATTGCTGATGGCGATATTTTAGTTTGGGGTCGTTTACGTGGTATTGCTCATGCTGGGGCTAAGGGTAACCGCGAATGCCAAATTATGGCACTGCAAATGGAACCAACCCAGTTAAGAATTGCAGATGCTGTAGCCAGAGCGCCAGAAAAATCTCTGACGCAATTTTATCCAGAAGTGGCTTACGTCACCCTAGAAGGAATACGTGTAGCTAGGGCTACTGATTTTACCAGGACGCAGTTACCCAAAACCGATTTGGAGCTGTAAATCTTTTATTCTATATATTGCTAATTCCTCATCGAGCGTGCTCATATCATGACCCGTATTATTGTCATTACCTCCGGTAAAGGAGGGGTAGGTAAAACGACTGTTACAGCCAATCTGGGTATGGCGTTAGCCAAAATCGGAAGTCAAGTTGCTTTAGTTGATGCTGATTTTGGTTTGCGTAATTTAGATTTGTTGTTAGGTTTGGAAAACCGCATCGTTTACACGGCTGTGGAAGTTTTAGCTAGAGAATGTCGTTTGGAGCAAGCTCTAGTCAAAGATAAACGACAACCAAATTTAGTTCTACTTCCAGCATCTCAAAATCGTACTAAAGATGCAGTTTCTCCCGAACAAATGAAATTACTTGTCAATGCTCTAGCACAAAGATATAAATATGTTTTAATTGATAGTCCTGCAGGCATTGAAAATGGTTTTAAAAATGCAACTGCTCCTGCAAAAGAGGCCTTAATTGTAACAACTCCAGAAATTGCAGCCGTTCGCGATGCTGACAGGGTAGTTGGGTTATTAGAAGCACAAGGTATTAAGCGTATCCACTTAATCGTAAATCGGATCAGACCCGCAATGGTACGAGTCGATGATATGATGTCAGTGGAGGACGTTCAGGAACTTTTAGCGATTCCACTAATTGGAATTATCCCTGACGATGAACGTGTAATCGTTTCAACCAACCGCGGTGAACCATTAGTGTTATCATCAGAGAATTCTTCTTTAGCTACTGTAGCTTTTGAAAATATTGCCCGCAGATTGGAAGGAGAAACGGTTGAATTTCTCGATCTTGATTCACCCAACGACAACATCTTCTCCCGTCTCCGAAGATTGTTGTGGACAAAGATACTGTAATATTTAAACACTTGTGCTCAAGCACTAATGGCTACAATGATTCTCGAACTTCTTGAACGACTTCTGTTTCGCACTAGTGGAAACAGTCGCGATCATGTCAAACGTCGCCTACAATTGGTGATTGCTCACGATCGCGCCGATTTAAGTCCTGAAATGTTAAACCAAATGCGGCAAGAAATCCTACAAATTGTTTGTCGCTATGTGGAAGTAGAGTCGGATGGTTTGGAATTTTCGTTAGAAAGTAATGATCGCACTTCTGCTTTAATTGCTAACGTACCGATACGCAGAGTTAAGGAAGCTGATAGCCAGGTTAATAGCCAGGGTAATACTAGCGAAGCTTCCCAATAACTTTTCTAATTAGTACTTGTATTTTTCCCTGTGTTGAAATTATCACAATGTAACTTTAATTAACAAATCAAAGTTAGGCAGCATATCAAATTTAGAGAAAATTTTAGGGATGTTGCAATGCAAAATCTCGGTAGAAACTGATGAATAATATTACTCATGAGTTGAAATATAGCACTACGTAACAAGGCTAGAAGATTAGTAAATTCTGTTTGTCTTACAGCTACGCTACCTTATGGATCCGCTAACGTCGTAGAGACGCTAAAAGCTATCATTTGTAAGCTTTTATTGGTGTCTAGCGTTAGAAGCATCTACGATGTTAGTGATAGCGTGACGTTAGTTATATGGCTTTGTCATGTTCTAACCGCAGTGTAGGTATTGCGTGACTGCAGGTCATATTTGATTTTGCTGAGCTACCTATAGCTATAGCTGCGCTACCTATAGCTGCGCTACCTACGGATCCGGAGCCGCTACCTACGGATCCGGAGCCGTTACGCTTTGCTAGCCGCTAAGCGCTAATATAGTCAGATGCGTGCAATCTACCAAGCTACCGCTAAGGTTTAACATCCGGCTCTGACGCGGTCACTTTTGACTTTTTACTTGCGCGTAGCTCTATACCCATAAAAAAATACCCGTTATTGCTGTTTGTTAAGCATAACGGGAAATTATTGATATTTAATATTTATCAACTCTTTTATCTGTAAGCGACCTCTGACTGATCCCAAACATCGGAAACTTTACTACCAAATGTAATTGGTTGGTCTAATTTTTCTGCTGCAAATGTTTGACCATCATTGGATACTGCAACTAAAGGCCATTCCTCTTCACCTAGTTCGCCAGTGCGGAAGAGAACATTATCAGGTTGAGATTGACTCCAACCCAACATCACTGCTACTTGCTCGTGGGAATCTCTTTTATTTTCTGGAGATATTTCGTCAACGTTATTTTTTTGTCGGTTCCAGATAACTGCACTATCTGAACCGTCTGATGTTTGAAATTTAGATACAAAAGAACGAGCTAAGAAGCGATCGCCTTGTTTCGACCAACTCACAGGAACTAACACCCCTAAAGTTCCCTGACCATTTCGGTCTGCTTGGTCATGCTTAACTTTCAGTAAGACATCTGTATTACGAGAAGTTGAAGATATTACCCGTAACTGTTTTGTTTTTCTATCTTCAATAAATAAAACGCTGCTCACACGACTTTTATGTAGTTCGGGCTCAGCCTCTAGCTGTACTCGGCTGTAAACAGCATATCTACCATCTGGAGAAACCACAGGTACACTGCGGTAGTAACGAACTCCTGAACCACCTTTAGCGCTCATTTTCTGTTGAGTATCCATAATCCATTTCCAAGGAATGGGATGGGGACTTGCTAATGGATCTTGTTGTTGTGCTGCTAAGCTTTCTGGGTCTGGCTCCTCTTGAACTGGTATCTGCTTGATTTCAGACTCTACAGCTTTTGCCCAAGGAGCAACCGAATCTCCATCTAAAGATTCAACTCTTACTAAAGTTTGCACCTTGTGTGATTTTAAGCGAGCAACTAGCTTGCGGTCACTAGGAATTTCCTTGCTTGACCAGGAAGCTGCATTTGCATTGGTTGATGGCGCTAATTCAACAGCCGCTAATAATTCATTGTCAGTTGTGTCTTCCGTTTGGTCACTATTTTCAGCTTCTGACAAAAAATCAATAGCATCCGCCTGAATAAGTCTTGGTTTACCAACCGCAGCAATAGAAATTGGTACTGAATTAAATTGATTAAATGTGGAGTCAATTTGGGAAACTAAACGATCTCGATTAAGATCGGTATCCCCAGAAACAAGTGTAGATATTAACTCAGGTTCTAAATTTTCTCTGTCTGAGTGAATACTACTAGCCAGCTGTGATTGTTTTGCAGAACTAGAACTACCTGATGCAGCAACTAGTGGAGCAATAAAAACGACAACTAGAACATATTTTAAGAACGGTTGCACGCGGAACCATCCTGATAATAAAAGGGATTTAAGCATCTAACTTTGACTCTCTAAAAGGGGTTGCGGTGTGAGGTTCAAGACTTAGGGGGGGACCACAGGGAACACTACAAATACTTGTATAACAAAGAACTTAGATATTTATAGCTATAGTTTACTCAATTTACATAAATTTCGCACATTTCTGGAAAATCATGTATCATGAACTACTGCATGTCAGGTTACGATGCTGATAAAAAACCAATCTCCCAGTATCGTCGGAATACTAACAATTTGATAATTCTTGCGTTGCAGAAGTTTTGCCCCCCAACAAAACTAGGACTTGCACCTTTATCAACATAATGTCCAATTATCGATACTTGAAGATTCCTATCCTCCCGATACCCCCGATTTATTGGAGGATTTGTGTAAATCCTTAAACTTAACTGATGGGTCAGAAAAGTTTGATTTCTATTAAGTCTTTATTTATTACGAACATCTAGTTGGATTTTCAAATATAGCAAACAACTAGTGAAGTTGAACGCTGGAATTGGATCTGATTGCTGAAAGTAAAATCTATTTATTTATGGAATTACCAGGTTCGCAGAACAAATGTTTGGTAAGAGCACCAGCTGATTTGAGTTATAGAAAATACAAAGCCTGGTCGCGCTTAAGATTTCCTGAAATATCACTTTGAAAATTGTCACTTGCTATTTAACTCAAAATAGCTTTCACAAGGGGAAAAACCGATTCACGTGTCTAATCGCGAAACCGAACCAAGCTCAAGTACGATATTTCTACTTAGCGACAGACTCTGACCATCTTATAACCTTGATGTATATACAACGAATATAATTAGGTTATTTCCTTATCAAGAGTAGATGCATTAGAAGCTTATATTTAATTTTTGCTTCTCCCCCGTAATCATATCAAAATATGCTTTGTTCGGCAATAACGAAACTAAATCTTTATTTACTTCACAAAGTAGTTTTAAATGGAATATTTTATAGGCTAGAAAAATATATATTTCGTAAAAGTGACTATATAATTACTTAGTATCTGCTGCTATTAACAGCTTTTTTAAATAATTTTTTCTTAAAACTGTTATTTCTTAGAGATGTTATTCCTTAGAATGTTTAAACAATGTAATACATGAGTAACAATTGAAACAGATATGTTTCGATTTAAATGATTGTGATGACGACTTATGTGAAGTATTTTATTTATTAATATTTGATTTGATTCATCAGGCTTGAGTTACAAAAGCTTTACTTAACAAAGGTTTAGTTTTTCTAAGACATAAAACTATATTTGATTTGTTTTACTTGGTTTGTTCTACTTACTTTGCTCTACATTTAATTGCTAATTTTGTGGTTACAGGGCATAATAATCTTTCATTTTGTGTTTATTTTCATCCTATATTTATATTTTTCCTGATTTTCTAATCTATTGGTGAATTAAATACTTTAATTAGGCAAGACTAGTAATCGCTTGAAAAATACTTTACAAAGGTAGTGATAAATTTCACTTTAATTTTTATTTATATGACTATGTAGACTTTAAATGAGTTATGAGTTTATATAACTACGACTTTGTAGCGTTATAAAAAAGTATTTTTCAAAAATTACATTTCCTAATTGTACTATTGACTATTAGCTATTTATCCCTAATGATTAACTATTAATTATTTAGTTTTCATGAAGATGAGAGTAGTATTTTTTGGTACTCCTGACTTTGCCGTACCAACGCTGTTAAATTTGTTAGATAGATCGGAATTTGAAGTTTTAGCAGTTGTCACCCAACCTGACAAACGTCGTCACAGAGGTAATAAAGTAACCCCTTCACCAGTAAAAGAAGTTGCCTGTGCTCATAGTCTAACTGTACTGCAACCCCAAAAAATCAAAAAAGATCCTGAAGTTTTAGAGCTACTCCGTCAGTTTGAAGCCGATATATTTGTGGTAGTTGCTTATGGACAAATTCTATCTCAAGAAATATTAGATATACCTGCACAGGGTTGTATTAACGTACATGGGTCGATACTACCAAAATATCGTGGGGCTGCACCGATCCAATGGTCTTTGTACAATGGCGAGTCAGAAACTGGTATTACTACCATGCTAATGGATGCTGGGATGGACACCGGAGGCATGCTCATGAAAGCTACAACACCAATCGGTTTGCTTGACAATACACAGGATTTAGCACAAAAACTGGCTGCGAGTGGTGCGGATTTATTAGTAGAAACTCTGTTAAAACTGGAAAAGAAAGAAATTCAAGCAATAGATCAAAACGATTCTGAAGCAACCTATGCACCTTTAATAAAGAAAGAAGATTACCAGTTAGATTGGTCAGTGGGTGCTTTGCAATTGCACAATCAGATCCGGGCTTTTTACCCCAATTGCAACACTATTTTTCGCGAACAGCCACTTAAAGTTACTGCTACAATTCCTTTTTGTACTAATTTTGATGGTGAAGTTCCATCTGAAATGGAAGAAATTCAGCAGAAGTTACCTAAGTTACCGGAAGTATCCCCTAAACCGGGGGAAGTATTCAGCATCATAAAAGGAAAAGGTCCAGTAGTACAGACCGGTGATGGTTTATTGCTTTTATATCAGGTTCAACTTCCGGGTAAACGACCCCAATCTGGATGGGATTTTGTTAATGGTTGTCGCTTAAAGGTCGGAGAAATTTTAGGACCCAACTCCTAGAGGTTTTAATTTTCAAAGGTTTTAATTTTAATTCCATTGGAATAATTCAGGTTGATATATCCCAGGGAAGAGAAGTAGGAGACATTTTACTCACAGAAACTTCAGCATACTAAGCCAAATCCAGACGAATTTTGTTTCTCTTAATTTTTCTGATAATTCTAACAACCAAAAAATTAATTTACTTGTTAGAACATTTTAGTTTACTGATTATTATTCGATTTCTGGATTAGGGATTTGTTCTGAATTTTCCGTTTTTATATCTTATGTTTTTTAGATTCTGGATTTGTCCTAGACTCTAAAAACAAATATGAGTATAGTTGTCAGGATTTTTCGTAAAAGTTACAAGATTTACAAGGACCATCAGGATTGACTGCACAGCGGATCATTTCAGAACAAGCATTATAAGAACAACTTGCATCGCCAATGACCCAACGTCCATCAATCCAACTCTTCTCATCTGGTCTTGTCGCACACTGTACATAAAGAGCAATTTGGTGTAATTGGTAACGCCCTGTCTTCAATTGATAGCGATGACGGCGTTCCAATACAGTATAAGTCTGACCATAAAATTCAAGGTAGTTTCCTGGTTGTGGCATCCAATCAAGTTTTACTTTCCCTAAAGTCTGATGTGGATGTATCAAAATTATCTCTGTTGATAAAGAATCCGCTTCCATAGCTACTTGTAAAGATAGAAGGATAATAACGCAGCAACTTGTAATACCTTAACGATTTTATGTTACGTTTAGCAATTTTTTAAGTTTCAATTAAATTACAGCAATATATTTATCCCGATCGCGATTTAAATTAAATTTATACATAAACAAAATGTTCTAAAAGTAACAATCATTCGTCGATTAATGAAGTTATAAAAGTAAAAAAAAGATGAAAAAGTTATCTATTATTCTTGCTTAATTTTCTATTTCCCGATACCAGCAGCTTCGAGTAATAAAAATCACTCTATCTGTGATTTGTTTACTCTTAATGATTAAATTATCAATTAGATCGGACTAAAAATTTAGATAGAATATCTTGATTTTAAACTTTTGCCTAAGATTCTAGCTTATTTTATATTTTCTATCCTTTGATACAGTTATGAAGTTTTTTTTGGTGAAAAGATAGATATAGTTTTTCTTTAGATATCTATAAGTGATGTCAATAATTTTGTCTACTAATAATAGTTCTTGAAAAAGAAGGGTGGCATACTATTTTAAATAAAAACACTTGAGAATCATATGTATCATGTATATTCTTTGTAATCTGCACCAATTTGTATAGAATATCTTTCTAATAAATTTATTGCTACACTCCGATAACATGAGACTGAATAATTTTGGCTATAAAATATCAAAAATTTGGTGGTATTTAATTTTTATGTAAATTAGCAGACTTGAAAATTATCGTTCGCAAAGTTTTAATCACGATATATGTCAAGTTTTTGATTAATAGATATACAGCACACTAGTATTTTTATATACTTTAACTGAGAAGGATGTGATTACTGTTTGATTTAAATCATGGCGATTGTAAAACATACAGATGCTCAACTGAGAATTCGGTTTGTACCGAAGTTGATTTCGATGCTCTTTGGTTTTTGTACTTTACTGCTAATACCTCAATTAACCAAAGCCCTATCTCCTTTAACAAGAGCACATGTCCTGAGTTGTGAAAGATTTACGGGAAACGAGGGGAACTGTAAGTTATTAGGGTCGGAGTTTTTCAAAACGGAATTGAGAAAGATTCCCTTAGTGCAAATGCGAAAAGCTCAAATTATCAAAATTCCAGTGAATAATAGTGAGTCAGTATACCAGCAAATTGTTTTGCTCACACAAAAAGGTGGTGTACCGCTTCATTTCATCCGTACGGATAAATCTAACTTAGAAACGACAGAATTAAATGTGATCGCGCTCAAAATCAACAATTTTATCAATGACAAAAAGCAAAATTCTTTGATCGTTCACCAAGGTACGCCATTTATTGACTGGGTTTTTGCTGGGATAATTTTACTGAATGTTCTTTGGTTAGCTGCTTCTAGCGAGATTGTTACTTGGGATTTCGATTCTTCTCGAGATTCTATGATTTATAAAAGACGATGGTTACTATTTTTTACTACTACAGTGGAACATTCATTAACCGATATCGTTAGTGTTGATTTTGAAGAAAAATTAAGTCAAGGTTTAAAAGCCTACCGAGTAAAGTTACTAATTGCAAAGAATCAGACATTACCACTAAAAATATGTTATGGCAGTTATTTTTTGAGACAAGAAAACACCAAGAAAGTTACAGAAGTAATTGCAAGATTTATTAAGAAAAGACAAATAGTATCTCATACAAGCTAGTATTCTAATTATTACCAGTGTTTTTACCAGTGTATTTATACCGGTTTATATGCTTTAGCGATGTATTTACTAAGATTTAAAATTCACTACTGGTTTATATTTTCTTGAATGTTTTATTTGTCAGCATTGATTCATAAGCATTTTTGATATAGTGCCATATAAATAATTAGAGATTGTACATTGAAGATAAACTAGTATTTCCTCTTACAATTTAATAGAAAGTAGTTGCTGTTGTCCTAAAGGCGTAAAGTCAGCCATTACTGTAAAAGTCTTTTCCGAAGATTTTTTCATGGTGGTTGAAATCGGATCTACGAAATTTTAATTTGGGTCTTGTTACATTCTTTAAAGTTATGTAGCTGAATTATTACGCCGACTAGTGCACTGCGGTAGACTAAGCCTTGATTACGGATCTCTTCACAGAGAAGAACACTTAAAAAAGGAGCCTGTTTTTAATGTCTCATACCGTAAAAATCTACGATACCTGTATTGGCTGCACGCAGTGCGTTCGGGCTTGTCCTACCGACGTATTGGAAATGGTTCCCTGGGATGGTTGTAAAGCTGCTCAAATAGCTTCCTCCCCACGTACCGAAGATTGTGTAGGCTGTAAGCGTTGCGAAACTGCTTGTCCTACCGACTTTTTGAGCATTCGGGTTTATCTCGGAGCTGAAACCACCCGCAGCATGGGTCTAGCTTATTAAGAAATTCATTTAAGAAGAAGTCAGAATACAGAAGTCAGGAGACATGAGGAGCAATTATATTAGGCATTTAAATTCTAATGATTCTAAACTAATTGCGAAGATCGTGGAGATGCAGAACTTGTCCTAGCGGATGAGCATATTATTTTGCTTAGTTTTCCATGATTAATTTTGACTCCCGACTACTGAATCCTGACTCCTATCACATTTCGGTGGTGATTGAGTTTCTGAGCTACGGGATTTACGCATAGCCTCATAATTAATCCGGGCTGGAGGTATTTGTAACATTTATTAATGTTAAGTATTAATATCAAGTTTAAAAACCTCAGTTTCGCGTAAGTCCCTATAAAAGTTAACAATTAATTTACAAATAATAAGTAGTTTTACAGCTTGAATGTAAAAAATTCACTCGCCATCTATATTGGGATGGTGAGTGTTTCTTTATTTGGATTATAGTTATCATTTGATAGTTAATGCACAATACTTACAGTACGCTTACGCTAGGTCGTGCACGCTAGAGCCTGCGGCGTCGGCGTTAGCCTCTAGCGTGCGCGGTAGCGCATTAACTGATAACTGTTTGTGGCTCACCACACCATCTCTTTATAGGTTGTGGTCAACATAACAACTGCAACCAGCCAACCAATCAATCACTCATATAATGTTCGCTTAATTACTTATGAAAAAATATATTTGTAGCAACGCTTTAGCCCCAATATTTGTCTATCGCCCTAAAGCGCTACTACGAAACTTATTACAAGCGTTTTGCCGGACATGATATCACTAATTAATTAATTACTGTGCGGTAACATTATTTATTACCAATCTCCAATCCCCAGTCGCCAGTCACTAATCCCCAATGTCAATTATTTTCCGGAAAGCATCCAAATAATGTTGTTGAAGATTTCTATATAACAATTTGCCTTCAGGGTAGAAACTATACTTGTTAATAAATACTTGTATTCATGGTGTGAGTAAATGTGCGGAATAGTTGGGTATATTGGTACGCAAGCAGCTACAGAGATTTTATTGGCAGGCTTGGAGAAGTTAGAGTATCGAGGCTATGATTCTGCAGGATTAGCTACAATCTGGGAGGGTGAAGTTAATTGTGTCCGTGCAAAAGGAAAGTTACATAATTTACGTTCCAAGGTAGAAAATTTAGAAACTCCAGCCCCCATCGGGATTGGACATACGCGTTGGGCGACCCATGGAAAACCAGAGGAATATAACGCCCATCCCCATATGAACACTGCAATGCGAGTTGCAGTAGTGCAAAATGGCATTGTGGAAAATTACCGCGAGCTAAGGGAAGAACTCAAGTCTCAAGGTTATGAGTTTCTTTCGGATACGGATACGGAAGTTATCCCCCATCTAATTGCTCAGTTTCTCAAAGAAGAAAAGGCTTTGGGAGGAGAATCGAATTTTGATTCCCCCTTCTTTGAGGCGGTAAGGAAAACTGTTAATCAACTGACAGGAGCTTTTGCTCTTGCTGTTGTTTGCGCAGATTATCCCGATGAATTAATTGTGGTTCGTCAGCAAGCACCTTTAGTAATTGGCTTTGGTCAAGGTGAATTTTTTTGTGCTTCTGATACTCCAGCGATTTTATCCCACACTCGAGCCGTTCTCCCACTGGATAATGGAGAAATTGCTCGCCTAACTCCCTTGGGTGTTGAAGTTTATGATTTTAACGCTCGGAGGTTAAAGAAACACCCCCGGATGCTGAATATGAATCCCATGATGGTTGAAAAGCAGGGATTCAAACACTTCATGCTCAAAGAAATTTACGAACAACCGGGAGTGGTTAGAGATTGTTTAGAAGCTTATTTTAACAGTGATTGGATTGCAAATGATTCCAATGTTGCACCAATTAATCTGGGTTTACCTCCAGAGATTTACAATGATGTAGAACAAATTCAAATTGTTGCCTGTGGTACTAGTTGGCATGCAGCATTAATAGGTAAATATTTACTCGAACATCTTGCTCAAATTCCTACCCAAGTGCATTATGCTTCGGAATTCCGCTATGCACCATCGCCGTTAACTCCGAATACATTAATTATTGGTGTTACCCAATCTGGGGAAACTGCAGATACACTTGCAGCTTTGGAAATGGAAAAGGAACGGCGTAAAGAACAGCAACCGAAGTTTCAAGCGCGACTTTTGGGGATTACCAACCGTCCTGAAAGCAGTTTGGGTCGAATGCTACCCAATATTATCAATACTTTAGCAGGAATTGAAATTGGTGTGGCGGCGACTAAAACTTTTGTCGCTCAAGTAATGGCGTTCTATGCTTTAGCTTTAGATTTAGCATATCTGCGTAAAACAGTTTCTTCTGCTAAATTACAAGAAATCATTAACGGGTTGCGTCAGATCCCAGGAGAAATTGAAGGATTATTAGAAACTCAAGAAAAATATATAGAAGAATTAGTCCATGAGTTCAACGAAACCAAGGACTTCATCTTTTTAGGTAGGGGAATTAACTTCCCGATCGCTTTGGAAGGAGCATTAAAATTAAAGGAAATCAGCTACATTCACGCCGAAGGTTATCCCGCTGGGGAAATGAAACATGGTCCCATTGCATTGTTGGACGAGAAAGTTCCAGTAGTTGCGATCGCAATGCCTGGTACTGTTTACGAAAAGGTGATTTCTAACGCCCAGGAAGCCAAAGCTCGGGATTCTCGATTAATTGGGGTGACACCAATTAGAGATGGAGAAGCTGGAGATATCTTTAACGATTTGATTCCGGTTCCTGCAGTAGATGAATTACTTTCTCCCATACTTGCAGTCATACCTCTGCAATTGTTGGCTTATCATATTGCTGCTCGTCGCGGTTTGGATGTCGATCAACCGAGGAATTTGGCCAAGAGCGTGACGGTGGAATAGTTGAAATTGTATTCCTACAAGTGTTGTGGAGGTACAAAAAAGTTGGAAAATAAGCAAAAAAGTTGGAAAGTGAACAAAAAAGTTGGGAAATAACTTTTGTGGGTAGATAACTCACATCTTTTGAAATGTGATAAATTCTATGAATTGCAACTCTTGTAGAATAAAAATTTGAGCAAATTCTCCAAATTTTTTATCTTTAAAAAACGTTGTTTAGCCTTGTGACGCGCTACGCAAACGTAAGCTTGAGAAACTTCCCAACTTTTTTTTTACTTTTGAGATAGACAACGTATTTAAGAAAGTTACAGTGGCTGAAATTTTCTAACTTTTTTGTTTATCTGAACTTGGCGGTCAATTTTTTACCTTGAGTAGCCTATCTTCTGACTCCCAAAAAATGGGCGAAGGAGTTATAACTCAAATCTAAATCGAGGAGATGTACCTTAAGCACAAGTCACGGTCACGGCAAGATATGAGTCTACAGGAATATCAAATTGTCACTCTTTTAGTAAATTTTGTATGCTAGTTACCAATAAAAACAGCATAAAAGCAATAACAAATGAACGCTGGAAAATTAATTAGTAATCGCTATCTAATTCAGAGGTTTCTTGGACAGGGTGGCTTTGGGCGAACTTATTTAGCATATGATACCCAACGTTTTGGCGAAGCTTGTGTATTAAAAGAATTTGTACCTGCAAACAGAGGAAAAGAAGTTTTTCGTAAATCTCAGGAGTTATTCGAGAGAGAAGCAAAAATCTTATATAACGTGGATCACCCACAAATTCCAAAATTCATTTCTTGGTTTACAGATCAACAAAGGCTTTTCATTGTACAAGAATATATTGAAGGTAAAACATATTCTCAAGTTTTGCAGGAACGCATTTCTCAAACAGGGAAGCCATTTTCTGAAGCTGAGGTAAATCAGTGGTTGTGGGATATGCTACCAGTTTTAGAGTATATCCATAAACGTAATCTAATTCACCGAGATATTTCTTTAGACAATATAATGCTTCGAACAGACCAATCGAAACCAGTACTGATTGATTTTGGCTTAGCCAAAGAAAAAATCAGTAAGATTTGGTCTGTGAATAATACTAAACGGTCTTCCTTTGGTTCTGTTGTAGGTAAATGGGGTTATGCTCCTGTAGAGCAAATACGTAGAGGAGTGTGTTACTATTGTAGTGATATTTACACTTTAGGTGTTTGTGTTATCGTTCTCTTGACAGGAAAAGCACCAGATTTATTGTTAGACCGAAATTTTGATTGGCAATGGCATTCTTACGTAAAATTAAGCGACCGATTGACTGCTATACTTAATAAAATGTTAGCAGAAAAACCAGATGATCGCTATCAGTCAGCTAATGAAGTATTACGTGAATTAGAGTTACCAAATTTTATTGAAGAAAAAACTGCTATTAGTTCGGTCAAAAAAATAGAAATTAATATCGACCAAGTGAAGAGAAAACATGAAGTCGCTGAAATTTGCGCTTCGGATGAATTTAAGCTTATAGAGCAGAAAGTAAATAATTTGAAAAATAGGAGAAAAATATCTGAAAATATTTCGTTAGAAATACAACGTTCTGCAAATATAGTTTTTAATCAAAAATTTCCTAACCAGAATTCCTCTTCCAAACTTAAAGGAGATTTATTACAAACATCAATATCCCGACCGCTTGAACCAGAATTGATAATATCACAAATACCGATATCTCAGCCACTGGAACCAGAATTGATAATATCACAGACGCCAATATCTCAGCCACTTAATCCTGAATTTATAAACTATTGCGAACAGGAACTAAATCGTATCATTGGTCCTTTTGCTCATTTTGTGGTCAAAGATATTTTGGCTGAGTATCCACACATAAAGCAAGAACAATTTATCGAATCCCTTGCTTCAAAAATTTCTGACTCCAAAGGCTCACAAAATTTTAAACAACGTATTGAACAAGCTAAAAAATATCAGGTGATGAAATATGATAAGAAAAAAATGCAAGGAAATTCTGTAGCTTTGAACATAGAATTTATTGAGCATTGTCGACAAGAATTACTGCTTTGTCTTGGACCTGTCGCAAATTTTGTTCTTGATGATATATTGGATCAATCCCCAGAAATTAGTGTTGAGCAACTTATTAAGGCTTTAATTGAGGCTATTGGCGATCCTAAGCAAGTAGAAAAATTTAAAAAACGACTCCGGCTGCCAAAAATATAGTTAAATTTATTACATAACTTTTCAAGCTAATTAGCAAAAATAATAGTCTTTCTTATTTGCTTTTGATGCAAAATCAGATGATTAAGTTTACGTTTTTGGTTTGAGTGAAAGCACCAATATTCATGTCAATCACCACTAATATAAGTAGGACTTACGCAACGAAAATTTGCTGTTGTGACGGTCACCATGTGTAGGGTTAGTGCTATTACTAGTCCTTNGACAGATAGATTTTGTAGAGACGTTGCATGCAACGTCTCTACCGTAGAATCTGTTGCAATGATTTATTGAATTGGTATTAGCAAAGCTGTTAGTGATAGCGTGACGTTAATCATACAGCAGCTTAGAAGTAAATTAGGTACACTACTCCTTCCTCACCCTGTCCTTACAGACTCCCTCTCCTATAGCGGAACTCTTGGGTTCAGCCATAGTTAGGAGAGGGATTCGCTTTGGTTGTACATCATAAATCTGCAATACGCTGTATCTTCATTTTTACCAAAGCATTCACCCTCTATAGTGCTACGCGCAAGTCAAAATAGACCGCACCAAAAACGTTAGTAAAGTGCGCCTATATTGACCAAAAGCTTACACATCATAGCTTTTAGGATTTACCAATGTCCCAAGCTTATTACATAGCTATATCTCGTTATCACCTTGTCTACCAAAATAGCCTTGTAATAGTCACTTTAATAATTTATATCCATTTTCAAGCAGTTTACTTTCTAATTATCCATGTTCTAAACCAGAAACACTATCCGAGCCTAAACAATCCACTGTTTCTTCTAGAGAACGTCACTTTTTTTCAATTTCCTGAATAAATCTGAGCTTTCATTAATTGTTTTTGCTTGGAATTTGGGCAATAGTTAAGTCATAGAGAACAAAGACAAGAAACGAGAAATTCAAGTTCTATCCAAGTGTAGTTTTCTTGATTTCACCACTTGTCTTCTTTTCACTACTACTACTTGAAAATTAAGTTGGTCAAGACTAACAAAAATATCACAAAGGACAAAATCATGAGCGAACAAACACCACAAACTCTAGAAACCAGAATTATTACCCGCGCTTTACAAGATCCATCTTTTAAGGAACAGTTGCTTAGCGGACCAGTTGCAGCTAAAGCAGCTATCGAACAAGAAATCGAGCAAAAACTTCCCCAAGACTTGCAAGTCAATGTACTAGAGGAAACAGATAAGGCTTCCTATGTAGTTCTACCAAAAATGCCTTCAGTTGACGAAGTATCAGAAGAAGAATTAGAAGCTGTTGCAGGGGGAGCAGCATTTACTGTCGTTTTCAAGACTGCAACATTTCTTACAGGAGGTTTGCCTTGTACCTTTGGTTCTATCACCTTGAAATAAATTGTCTAACCTTTTTGGTGAAACCAAGACTAGCTCATCCAATCTACTAACAACAAACAAAAACATCACAAAGGAGAAAATCATGAGTGAACAAACCCCACAAACCCTAGAAACTAGAATTATTACCCGCGCTTTACAAGATCCATCTTTCAAGGAACAATTGCTTAGCGGACCGGTTGCAGCTAAAGCAGCTATCGAAAAAGAAATCGAGCAAAAACTTCCTCAAGATTTGCAAGTCAATGTACTAGAGGAAACAGATAAGGCTTCCTATGTGGTTTTACCAAAGATGCCTTCAGTTGACGAAGTATCAGAAGAAGAATTGGAATCTGTTGCAGGTGGAAGAAGAAGACCAAGTTCTGGTGCCATTGGTGCTGCGACAGCTGTTACCAGTTTGTTCACAAACACCTTACCTTGTACCTTTGGTTCCATCACCTTCAAATAAATTGTCTAACCTTCTTGGTGAAACCAAGACTAGCCTATCTACTAACAAAAATATCACAAAGGAGAAAATCATGAGCGAACAAACCCCACAAACCCTAGAAACTAGAATTATTACCCGCGCTTTACAAGATCCATCTTTTAAGGAACAGTTGCTTAGCGGACCGGTTGCAGCTAAAGCAGCTATCGAAAAAGAAATCGAGCAAAAACTTCCTCAAGACTTGCAGATAAAAATACTAGAAGAAACAGATAAAGTTTCCTATGTAGTTCTACCAAAGACATCTTCAAGTGAGGAACTGTCAGAAAAAGAATTGGAGACTGTAGCAGGAGGATTCTTTAGGTTGCCTTGCACCTTTGGTTCTATAACCTTCAAATTTTAAATTGCGTAACCTTCTTGATTTTACGAAACACTTGTAGAGACGATGTCGACGGGTTATCTATACGGGGTTCGCGAGTTGTCTCTACAGGGTTTTATGGGTTAAATAACCAATCAAGATAAATGCAACATACGCCTAGTAATTTGTTCCATTGATTTTAACTGGTTTATATATCTATCGTTCTATTTTTTAACAAATCGAGCACACGGGTTTCGGACAAATTTGTAAAATTAATGGGACAGATTCCTAGTGTTTTGTCCCATTAGTTTCGATAAGTTTAAAAAATATCTTCTACTCCCTCTTTTCTCCTTCTTTTTCCTCCCTGCATTCACCCGTCAACTTCAATGAGACAAACTACCTTTTCTTATAAGCTCTGTTAATATCTAGCAAATATTACCGTATATAGAGGCTCTGCAGACGCTCCAGGCTCTTACATTCCATTAGCCATATGATTGAGACGTATTAACGCAAGCCTGTTAGAAGCATCTACGATATTCACCTGTAATTATAAAAATATAACTGAGAAAATATGACAAACACTACGGAAATTTCACTTGACGATTCTATCCTGTACAAAGGATTGTTAAAAATTGTTGAAAAATCAAGTACAATCGCCGAAAGATTGGGAGATAAATTTTCTTTCAATCCTACAGCTATTAACAAAGATTTTGTCGATTCTCGTGTTGCTAATTGGTGTCAAATGGTAGCAGGAGGAAATCAAGAAAAGTTTGAAAAACGTCTTGCTTGGGAGGATCTAGATTTAGACAAAATACGTAGCGCCTTTGACGCTAAAAGTTTGGTTGACGAGGATAATTTACCTGCTTGGGCAGAAACTTTAAAAGCAGCTTTAGAAGCTTCACGCAAAGGTATTAGAGAAGATAATTATTTTTTAAACCCCGAACAACCGCTTCCTTTTGAAGAAATATTTTTGTCTTTTATTTATATTGCTAGGAAAAAGCTCAAAACTCAAGCTGGCTCTAGTTATTATTTACTTTCGATTGATGCCCATGCTTGCTTACAATTTCAACTGTTACAGTCGTTGGTTGAACTTTGCACTCAAGCAATGGCGCTTGAGTTCCAAATCTTCAGAAATTACGAACAACCAACATTGAATAGATGGTTGGCTCAAGTAGATGGTTCTCATTCAAAAACCCACTACAACAAGTTTGTTGGCAAAATGTTGTCGGGAGGGCTACTAGAATTTTTTCAAAAATACAGTGTTTTGGGTCGTCTGGTAGGAACAGTTACGGATTTTTGGGTAACTAATACCTGCGAATTTCTCCAGCGCTTGAAATTAGACTGGTCAGAGATTCAGAAAACTTTTCAAGGCGATTCAGAGTTAGGACAAGTTGTAGATATTGGGGCTGGTCTTTCTGACCTCCACAACCAAGGAAGATCGGTCTTGGCGCTTAAATTTGCTTCTGGGTTAAAACTAATTTATAAGCCAAAAGACTTGGGTTTAGAAGTGGCTTTTTTTGAGTTAGTTAAATGGTTAAACGATCAAAAAACTCTTCCACAACTAAAACTGATGCAAGTCCTCAACTGTTCTAATTACGGTTGGGTCGAATATATCGAACATTTACCTTTAGAAGATTCAGAAGCTGCAGCCCGATATTATCAACGGGCGGGAATGCTTTTATGTTTATTGTATGTGCTTTCAGGTGCAGATTTTCATTACGAAAATATTATTGCTTGTGGAGAATATCCTGTCGCCATCGACCTGGAAATGTTGATGTGTGGCAAAATTCGAGAACGAGAAAATGATGACAATATAGATGCTTTATCTGTAGCAGTTGACAAGTTTCAGTATTCAGTACTCAGTACTAGCTTTTTGCCGAAGTGGCAGTTTGGAAAAGATGGCATAGCCTATGATATCAGTGGTTTGGGTGGGGCTGAAGGACAACCAACTCATTATCGCAGTCCGGTTTGGAAAAACATTAATACAGACGCTATGGTATTGGGTTATGAGGATACTAAAACACGACCTTACTTTAATGTTCCAATTTTAGATGGCTATAAGTTGTCCCCAAGCGATTATCAGGAAGAGTTGGTAGATGGTTTTCGCAGCACTTATCAGTTTTTAATGGGACATAAAGAAATATTTTTGGCTGCGAATAGTCCAATTACAGGATTTGCAGATCAACGAGTGCGTGCACTCATGCGTCCTTCTCAAATCTATGATTCCCTTCAGAAACAAACATTACAGCCCAAGTATCTTCAATTTGGAGTGGATCGCGATATTGTATTAGATCTTCTTAGTAAAGCTTTTATAGATTCTGAAGATAAACCCCATGATTGGCAAATTGTTATGGCTGAAAAACAAGCCATGCAAGATTTCGATATTCCCTTGTTTACAGCGCGATCCAATCGAGATGTTTTTATCATTAACGATAATCAAGCAATTGATCGCTATTATCGAGAACCTAGTTACGATCTAATAAGAAATCGTTTGCACCAACTCAATGAAAGTGATTTAGAACAACAAATAGGTTTTATTTACAGTTCTTTGTATGCAAGTACTGCTAGTAAGCCTGCCAATTCTTCATTATCAGGACAACCTGCACCCAACTTAGAGACTTTTTCCCCTTTAGTTAAGGAGAAACTAGTTCAGCAGGCGATTTCAATCGCTAAAGAGATGGAAAAACGAGCAGTACGTGCAAAAGATGGTAGTGTTTGGTGGATGGGTATGGAATATGTACCTGATGCTGGGCAATTACAACCGCGATCCCTGGGCTACGATCTATATGATGGCTGTGCTGGTGTGGCTTTCTTCTTAGCTGCATTAGCTAAGGTTACTGAGAATAAAAAATTTCGGGATTTAGCTTTGGGTGCTTTACAACCAACGCGTAATCTTTGGAAACACTGGAATTTAGAATCGAAAGATAAAATCATTAGAGAACTTAATCTTGGTGGAGGTAAAGGTTTAGGGTCGATTGTTTACAGTTTGGTACGATGCAGCCAATTTCTAGACGAACCTGAACTTTTAGAAGATGCTCAAAAATTCGTTTCCTTGTTAAGTCCTTCAAATATTGCTAACGATCGCAAGTTCGATCTTGTTTCTGGAACTGCTGGCTTAATGTTAGGGTTATTAGCTCTCTATGATGCAACTAAAGATTCCCAAACTTTAGCACTAGCAAAAACTTGTGCGTATCATTTGATCGATAACCGCGTCAACAGCGAGAAAGGATTTTTAACTTGGGCTACTACTGGAGGCAAATTATTGACAGGGATTGCCCATGGTGCCGCTGGTATTGCCTATGCATTACTCAGATTATTTGCCTCAGTTCCCGAACCAATTTTTTTGCACGCTGCTGAAAGTGCGATCGCTTACGAACGCTCTGTGTTTTCTCCACAAGCTCAAAATTGGTTAGATTTAAGAAGCGAGCAAGCAGCATGTGGTACAAGTTGGTGTAATGGCGCACCTGGTATTGCTTTAGCTCGTTTGGGAGGTTTGTCAACACTAGATAGCGAAGTAATACGCCAAGATATCGAAGCCGCTCTACAAACTACAGGAAAAATAGCCTTACACAACATCGATCATCTTTGTTGCGGAAATCTTGGTTATTCTGAAGTATTCTTAATCGCAGGTTCACAACTACAAAGAGAAGAACTTATTGAACTAGCTCAAAAACAAGCTGCTTATGTAGTCGAAAGATCTGAAAAAACTGGTTACTTTCAGATATTTCCTGGTGATTTTCGAGGCATTTATAACCCTGGTTTTTTCCAAGGAACGGCAGGAATTGGCTATCAGTTTTTAAGACTAGCTTACCCAGAATTATTACCCTCAGTGCTTTTGTGGCAGTAGCTAAGAGATAAGTAGGGGCATGACATTACTATGTTCCTACGACTAAATTACTTCACTTTCATATTGCTAGTTAACAGGATTGGATATGACTTTCCCTGCTTCTTCTTCCCTTGAAATTACAAATAAACAGTTAGATTTACCTTTTTATCGCAAATTTGGAAGAACTGACTTAACAGTTAGTTGTCTGGGTTTGGGTGGTGGTGGTGGTATTTCCAGTGAAGATACTCTTTATGCTTTCGATCAAGGAATTAATTACTTCTTTTACTCCTCCGATTTGCACCATTACGCATATAGTCCTATGTCTAATGCGCTGCGTCAATTATGCGGAAGAGGTTCTTCAATACGGGAAAAGGTTGTCTTAGCAACTGTAACTTACATCAAAAATCCAGAAGCAGCTATTCCAGTTCTATGCGACCAGTTTAAAGAGTTAGGAATTGACTACATCGATGTCTTTTTCTGGGGTTGGATCGGTGGGAATGAAGGACAAATTTTAAATGACTGTTTGCAACTTTCTCCTTTCTTGAGAGGAAGTAATACTTTTTATCAAAAAGTTATCGAACAAGTTTTTGGTGTGTCCGAACGCATGAAAAAGATGGGGGTTGTTCGTTACATTGGCGCATCTTTTCACGACCTCGACCTCGCTCAGCAATGGTTAAATAGTCCACTTTTAGACGTGGTCATGGTTAGAAATAATGTTACTCACCGTTATGCTCAGAATAAAATTTTTAAGAAATTAAGTCCTGAAGATCCGCAGCGATCTGGAATTGTTACCTTTAAGTCTACTGCTTGCAGTTCTGGTTTACTTTGGAATGCACCTATTGACTTACCTTTAGAATGTTGGCGACCCCAAGCTCCCGATCTCTACCGCTATGCTTTAAGTCAAAACTGTGTAGATGTCTGCTTGACTGGGTTAACAAATCGAACAGAAATTGACAGCGCGATCGCAGGTGTCAAGCAAGGAAAATTGACTTCAGAAGAAATCGACTATCTCAATCTTTATGGGGATATGCACCGCAATAGCTTAAAACATCAAGATGTCCCTCCAGAAAAATTAATCTATCGCAGTTCTCAATTATCCTAAAGCCATTGTGGCATTACAAGTTATAACGTCTTTATTTACTACTATAGGAATCATATTTGATTTATGAAAAAAACTACGAGATAATACGGGCAAAGATATCGGTCTAACAACGAA
>NZ_LMTZ01000035.1 GCF_001456025.1 Mastigocoleus testarum BC008
ATTGGCGTTTTCGTACAGAAGACGCTAGGAATAAGCTTTCTAAGATTTATCCAACCCATCAAAACTAATGAAAAAGACTACTAGAGTGTCTCACTTTATAAACGCGTCACGCTTTGCTAATGCTAATCCCTAGTTTCCCATCAATGTTCAATATATTTAAAATCTACCAACCCGAGGAGAAGGAATTACCTGTAATAGTCGATATCCCTCATAGTGGAATGTTTGTTCCTCCAGACATTTCAGCCCAATTTATCGAGGAGCATCTTCAATCTTTACCAAATACTGATTGGCATCTCGATAAAATGTACGATTTTTTACCAAAATTTGGGGTGACAATCATTCAAGCAACCCATAGTCGATATGTGGTGGACTTGAACCGTCAGATTAAAGAACCGACTTTTGGTTCTTTTTGGACATCAGTTATTCCTGAAAAAACAGCATTTAATCGCGATATTTACCAGCAAAAACCAAATAAAGAACAAATCCAACAACGTATCAAAAAATATTATCTTTCTTATCATGAAAGCTTAAGAGCGCTTGTGGAACAAAAATTGGAAGAATTTGGTAAGGTTTACCTTTTGGATTTACACAGCTTTTTTGGACCGATTACCGCAGATGTTTGTCTGGGAAATGTTAATAACCAAAGTTGTTCGGAGCGATTAATAAGGGCTGTAGAAAATAATTTTGCTCGATATGGCTATGAAGTTGTGCGCAACCAAGTTTTTAACGGTGGATATATCACCAGACATTACAGTCAAATACCAAATGTAGAAACTCTACAAATTGAAGTTCGCTATCACGTTTATCTTCAAGAAGACCAACTCGATCTACCCCAACCCCCATCTTGGGATGTTCCCCAATTTCATGCAGCAAAGATAAATTTTTATGATATTTTCTCTAAAATTGTTGCAGAAATTTTCAACAAATGAAAAATTAGGTTTTTCTAGTTTAAATTTAATTGGTTTGTATATAAAAATTACAGAAATTTTGTTACAAGCTAAAACTTTAGCTATATAGAGATTCAGGTGTTCCCATCCTGTGTCAGAATAGCTAACTACAATAAACTGTTAATTAACGATTAAATACTGAAGAGTTTTACTTATGAGTGGTTCTCCCAACCTTGGTGTCACAATTTTTTTATATATTGCTGGTATTTTATTGATAATTTTGGCAATAGTACTATTATTGCAAGCATTTGGAATACTCTCATTTCCAAAAGAAGCTATTTGGGCTTTGGTTCTACTCGCAATTGGTTCGGGAATTCTTGCTGGAGTTCGCCGTCGTGGTTGATTAAGGCTTTTTCTGTGGAATTTACTTACTGCTGTTTTTTATAAGTTATATCTCTATAACTATATTTCTGTAACTCATGAGTTTTTGATGAAAAATTTTACTTAATTTTTCATAGAGTCAATCGAAAATTAAATCTTGCCGAGGAAGTTTCGATATTCTCAATTTAACGACTAACATATTTAACTTTAAACGACAAAAGCTATACCATATCAGTTGCTTGAGTTAAAATTCTACAATTGCTCCACTTATGATCGCCACCTCTGACTTCCTCGGTCACCTCAATCCCTCCCAACGCCGTGCAGTAGAACATCACTGCGGTCCCTTATTAGTTGTTGCTGGTGCAGGTTCTGGTAAAACCCGAGCGCTAACGTTTCGCATCGCAAATCTAATTTTGAAACATCAGGTAAATCCAGAAAATATCCTAGCGGTAACTTTTACCAATAAAGCTGCACGGGAAATGAAAGAGCGTATTCAGAAATTATTTTCTGAGCAGCTGGCAATGCAGTATCATTCTACAAAATTTGATCTGCTGCCAGAATATGAGCAAACTAAATTAAAATCCCAAGTTTATAAAAATACTATTAAAGATTTGTGGTGTGGAACTTTCCACAGTTTATTGTCTCGGATTCTTCGTTTCGATATCGAAAAATATCAAGATGAAAAAGGACGTCAGTGGAAACGTAATTTTTCCATTTTTGACGAATCTGATGCTCAAAGTTTGGTTAAGGAAATTGTTACCAAACAACTAAACCTTGATGATAAAAAATTTAACCCCCGTTCGGTTCGTTATGCAATTAGTAACGCCAAAAACCAAGGTTTTTCACCAAAGGAATTAGAACGAGAGCGACCAGATTACAAAGGTCGAACCATTGCTCAGGTTTACGGTATCTATCAAGATAGATTAGCGGAAAATAATGCTCTCGATTTTGATGACCTAATTTTGATTCCCGTTCGCCTATTCCAGCAAAATGAACAGGTATTGAAATATTGGCATCATAAGTTTCGTCATATTTTAGTCGATGAATATCAAGATACCAACCGCACTCAATACGAACTTATTCGTTTGTTAGCAACAAACGGTGAAACTAATAAGAGTTTGTGGGACTGGGACAAAAGATCTGCATTTGTGGTCGGAGATGCAGATCAATCCATATATTCATTTCGGATGGCTGATTTCCGAATTTTGCTGGAATTCCAAGAAGATTTCGGTGATGGTTTACCAGATGAAGAGACCCAGACGATGGTGAAATTAGAAGAAAACTATCGTTCCTGTGAAAATATTCTTCAAGCTGCCAATGAATTAATTGAAAACAATACCCAGCGCATTGATAAAATTCTCAAAGCAACCCGTGGTAGTGGCGAACAGATTTATGCTCACAAAGCCGATGATGAAATTGCTGAAGCAGAGTTTGCAATTCATCAAATTCGGACTTTGGAACGAGAAAATCCAGATATTAACTGGGGTAGCTTTGCAATTCTCTACCGTACCAACGCCCAATCCCGCCCCTTTGAAGATATTTTAGTGCGTCAAGGTATTCCTTATTCTGTAGTTGGGGGATTAAAGTTTTACGATCGCAAAGAAATTAAAGATGTCCTCGCTTATTTAAGGGCTTTAGCTAATCCTGCTGATACGGTCAGTTTGTTAAGAATTATTAATACTCCTCGCCGTGGTATTGGTAAAGCTACAGTTGATAACTTGGTGAATGCGGCTCAAGAATTAGGTGTTAACCTTTGGGAAATACTTAGCGATGAAACCTCGGTAAATACTTTGGCGGGACGTTCGACAAAATCGGTGAATAAATTCGCTAAAATGATTGGCGATTGGCAAACCCAAATCGAAACAGTTTCAGTATCAGAAGTTTTACAAGCAGTATTGGAAGGTTCTGGCTACATTAAAGATTTGAAAACCCAAGGTACTGATGAAGCAGAAGATCGGTTACAGAACGTCCAAGAGCTTTATAACGCTGCATTGCAATTTGAAGAAGATAGCGATGATGTTTCTTTGCAAGCATTTCTTGCAAGTACGGCTTTAAGTTCGGATTTAGATAACCTTAAAGAAGGAAGTGAAGCTGTTTCATTAATGACTCTCCATGCTTCAAAAGGACTGGAATTTCCCGTAGTATTTTTAGTTGGTTTAGAACAGGGACTATTTCCTAACTACCGTTCGATGAACGATCCAGCAGCATTGGAAGAAGAGCGTCGTCTTTGTTACGTAGGAATTACCCGCGCCCAAGAAAGATTATTTTTATCTCACGCACGGGAACGACGCCTTTATGGTAGTAGAGAACCAGCTATGCGATCGCAATTCTTCGACGAGTTACCAGAAGAATTATTAACCACTCAATCGCGAAGACGGATGGAACGTAGAAGTAAAAGTCCTGCATTTGCTGTTAATGGAGTAGATAGCAACCAAAATTGGCAGGTTGGGGAAAGAGTGTTACATAAAGCTTTTGGAATAGGTGAAATCACACATGTTTTTGGTGGAGGTAAGAAGATATCAGTAGCAATTAAGTTTTCTGGTTTGGGTCAAAAAATTATCGATCCTCAAGTCGCTCAGTTACAACGGATGAATTAGATTGCATCGCGAATGAGTTTTGACTTATTATTTGTGACTCCTGTAGAGACGTAGCAGAGCCTACGGCGTCGGCGTTTGAACGCATCCTAGCGGATGTTCGCTGTAAGCGCGTGCAAACACCGCAGGTGCGGCTCAGCCTCTGCTACGTCTCTACGACTAATGACTTATTCCTCTTTGGGAAAAGTAATCTTGATGGTTTTTGTAATTTTTACCTGTTTCTGCTTTTTGGATGACGAGCGATCGCGCTTGTCATCTTCACAACCGTTGGGTATTTCAACTGTAAAGTGGGACAAGATGTAAAATATCAAACGCTCTAACTTTACACTTTCGCGTGAGCGGATAATCAAAAGTAAAACAATTAAAAATAGTAATATACAGGCGTTATACTGATAGTTCAGTATTTCAACTTTTGCGACTAAATCTGGGTCACATTTAGCTTTCTCCCAATTTTGCGCGAAAAAGATTTGTTCTGCTTTGAGATTTTTTGCACCAGAAAAATCAGCAATTTCAATATTGGTATTCTCAAAATTGGTTCCACAAAGATCTGCAAAATAAAGCTCAGCAGCGGATAAATTAGCTTCCTGAAACTGAGCATCTCGGAGGTTTGCTCCTTGTAAATTTGCTTTGCGTAGATAAGCACCTCGAAAATTAGCTCCTCGGAGGTCAGCTATTTTCAGTACAGCTTTTTCCAAGATTGCTTTTTCTAAGTTAGCTCCTGTAAACTTAGTTGCTTCTAAATTTGCTCGATAAAAATCGGCTACCTGTAAGTGAGCTTTATGGAGATCGGCTTTACACAAGACCGCACGACGTAAATCTGCTACTCTTAAATCTGCTTCTAACAGTTCGGCTGCTTGAAGATTAGCATTCTGAAGATGTGCCATCCATAAATTAGCTCCTTTGAGTTTCGCTTGTTCGAGATTAGCTTCCTCAAGGTTAGCTTCTTGAAGATTAGCATTACCTAATTCAGCTTTGTATAAGTCTGCACCTTGTAATTGAGCTTTATAGAGATTGCTATTGGAAAGATAAGCTTCTTTTAAGTTTGCTTGCTGTAGTTGAGATTCTTGTAGAAATGCTCTGCGAATATAAGCATTTTCTAAGTTAGCTTTTTGAAGATTAGCTTTTTCTAAAATGCTTCCTTGGATATGTGCTTCTTGTAAATTAGCTTCTTGGAGATTAGCTTCTCGCAAATCCGCAGATTTTAGTTCGGCGTTTTGTAAATTCGCTGCTTGAAGATTAGCTGCTTGCAAAGTAATTTCGATTAAAGTAGCTTTTTGCAGATTCGCTTTGGAGAAATTAGCTTGGGGAAGAAATTTAGTTTCTCGTAAATCTGCTTGCTGTAAATTTGCTTCTGCAAAATTAGTATTTTGTAAATCTGCTCCCCAAAGGTTGGCTTTTTGGAGGTTAGCTGCTTGGAGATTTGCGCCTTTGAGATCGGCTTCTCGTAGATTAGCTTGTTCCAAATAAGCATTTTGGAGATTAGCATCTTGCAAATCTAATTTTTTTTCTTGCAAAATCGCACTCACATCACGACCGGGAATAATCTGGCTAACCAATTCTTGAACTAGTTTCCACTTAGGTTCTAACTGAGTTTCATCACTGATTTCAGTATTTTTGAGATTGGTTCCTTTAAGATTAGCCATGCGTAGATTTGCATCATATAAATTTGCATAGCTTAAATCCGCTCCTTGGAGATTGCTAGAACGGAGGTCGCACCCCCAAAGATGTGCATAACTTAGATTTGCTCCTTGGAGATTTGTTTCCCTAATATTAGAGCCTTTAAGGTTAGCTCCTCGAAGATTTACTTTTTGAAGCTTAGCTCCTTCAAGATCTGCTTTTTCAAGTATGGCTTCACTCAAATTTGCTTCTTCCAAGTCAATTTGTTTTAAATCTCGACCTACAACACTTTTGTTGACAATTTCCCAGACAAGTTTCCATTTGCGATCAAACTTCGTCTTGATACTAATTTGACTACCTTTGAGATTAGCACCTCTTAAATCAGCACCTTGAAAATTGACTCCACCTAGGCGCGCTTCTTGTAAATCTGCATTTTGAAGATTAGCTTGTTCAAAATTACTTCCTCGCAAGTCTGCTCTACAAAAATCAGCATTTTGTAACTGCGCGTCTTGAAAATTTACACCTTGAAGTTCTACATCTTTAAAATTAGCTCTTTGAAGTTTAGCTCCTTTAAAATTAGCTTTTTGTAGATTTGAATCTTGGAAATTTGCACCTTCAAGATTTGCATTTTGAAAATTTGCACCTTGGAGATTCTTATAATGAAAATCTGCACCTGCAAGGTCTTGACCGCCGAAATCGTTTTCTTCAGGTTCTTGACCGAATAATCTTTCAATAGACATAAGTAATTATATTAACAGATTAGTATATCTGTTAATTTTGATGCATTATTCTTACGAAATCACCTGTATGTGGATACAATTCAAAATCTTAGAAATTTAAATATTCTAAATTTAAATATATCTCTAAAAGATTAATTTTTTTGCTTAATATAATCACATACTTTACTAAAAATCCGATCAAATTTTAATAACTATCAAATATCTAAGATTATTTTCAGACACGATTATTTGTCTGCAGCAATCACAGTACAAGCGCATCTATATATCTTGCAAAATAGTTGTAAATACCTGCTAACAATAAAGCCCAGAATAAATTATAACGGTATTAATTGTTTAATTTATGTGTAAAAATTCTTAAACTAATAGTGAATACGAGGGACTAAAAATATTGCTTAAATGTATAAGCAACAGCAGCCCAAAAAGGTGTATACTGACCCTCGGAATCCATTTCTTGATAGGCTTGGGCGAGGGTATGTATTTCTCCGTCATCCAATTCTTCAACTATTTGTAATGCTGCATCAATCGCCTTTCTCCGCATCTTTGTAAGTTTATTGATATTTAAAGCCAGTTTTGCGATTGTAGTTTCAGCAGCATCTAGTTTATCGGGATTATCCGCAGCTAAAATTTCCCCAGAACCAGTGTATTTAAAATAATCTGGACAGTTTGGATCTAAGGGAGAAATCATTAAATCTTCATCAAACCAAGCACCCTTTTTATGACCGCAATGAACTGGTTTGGTTGGTCTTTGTTCGTCTTCTCCCTGACAAGAAACTATCAAATTGGTATAGCTGAAGGTTAAATGTTTGTATTGGCTTTTGGGTCGATAGTGTTCAATGTGACAATTTTTTCTGAAGATACGAATCCCGCAGTAGCAACAAATGTGACCTTGTTCCTTTAACAGAGCATGATACACATCGGTTTTGACTGATTTATTAAAGGATTTCCAATTCGGCGTTTTATTCCTGAGTCTGTCATTGTAGCCAGTCAAACTACCTGGTTCTGGATTCTTGTGGATATATTTCATTTGTTGAGAATTTCCTTGCGACGAATTAGAACATCAGCGCGGACAAATTCTGGTTCATCTTCTCCAATCTGCAGAGCTAAATCCCGACGTAATTGTTTTGCACCTTCCAAATCTCCTTCATCAATAAATTTGAATAGCTGCTGCAAGCTATTTTTGATTTCTTGAGGTCTTTCGGGAACCTCCATTAAGTCCTCTAAGATACAATTGGTATCTCTACCAAAAGAGTTTTCTGGTTTCAGTGCAATGATACCTTCTGCTGTATTTTCAATAATATGAATTCCCTCAGGTTTAACGTGGCTAATTACCTGGGGTGAATGGGTAGTAACAATAAACTGACAATTAGGAAAAGTTTTACTTAAAGCCGGAATAATTTCCCTTTGCCATTGGGGATGTAAGTGTAGTTCAACTTCATCAATTAAAATAATACCATTGCCTTCTAAAGGTTCTTCAAGTCCGGGGTTTGCGATCGCTAAGCGTCTTGCTAAATCCCCCACCATTGCAAGGAGACATTTTTCTCCATCGGAAAGTTGACTGACATTGAGTTCTCGCTCCTGCTTCTTCACTGTCATCCTTAAAGGAGAACGACGGATTCTCAAATCGGATAATCCTGGAATCAGAGAATAAATAGCCTGTCGAACAACTTCTAATTGATGATTGGTATAATTAGCATCATCTCTTCTCTCTTCATTCTCCAAGTCTTCCCATTTTCTGAACCACTGAAAGAAGTTATTAAAGTTTATTTTCGTACCATGTAGGGATTCTTCGTAAGCTGTTACTCGATCTACAGAATGCTTTTTCCTAACTCTCAAAGGAATATCAACAACAGCGCGATTTACAGAGTAATGAACTACAACAGTTAGATTAAAATTTGGGTCAGCCTTCAGACTATCCTGGGTAGACTCAATTAATTTACGTAATTGTGTCAAATCGGTACTACTATTTTTACTACGTTTTTTTTGGAGTTTTCCAAGGGACCAAGTTACGTCACCTTCCGTAGTCATAACTGTTATTTCATTACATGTTTCTTGAGATCCTTCTCTGATATCTTGTTCTCGGAATAATCTACCTGAAGTGCTGGGGTATTGAACCGGACTGGTATACCGAGAGAGAAGAATGGCGATGCAATCAAGAATACTAGATTTACCAACGCCATTAATACCAATAAACACGTTAGGTTCGCACTCTTGGAATTCTAGCGTCATATCGCTAACTCCCCGAAAAGAGTGCATCTTAATATGTTTGATTTTCATGCTTGAAATTAATTTGATTAAATTAATCCAGATTTAACCAGCAAATGACTTGATTTTAATGAGATGATACCTCGGTCAAAAACTTCATTGTCAGTACCAATTCCGCTAATTTCTATCCGATCTGCATATACATTGTATGCAGCAAAACTTAATTTACTTGCAGAATATTCAGTCCATTCGGAACGTCCTACCGGACGGGTAGTAGCACCACCACCACATACAATATAAGTAGTACCGTTTATTGGGCGGGTACGCTCATAATTGTGCTCGTGTCCATTAATATAAAGTTGAACGCCATACTTTTTAAATAGTGGAGTTAGGACATCAATGAAAGGTTTATTCACTCCATAAACACCAGATGAATAAATTTGATGATGACCAAAAATAATTTTCCAAATAGCCTTACTATTACTCAGTTCTTTTTCTAACCAAAGAAGTTGATTTTGCCAATCAGCATTACGGTTAGTATCTAAAGCAAAAAATTGTACGGGACCGCGATGAAAAGTGTAGTATCTTCCTTGCATATTAAAGCCAAAGTATTTAACTTGGGGCTCGCCATTTGCAGTTCGGATATCGTGGTTCCCTAAAACAGCATAAAACTTTACACCTTGCTTCAGTAAGGAAGCATAGGGACACTCAAAAACTGAATTAATCTTTTCAATCTCACCATTTGTATAAATATTATCTCCAGCTAAAATAACCAGATCGTAAGGATTTTGACGGCGATAATTTATCATAGATTGTGCTACAGAATACTGACCATCTCCACCGGTTCCCGTATCAGCTACGGATGTGAATCGTAAAAGTAAATCGTTTTTGTTCGATTCTTTGTTGGTGGAAATTTGGGATCGTAAACTTGAAGCAAAAATTGGGGGATTAAAAGTAGTTATACTACCAGCAAGATAAGCTGGTCCAAATTTAATAGGTCCAGATTTAATAAATCCATCTTTAATAAAATTAACAAAACTAAAACTACCCAGAGATATAAATCTACGCCGTTTCAATGACATATCTGATAATTAATAATTCAACAACTTGACCAAAAGTAGTTAAGTGATAAATTATGGCTGAAGATGCGATCCACCTTCCGAATTTATCTTATTTTTTTTCGATCCGCTGTTTTCTAGGAAACTTCCATGTCACAAGAAAAGCCAAATCCACAACCGCCACAATCACGATCAAATCCAGAACTGGAAGACAATTATTCAGAGGATCGAGAACCATTTTTGGGTCAGACAATTAATCCGTCACCAACACCTAGCGTTCTTGAAAAACTCCAGTCGATTTGGAATAGTGCTTTAGTTAAAATTCGTTCCCTCTTACCAGAAAATATAGCTTCAAAGTTGTCAGACCGGGCTTTAACAGGAATTGTTATCGCGATCGCTTTCCTGGTTGTCGGTATAAGTGTAAATACTTTTAGTCCCAAGTCCAAGGCGATCGCAACTGCTCCGACCCCAGAACAAGTTTCTGATTCCCAAATAACTCCAAAAACAGAATCAGTTACATCGGTCGCACCACCCGAACAACAAATCGCCCAATCTCCACTTCCAACAGAACAAAGTGAATCAGAGTTAAAAAATACGAATTTACAAACTCCAAAAGCTCCATCTTCTCTAGCACAAGAAAAAACTTCCTCCAATTCAGACGAAAAGCAAACTATAAAAAAACAACAAGTTACTGCACCATTAACCCTGGAACAAAAATTATTCACGATAATTGAAAATCAAATTACAGAAGCGATCACTAGTCTGCATGAAGATACACAAATTGAAACTTTTTCTAGTAATCCCATTGATGCTGTCCGAGTTGACTTTGCTAGTAGTACCCTTAGCTTGAAAATTAGTGATGATTGGTATTCTCTCACCCATCCGGACCAAGATAAACTTGCAGCAGAAATCCTAGAACGCTCCAAAGAGCTTGATTTTGTCCACCTAGAAATTACTGATTCCAAAAATAAGCTGATAGCGCGTAACCCTGTTGTGGGAAGTAAAATGATTATTCTCAAAAGGTAGAAATCAGGTGTCATTGGTAGAACTACAAACAGTTCTCAATAAGTTCAGTAGATTAAAAATCATGTAGAGACGCGGCATGCCGCGTCTGTCATAAATTATTATTAATATGCAATTTATTTATTAAAGTGCTTTTGCACTACTTTGCCTTTGTTGACTGTCATTGAGTAAAAACTAAATTCTATGCAGAAAAATCCTCACTGTCGTTACTTAAGTGAGGAAATTCCTGCTTGAATTTTTGATTTGCGATCGCCTCACAACTTTTCACGCAACTCAATCTTGAACAACTCAACAAAGGAATTTGAATGCAATTCAACCCACTTTTTACAGGAAAATTGCTACGCCTTGCTGCACCCCAATCTGAAGATAATGAGTATTTTGCTCGTTGGTCTAATGATGACGAATATCTGCGCTTAGCAGATAATGACCCTGCAAAACCAATGACACCCGAAGATTAGAATCAATTTGAATCTTCTGTTTTGAAATCGCCAAATTCCTATAATTTTCGCCTCCGTACCCTTACAGATGATATTCTCATTGGAAGTGTTGGCTTATTTGAAATTCAATGGACGCATCAGAACGCTTCTATGGGTATTGCTATTGGCGATCCGGCTTACTGGAATAAAGGTTACGGTACTGATGCAATGAAATTGATTCTAGGATATGGGTTTCGGGAACTGAATCTTTATCGTATCAGTTCAACGACAATCGCTTATAATTTTCGTGCGATGAAAGCACATGAAAAAGTAGGATTTCGGCGTGAAGGGTTACAAAGAAATAGCATCAAACGTGAAGGGCAACGTTTTCACCTCATTTACTACGGGATTTTACGTACAGAATGGGTAAAATATAGCTAGAAATCTATGAGAAAAAATCACACCATGTTCGCCACTTAAAATATCTGGATCTACTCAAGCCCTCCATTTTGTTGGAGGGTTTAGGAAGAGCAAAATCTTAAAAATCTAGAATTGTGGTTTTTGTAATACTCCCAGACTTTCAATGAGTAGATCCCTGAATTTTATTCTCAATTTATTATATTTATCTGCTTATCTTTTGTAACCATAAATTTTTCAAATACCTTATTCAATAGCAGATAATGTTCTTTTAATTTTCTCAGGATTTTCTAATAATGCTCTCAGAATTTTTGAATAGTTATTATTTACAATAATTATTGTAATTATTTTGTTGACTGTTTTTTGATATTATTTATTTCGTTTAACTTAAGTATCTCTTCCTCGTAAATAGTCCATTATCGTTATTTGTCTCAATACTAAATCTATCGGTAGATGCCATTAGAGGTAAATCAAGATTATTTTAAGTAGTTAAGTTATATGTGAAATTTAACGAAAAGACTACAAAAAGACTAAGCATTCAGCTAGTAACATGATCTAACCATTTAATATTCAATTGCGAGCAGATAAATGCCTATCCTAACAGTATTTCTCAGCGAAATAAATCACAATTATCTCTATATAGCCCTCTTTAATAATAAGCTGTGAGGAAATTTAAGATAATTTTATTCGGACAGAGATATTATTAATGTGGTTTAATTAGCACAAAGCTTTTATCTACATAATCAAGCATCTTTTTATTTATTTAAAGCCTAAATGATTCCAAGTACCTATGGGTACTAACTCTTTTTATACTATCTATCTCAATTAAATTGGGTGTGGCTCTTTTAGAAATACAAATTAAGTCTCGAAATTAGTATATTTTGGCTTGAACCGTGAGACACAGCGTAGCCGAACACGCTTAAAGAAATATATTCTCGAAGTGCTGGTGCTTTCCCCGCAAGGGAAAGTCATCGTTAGAGATTTCATTTATTGGAAGTCTCTAAAACTTTTGTTGTAAAGTTCCCTAATTACCAAAGCTATGCAGTTAAGTTCACAGAAGCTAAAAAAACAACTGGATTTCTTCACCAAGGATTTTAAAGATGAGCCAGAAAAACAAAAAGTACTGGCGAGCATAATTCAGAAGATTCTGGAGCCAATGGATTTTAACGCAACTTTTGAAACAGTTGTTGCTCAAGTACGACAGTTGCTCAATGCCGATCGGGTGGGTATTTTTCGATTCAGTTCTGAAAATGACTGGGAAGGAACATTTGTTTTTGAAGATGTTGGAACAGGTTGGGATTCAATACTAGGAGAAAAAATCCAGGATCGCTGTTTTGGAGAAAAATTTGCTGCTGATTATTCCCAAGCAAGAAAACAGGTAATTACGGATATTTATGCACCACAGGTAAACGATTGTTATGTAGAGATACTGGGCAAATTCCAAGTTAAAGCTAATTTGGTAATTCCTCTAATTAGAGACAAGCAATTATGGGGTTTAGTATGTGTTCATCAATGTAGTAGCACTCGTGAATGGAAACCTTCTGAAATCAAATTTGTGAGCACAATTGCTAAGCTTTTGAGAGTTGTAATTGAAAAGCTTGATCGGATTGACAAGACAGACTTAATTAAAAATCTGGATTATATGAAGCAGCGCCAAAGGATTATCCTTGGGGTTGTTGAAAAAATACACCAGTCACTTGATATTAAAACAATTTTATCAATAACAACACTAGAGGTTCGGGAACTCCTGGAAGTAGATCGCGTTGGTATTTTTCAGTTTAATCCTGATTGGAGTGGTAATTTTGTTGCTGAATCGTTTGAACAACCTTGGGTTCCCTTGATTGACATGTCCTATCCAATTAAAGATACTTCTCTGCAAGAGACTCAGGGGGGACGCTACAGGAATAATGAGACTTTTGCTATTAATGATATTTATCAAGCTGGACTTACTGATTGTCATATAGGTTTATTAGAGCAATTTCAAGCTAAAGCCTTTGCGATCGCTCCAATTTTAATAGGGGATAAACTTTGGGGATTAATAGCCGCATATCAAAATTCTTCATCTAGAAATTGGCAAACAGATGAAATTGAACTGTTAGCCCAAATTGGTTCCCAGGTAGCTGTGGCATTAAGTCACCACGAATCATTAGCCAAGACCTGGTATCAGTTTGAACAACAAAAGGCATTAATTCTTGCGATCGCCCGAATGAGGCAATCTGTAAATTTAGAAAATATTTTCCAGACTACTGTTGTCGAAGTCCGTCAGCTACTCAAAGCAGACCGAGTAGCTATATTCCGTTTCGATCCAGGAAATCAATGGGAAGGAGAAGTAATCCACGAAGATGTGGCTTTGGGTTTTAACTCAACCCTCAAAGATAAAGTTTACGACCACTGTTTCGCCCAAAACTATGTACCACTCTATCGCCAAAATCGAGTCAGTACAATTTCAGATATTTACCAACAGGACTTCAAACAATGCTACATACAAATGTTAGAAAGATTTCAGGTGCGTGCCAATTGTGTCGCACCCTTAATCAAAGAGGGTGAACTATGGGGTTTACTGTGCATTCACCAAAGCGAAATTACTAATCCGATTAACTTTATTGTTGAGAACCTCACTGATGTAAGTAAATGCACCCAAAATCTGTTTGAAATCACCAACCTTTACCAGCATACTTACCCCGAAGCATCACCAGCCATCGAACAGCGAATTCAAGAGCTTGATGCAGATCTGCAAAACAAAGATTTATACGAAACTCTCAAATCAATGAGAATTGGAGCAAAGCAGGTTGGTCAAACTTTAGGGTTACTGGAAAAATTCTCCCGTCCAGATCGAGCCGAACAGAAGTTAGCAGACATCACCGAAGAATTGGATAATACTCTACTTCTGTTGGAACATCGATTGAAAGCTAATGACAAATATCCAGGAATTGAGGTTGTGAAGAAATATGACACACTGCCATTAGTCGAATGTTATCCAGACCTATTAAACCAAGTATTTATAAAGATTTTGCTCCATCACATTGATGCTTTAAAGAAAAAATTTGTGGACATTTCCCAACAATACTTAAAATCATCAACTCAATCTCCTCATGTACCTCTATTTATCTGGGTTACGACTCAAACGATTGACAACAAAATTAGTATTAAATTTACTGATAATAGTGAGGGTATGACGGAATTACAGCGTTCTTTTGTTTTTGAACCTGAACCAATTTCTAAAACAAAAGAAATTCCTCAAAAAACAGAGTTGAACTTAGCTATTTGTCATCAAATTGTGGTGGAAAAACATCAAGGTGAACTTAAATGTTTTTCTCAATTAGGTCAGGGAACAGAATTTTTGATTCAAATTCCCACTACATCAACTACTGCTATAGAATACTCTCCAAATTCCAAAATGTTTTTGAGTAAATAACGTAAATAATAGAGAGTAATGAATGATATCAATTTCGATAAAATCAGATAAACTAATAAATTAGCCTGAAAAACATAACTCCCTGCGCTTATATTTTGCACCCAGCATAGTAAAGGCTGTGTTTAACTTTAACTACATAAGTCACAAGTATTAGTAGTTACAAACAAAAAATATTTCTATGTGCGTACATCCTGGCAAAAACAAACCTTAAGGCTCGCGCAAGTATTTTATTTCTTTGAACACCTAAATTATTGCAAGTACGCATATTTACTGGCAGTTTTTATTCTGTTTGACTCGAGAAAATTTGATTATAAAAACCTTCGTTGTAAAGTTCCCTAGTTATCAAAGCCATGCAATTAATTTCACAAAAACTAAAAAAAGAACTGGATTTCTTCAGCAATGATTTTAAAGATGAGCCAGAACAACAAAAAATACTGGCGAGAATAATTGAGGAAATTCGGCAAGCAACAGATTTGAACAAAACCTTTGAAACAATTGTTGCCCAAGTACGACAGTTGCTTAATGCTGATCGGGTGGGTATTTTCCAATTTGTTCCTGAAAATGACTGGGAAGGAACATTTGTTTTTGAAGACGTTGGAACAGGCTGGGATTCAATACTAGGAGAAAAAATCCAGGATCGCTGTATCGGAGGAAAATTGGCTGCTGATTATTCCCAAGCTAGAGTACAAGCGATTACGGATATTTATGCACCACAGGTAAATGATTGTTATGCACAAATGCTGTGCAAATTCCAAGTTAAAGCTAATTTGGTAATTCCTCTAATTAGAGATAAGCAATTATGGGGTCTAGTATGCGTTCATCAATGTAGTAACACTCGTGAGTGGAAAGGTTGTGAAATAAAACTTGTTCTCACAATTGCTAAGCTTTTAAGAGTTACAATTGAAAAGCTTGATCGGATTGAAAAGGCAGATTTGGCTCAAAAGCTGGATCGGGTAAAGCAGCGCCACAAAATTATTCTTGAAGCTATTGAAAAAATACGCCAGTCACTTGATATTAAAACAATCTTATCAACAACAACACTACAAGCTCGACAACTTCTGGAAGTAGATCGGGTTGCTATCTTTAAATTCAATCCTGATTGGAGTGGTAATTTTGTTGCTGAATCATTTGAACAACCTTGGACACCTTTAATTGGAGTCGTTCCTGTAATTCATGACACTTTTCTTCAAGAAACTCAGGGGGGACGCTACGCTAATCAGGAAACTTTCGTAGTCGATGATATTTATCAAGCCGGACTTAGTGATTGTCATATAGGTTTATTAGAGCAATTTCAAGCTAAAGCCTTTGTGATCGCTCCGATTTTACAGAGCAATAAGCTTTGGGGATTAATAGCTGCATATCAAAATTCTTCTTCTAGACATTGGCAAACAGATGAAATTGAACTGTTAGCCCAAATTACTTCCCAGGTAGCTGTAGCGTTAAGCCACAACGAACTATTAGGTAATACCCAGTACCAAGTAGAACAGCAAAAAGCATTAATTCGTACACTCGCTCGAATGAGGAAGTCTGTAAATTTAGAAAATATCTTCCAGACTACTGTTGTCGAAGTCCGTCAGCTACTTAAAGTAGACCGAGTAGCTATATTCCGTTTCGATCCAGGAAATCAATGGGAAGGAGAAGTAATCTATGAAGATGTGGCTTTGGGTTTTAAATCAACCCTCAAAGATAAAGTTTATGACCACTGTTTTGCGCAAAACTATGTACCAATCTATCGCCAAAATCGAGTCAGTACGATTTCAGATATTTACCAACAGGATTTCAAAGAATGCTACGTACAAATGTTAGAAAGATTTCAGGTGCGTGCCAATTGTATCGCACCCCTAATCAAAGAGGGTGAACTATGGGGTTTATTGTGCATTCATCAATGTGACAAACCTCGAGAGTGGGAATCTTCTGATATTGACTTCGTGTATCAAATTGCCGAAAAATTAGGAGTAGCATTAACGCAAGATGCTCATAGTGAAAAAGTTCACAATGACATGAAAGTAAAAGCTGCGGAAGCCGAACAAGCGGTGGAACAGCAAAAGTTATTAGCGGTAACTATAGATAAAATACGTCGGTCTCTCGATATCCAAACTATTTTGGAAACTAGTACCCAAGAAGTACGAGAACTACTTAATGTTGACAGAGTTTCTATCTATCGCTTTGACTCAGATTGGAAAGGTGAATTCGTCGCAGATTCCTTTAAAGATGGTTTGCAGCCCCAAGTAAAGACACAAGCAGTTATGATGCCAGCATTTGTAAATGCAAATCAGAATGGCAATTTACCACGTAACGAAATTTTTGCTCCCATTTCTCAAGGTGAAAAATTGTGGGGATTATTAATAGCTCATCAACACTCCTACCCACGTCATTGGAAAGAACATGAAATTGACTTACTCAATCAAGTTGGAGTGCAACTGGGAGTTGGGATTGAGCAAGGAGAATTACTCCAACACAGTAAAGATCGAACTGCAGAAATTAGCAAAACTTTTGAAGAAATCAAGCAAACTCAGGAATACTTAATCCAGGGTGAGAAAATGGACAATCTGGCACATTTGCTTGGTGGTATTCTCAGCGAAATTACTAATCCGATTAACTTTATTGTTGAGAACCTCACTGATGTAAGTAAATGCACCCAAAATCTGTTTGAAATCACCAATCTTTACCAGCATACTTACCCCGAAGCATCACCAGCCATCGAACGGCGAATTCAAGAGCTTGATGCAGATCTGCAAAACAAAGATTTATACGAAACTCTCAAATCAATGAGAATTGGAGCAAAGCAGGTTGGTCAAACTTTAGGGTTACTGGAAAAATTCTCCCGTCCAGATCGAGCCGAACAGAAGTTAGCAGACATCACCGAAGAATTGGATAATACTCTACTTCTGTTGGAACATCGATTGAAAGCTAATGACAAATATCCAGGAATTGAGGTTGTGAAGAAATATGACACACTGCCATTAGTCGAATGTTATCCAGACCTATTAAACCAAGTATTTATAAAAATTTTGCTCCATCACATTGATGCTTTAAAGAAAAAATTTGTGAACATTTCCCAACAATACTTAAAACCATCAACTCAATCTCCTTATATACCTCTATTTATCTGGATTACAACTCAAATTATTGACAACAAAATTAGTATTAAATTTACTGATAATAGTGAGGGTATGACGGAATTAAATCGTTCTCAGGTTTTTGAACCAATTTCTAAAACAAAAGAAATTCCTCAAAAAACAGGATTGAACTTAGCTATTTGTCATCAAATTGTGGTGGAAAAACACCAAGGTGAACTTAAATGCTTTTCTCAATTAGGTCAGGGAACAGAATTTTTGATTCAAATTCCTACTACACCAACTACGGCTATAGAATACTCCCAAACTTCTAAAGTATTTTGAGTCAGGGGTAGCCTTAGTAAATAGGCTAACGCCAAACAATAGAAACTTACAAAGAGTCAGAGCTTCTAAAACTTAGTTCCCAAGCTGAGCCCATTCGTAATAATTTAAAGAAAAATTATTTTTGTCAAAAGTAATTAATCTATATAGTACTAATGGACTGAGTCTGGGAACCAGAAACAAGAGTAATAAGGTTTTAATTGAGAATTGTGTAACTCAAAAAATTTTTAAAAATTACCAATCCCCAAACTATTTACTTTGCTGATAAGGGATCCAAACAGTAAAAATCGATCCAACCCCAACACTTGAATCAACTTCAATTCGACCGCGATGTAACTCCACCAGTTGCTTAGTCAAAGCTAAACCCAACCCGGTACCCCCATAGCGACGTCGGTAAGGAGTATCCAGTTGATGAAATTTTTCAAACAATAGTGGTAGTTGTTCTGCAGGAATTCCAATTCCCGTATCTTCTACCTGAAAAATAGCAGTCTTACCTTCCATCCATAGACGTAAAACTACATCACCACCTTCGGAAGTAAATTTAATCGCATTAGTTAATAAGTTCCATAATATTTGCTGTATTCGGGGATAGTCAGCTTGAAATTTATCTTGTTTTAATTCAATTTGTGAATCTAAAGTCAAATTAATCTTTTGTTGTATAGCTTTTTCTGCAACTGTTTTAACTGCTGTCTCTATTGATTGATTTAGAGAAAATTCTGTAATATTTAAAACTGCTTTTCCTGCCTCAATTTGAGATAAGTTGAGAATATCATTAATCATTTCTAATAAATGCTCGCCACTATCGTGGATTGTTTGCAAATAATCTCGCTGTCGTTGGCTCAAATCTCCAAAGGACCACCTCAATAAGGTAGAAGACATACCAATAACGTAGGTCAATGGAGTTAGTAATTCATGACTAATAGTAGCTAAAAACTCATTTCTTAAACGACTAGCAGATTCAGCAGCAACTAAAGCGTCATGTAAAGCGTTGGTTTTCTCTTTAACTCGTTTTTCTAAACTTTGCTTTTCTTTTGTGAGAAAATTCATCAGTTCGGATTGATGAATTGCAATTGCTAATTGTTCTGCAATTGAAGTCAACAAATGTTTTTCACTATCACTCCAATTACGCGGTCTATGACATTGATGAGCAATCAGTAATCCCCAAAGATTTTCTTCAAACATAATTGGGGATGCTAATTTAGCTCTTACTTGAATTTCCCGTAAAAAATTCAACAAACAATCTTCTAAGTCATAGGTTTCTTCGATATCATTTACAGTTAAAGTAAAACCGTTACAATATTTATTCCAACATTCAGAAGTTGGTGTAAAACAATTTCGTTCTCGGTAATTCAACACTGAAGGGATTGCATCATTACCACAAACTTCGTAAACTATATATCCTTGACTGCGAGTAAAATCTTTTAATCCTTCTGGTTTTTCTAAAGTTTCCTGTTCTTGTGGAGTTTCTTGCTCTTGTAAATTCAAAGGTGAGGTGGAAATATTTTGAGACTTAAAGTTTTGAGACTTAAAGTTTTGAGACTTAAAGTTTTGAGATTTCAAGTTTGAACTATCTATTGAATGCTCAAATTTATAAATTACCAATCTATCTAATTCTAAAAACTCCCTCACTTCTGACAATGCTGTAGCCATAATTACAGATAAATCTACACTTTTACGGATTTGAGTTGTGACTTGATTTAAAAGTTTCTCTTGAGCTATTTGCTTTTTTAAAGCTTGTTCTACTTCCTCAAAAGCAAGATGAGAATATGATGAATTTTTGGTTAGTGAATCTTGGTTTTCTTCTGATAGGAGATACTCTAATAGCAACAAAGTAAATTTGCTTTGAAGTTCGGCACTATTAGGAGAAATTATTTGCTGATAGCGCTCAATTTCTTGAAAAGTTATGGAATCGTGACAAAACAAGTCTCTTAACTCCATCAGGAAAGCAGAGATTAGATCTGCATCAAATATCAACTGTGCGTTCAAAGATAAATATTCGCTCTCCTTTGCAGGAATTTCTGCAGCTTCCCTGTCCCCGACTTCTGGATTTCCTAGTAATAAGGCGCTAAAACCCTCAGATAATAGGAGTTTAAACCTTTTTTTTGCCCAGTGAGTGGGTGTAGGTATCCGCGCAATGATAGCATCTGTGATGATGACAAAATTTGCTTTTCCTACGCCTTGAGCCATTTGGTCTAATAATTCTACAAGTCGATTAAATACACCCAAAGACAAGGTTCGAGAAAAGCTTAAATCGGGAGAACCAAGCATTTTCAAGTTTTGATGATTTGATGAGAGAAGTTAGCTGCAGTCGCTTAAAGTTGTGATTGTTTCCTAATCAACAGTTTAAGACGGTATTAGCAAATTATGCATCGCACAAGTGTCACTACTAATAAATGGGAACTTCAGTCAGACGACATAAGATTTGTAGAACAAACTCCAGCACCAATCATATTAATTACGGCTGCGGACACTGAAATTCAAACTGTAGCAGCTGCGCTGCCAAAATTACCAGGTAAATTTCCTCAAGTTAGAGTTGCTAAACTTTTAGATTTACAGCATCAAATCAGTATCGACACCTATGCCGAGCAAGTTTTGGAATTTGCAGAAGTAATCATTCTTAGACTGTTAGGAGGACGTTCTTATTGGGCTTATGGTTTAGAGGTAGTTTCTCAAATAGTAGAGCGCAAAGGTACAAATCTAATTGTAATGCCAGGGGATGATGCTCTGGACACAGAATTAATCGCCCATTCGACTTTACCCTTGGCAATCGCAAATCAGGTATGGCGATATTTTAATGAAGGCGGAACGGAAAATATTGCCAATGCTTTCATGTTAATTGCGGATAAATGTCTTTCAACATCATTTAATCCTGTACCTCCTAGAACTGTTCCTCGAGTTGGGTTTTATGGGGGATTGGGGACTGGGGACTGGGGATTAGCGACTGGGACAGGAGAAAAGGAGACGGGTAACGGGGAACGGGGAATGGAGGAGAAAATATGGAACGAAAACCAACCTCCGAGATCTAATCCCAAATCCCCAAAAATTGCGATCCTTTTCTATCGTGCTCATTACTTAGCTGGTAATACCAAGACCATTGATGCATTATGTGCAGCTTTAGTAAAACGAAATTTGGAACCGGTACCAATATTTATTTCTTCGTTACGGGACTTGGAAGTTCAAACCGAACTCAGCCAGTTTTTTGAATCCAATACTTCTTCGCCAATTAAACTTTTACTCAACACTACTAGTTTTTCCCTTGCAAAGTTAGATATAGAAAAACCACAAGTGGATTTGTGGGACAAATTAAATGTGCCAATCTTGCAAGTCATTAACAGTAGTGCTGCTGTAAAAGAATGGGAGTCAGGATTACAAGGGCTTTCTCCCCGGGATATTGCCATGAATGTAGCACTTCCAGAAGTCGACGGGCGAATTATCACTCGTGCTGTTTCTTTTAAAACTTTACAGAGCCGCAATTCCTCCCTGGAAACAGATGTAGTGGTTTATGAACCAAAAAGTTCGCGGATAGAATTTGTTGCTGATTTGGCAACAAACTGGGTCAAGTTATCTGCTAAACCACCTGAGGAACGTCGTATCGCCATGATTTTGGCTAATTATCCTACCCGGGATGGACGTTTAGCAAATGGCGTTGGATTAGATACCCCAGCCAGTTGTGTAGAAATTCTTAAGGCGATGAAGTTTGCCGGTTATCAGCTCGATAATATTCCCCACACAGGAACGGAGTTAATCGAACATCTGACAAAAAATGTGACCAATGACCCAGAAGGAAGGGAGTTACGTCCGGTTGCACAAAGTCTTGACGCGAAGGAATATGCTAAATACTTTGCGAATTTACCCCCATCAATACAGACAGGTATTTCTCAACGCTGGGGTTTTCCCAAACAAGAACGTGAATACTCAGTTTCTGGGATGAATTTAGGTAATGTATTTATTGGTATTCAGCCCGCTCGGGGTTACGATCTTGACCCCAGCTTAAATTATCATGCTCCCGATCTGGAACCAACCCATGATTACTTAGCATTTTATTACTGGATTAGAGAATGCTTTGCTGCTGATGCAATAATTCATGTGGGCAAGCATGGCAATCTGGAATGGCTACCAGGTAAAAGTTTAGCCCTATCAGAAAATTGTTATCCTGAGGTTGCTTTGGGTGCACTTCCTCACTTCTACCCCTTCATTGTTAATGACCCTGGTGAGGGTTCCCAAGCTAAACGTCGTGCATCGGCGGTCATTTTAGATCATTTAACTCCACCCCTGACCAGAGCTGAACTCTATGGCGGTCTACAAACACTAGAGAACTTAATTGATGAGTATCATGAAGCCCAAAGTTTAGATCCTTCACGCTTGAGTTTAATTTGCGATCGCATTCATTCTTTGGTCCTCAAAGAAAATCTTCATCTCGATCTGGGAATTGCAAATGACCCAGTTAATGGGAACCAAATTAACCAAAACCAAACTAACCAAAATCAACCTAACCAAAACAAAGATACTCAAAATGCTTCCAGTTTTGAGCTTTCAGTTTTGAACTATTTAGATGGTTATCTTTGCGAACTCAAAGAAGCCCAGATTCGTGATGGTTTACATATTTTTGGTCAATGTCCCCAAGGAAGACAATTACGAGATTTAATCATTGCGATCGCTCGTCACCCGAACCGCCAATATCCTGGTTTACTCAGAGCCATTGCTCTGGATTGGAGTTTAGATTTTGACCCAATTACAACGGATTTAGGAACAGAGTTATCTGCAAACGACAGAAAAATTTTAGCTGCTAAAACCTCGGAGCAAAATTTCTGCGAACAAAAATTCCACGGAAAAAATCCCCATAAATCCAGAAATATTGGCGATGCGATCGAGATTTTGGAACAAAAAACAGCTTTTCTCGTCCAAAATTTAATTGAAAATTATTCAGTTCAAAGTATCAGTCAACAGACTACACAACAGACCACACAACTATCTAGCAAACAAAAACCTGTTTGCGAACCACCATCTGAAAATGGAGTATCCCATACCCAAGCAGTACTAAATTGGATCCAATCAAATCTCTTAAACGCCCTCAAACAAACAAACCGCGAAATTGAAAATTTGCTACGCGGGCTTAATGGTGAATATGTTCCCAGTGGACCTGCTGGTGCACCTACCCGCGGACGTCCGGAAGTATTACCAACTGGCAATAATTTTTACTCTGTAGATATTCGTGCCCTACCCACAGAAACAGCCTGGGATGTGGGTAGAAAAGCTGCCGAAACTTTGATCGAATCCTACACCCAAGAACATGGTGAATATCCCCAAACCTTAGGATTATCAGTATGGGGAACCTCCACAATGCGAACTGGAGGTGATGATATTGCCGAAGCCTTAGCTTGTTTGGGAGTACAACCTGTATGGGATGGTACCGCCAGAAGAGTAGTAGATTTTGAGATTTTGCCCCTTTCCGTTCTCGGTCGTCCCCGCGTAGATGTGACTTTAAGAATTTCGGGTTTTTTCCGGGATGCTTTTCCTAATTTAGTCAATTTATTTGACAAAGCAGTTACAGCAGTTGCTGCATTGGACGAACCACCCCACCTCAATCCCTTAGCTGCACAGGTACGTCAAGAAACAGCACATTGGCAAAAACTAGGTTTGACACAATCAGAAGCCTTGACGCGATCGCGCTATCGCATCTTTGGTTCCAAACCAGGAGCCTACGGAGCTGGGCTGCAAGGTTTAATTGAATCCCAAAATTGGACAGATGACCGAGATTTAGCCCGTGCTTATATGAATTGGAGTGGATATGCTTATACGGGTAAAAGTGAAGGAAGATCCGCGCCAGAAGCATTCGAACAACGTCTGGGCAAAATGCAAATAGTATTGCACAATCAAGATAATCGCGAACATGACTTACTTGACTCCGATGATTACTACCAATTTCAAGGTGGTCTAACTGCAGCAGTTCGCACTATCAGTGGTAAGCATCCTCGAATATATTTTGGCGATAATTCTATTCCTGCTCGCCCCAAAATCCGCCATCTCAAAACAGAAATTGCCAAAGTATATCGCTCGCGGGTAATTAATCCCAAATGGATCGCCGGAGTTATGCGCCATGGCTATAAAGGGGCATTTGAAATTGCCGCAACAGTAGACTATCTTTTTGCCTATGATGCTACAACCCACTGTGTTGAAAATTATATGTATGAAGGAATAGCAAATACTTATTTATTTAATTCCCCAGTCTGCGACTTTATCGAGCAACACAATCCACATGCTTTACGTGATATTGCGGAAAGATTGTTAGAAGCTCATAAGCGCAATTTATGGCAGGATGTAAACATACAAATAATAGAAAATTTGAGAAACCTTGTTCATCAAGCCGAAGCAGCGATTGAAACAAAATAACGGGATGAGGTAAACATGGAAAACATTGCGTATTTACACTTAGCTTCAACTTACGAAGATTGCCCTAGTAGTGAATTGATTTTCCTTAGTCAACTGCTGAATCGGGGAATTACACCGGAATGGGGGAAGTTTTCTAGCAAAGCATGGAAACACTTGCTTCCCCTTGCTCTGACTGTGTCTCTGTTAAGTACCGTAGGTAGTGCTTTAGCATTACAAAAAGGAGATAACGGTCCTTCCGTATCGGGCTTACAACAGCAGTTACAAAAAGCTGGGTTTTATCAGGCTCCTATTACTAAAGTGTATGATAAACCTACCGAAGATGCAGTTCGTCGGTTTCAGAAAGCAGCAGGAATTGCAGCTGATGGAATCGCAGGAGTTTCTACCCTGCAAAAATTAGAAAGTTGGCGTCCTGCGAAAATCAAACCTCAATCCAAGCCAACCCAAACCCAGATTGTCAGCACCAGAATTATCAGGAATCAAGTTCCTAAAGTTACACCTGTAAAAAAGCAGCAGACAACCCAATACCTGAAAAGAGGAGATGAAGGGGAAGTCGTTAGAGTATTACAAGAACAACTGCGCGTAGCTGGTTATTACTACGGTAACGCCACTGGAATATTTGGTCCAATTACTGAAGAATCAGTCAAACGTTTTCAAAAAGCTTACAATTTGGATACCGATGGTGTAGTTGGTCCCAACACACGACAAAAATTACCACCAAGTGGGATTGGTTTCGGCGGTGAAGCAAGAAGAACTTCAGTAAAAGTAAATCCCGATAATCTTCGTCAAGGTCATCGCGGCGAAGCTGTTCGAGTTTTGCAAGCACAATTAATTGAAGCTGGATATCTAAAAGGCGAACCCAACGGCTATTTTGGTTCTTATACCGCCGCTGCAGTCCGCAGATTCCAAGCAGATAATTATCTCGCAGCTAGCGGTATTGCTGGTCCAACAACAAGAGGAAAATTACACAGCCAAGTTAAAACTGCTCCCAAGAGTCAGTTTAGCGTTATGGAAGTTCAAAGAAGATTGCGAGTAAGAGGTTTTTATAAAGGACCACTTAATGGCGTGATGGATAAATCCACCAAACGCGCAATTAAGCAGGCACAACAATTCTATGATATTAGCCTCAACGATCTCAAAAATGGGCGCTACTGGTAACATCTCTAGTATTTTTTGCAGTGTTTACCCAAGGCCGGATCTAAACGCTCATTCTGTCCTAATGTTGATATAGTTACTTGGTTAAGATGAGCTATATAAAAGTCAAACTTATTTGACTTTAAATTAATGCCAGCGTTTCCCATTTGCTGTGACTACAGCCTCATACAGGTATTAGGGAGCGCTGGCATTTTGGGCAAACTCCATGTATTGTTAACTGGCAATCAAGTAAGTGATAACCTTCTTTTTGGGCAGTTTTTGCACCAGTTTTCAAAATAGATTCATTTTTAAACTCAATTGTTTCGTTACACCTAATACAAATTAGATGGTGGTGGTGATGGGGATAGGGCTGATTAATCTCATAATGTTTGTGACCTTCTCCCAAGTCCAGTTCGCGTAAAATTCCCATGCGCGCCATTAGTTTTAAGGTGCGATAAATTGTCGAGAGACTAATTCCTTCACCCCGCTCTTCAAGTCTCTGATACAAATCTTCTGCACTGAGATGCTCTCCCTGAGGTAATTCTTGAAAGATATGTAATATTGTTTCTCTCTGGGGAGTTAATCGCCAACCTCTTTCGTTTAGTTCTGCTTTAAGTGAGGCAGATGAGTATGCGGTCATAGCTAAAAATTCTCAACAAAGCTCATTAGTTGAGAATATAGCAAAAACTTTAGATGATTTGCAACAATTGTAGCTTATTGAAAAGAATTGTAAAAAAAACTTAAAGGTCATGAAAAGTTGACACTTCCATGAGTGCAAACCGATGTGCGCAAAGTTTCTTTTTCAGATAATTAGAAGGATATGTACTAGAGCTCAGAAGTTTGAAATTATAAGGTAGGGCATCAAAATCAGGAATTATAGGAAACAATAAGCAAGGTAAAATGGTATCTTTTTTTTCTACTCCTGTTAATTTTCTACTTCTCCCATAATTTCAGAAAAAGCAAAAAACTTAACAAATCAACATGTGCACTTTAAGCAAATAAATAATGCTAAGCATTATTCAGTAACTAAAGAGTATTTTGTATTATGTTCAGGGGGTTGAACCCCCCGGCATATATTTAGCTGAGGGACTCTAGGTAATCGCGAATAAGGTTGCGTCGCTTGGGTTGGCGAAGTTTTTGTAATGCTTTGGATTCAATTTGCCGTACTCGCTCCCGCGATAGGTCTAAAGCGCGTCCGATTTCTGCCAGAGAATAGGGATGACCGTCAGCCAAGCCGAAGCGCATAAGTATAACATCACGCTCACGGGTAGTTAAATCTGCCAGTAGATTTTGCAAGTCTCTTTGTAAAGATTCTCGCATCAACATATCTTCTGGTGTAATACCATCTGTTTCGAGTAATTCTCCCAACTCTGTATCTTTATCTTTCCCTACCTTAGTTTCCAAAGAGACTGAACGGGGAACTCGTAGTAAAACTTCTCTAACTTGAGTGGGAGTCATTTCTAACTCAATTGCTAGGTCTTCCAAAGTAGGGGTACGACCTTTTTCTTGGGCAATTTTGCGTTGAGCCTTCTTGATTTTATTTAGCTTTTCAGTGATGTGAACCGGTAGGCGAATAGTACGGCTAGAAGTGGCGATCGCTCTAGTAATACCTTGACGAATCCACCAATAGGCATAGGTACTAAAACGATAACCTTTTGTGGGGTCAAACTTTTCTACAGCTCGTTCTAAGCCCAAAGTACCTTCTTGGACTAAATCTAATAACTCTAAACCACGATTTTGATATTTCTTAGCAACGGAAACTACCAAGCGAAGATTAGCTTTAATCATATGCTCTTTAGCTTGTAGTCCCTGGCTTTGAAGTTTCTCCAGTTCCCCTACAGTCAAACCAGCAATCTCTGCCCAGCGTCGTTTACCTCGGGACAACATTTGCTTGAGTTCAACTACTTCCATTCCAGCAGTTTTTGCCCATCTTTCAAAAGAGGGGCGATGTCCTAATTCAGATGTTAGACGCTCATGAATTTCAACGATTTGTAAATAGCTAGAAATAATATCTTCACGATCCTGCTTGGCTGACTCAGAGAGTAAAATTCTTAGTCGTAAATAGCGCTGGACTTTTTGAGCTTCAGAAACCTCTTCATCTCTCCCTAAGAGACGAACTCGTCCAATTTCCTGAAGATATAAACGTACCAAATCTGTACTACGTCTGCTGGTATTTGTGTTATGACTGACAGATTCTACAGATTCTACAGATTCTTGAGCAGCAATTTCTAAATCTTCTATAGAATCTGTAGGTAATTCACTTTCATCAACTGCAATTTCGGGGTCAAAGACCTGTGGGTTAGACTGTTGGGAATCGTAGGTAGCATCTGCGTAAAAAGAAGTTGCTGGCATAAGTTCGTCTCAATGGCTCCAGGTAACAACAGATTGCGGTCAGCTAATCAACTGTTGCTATTGTTCCCGCGATCTTGCAATAACTAACACGGTTTGTGATGGAGATTTAGTTTTTTCTCAAAAATTCAATTGTTTTATGTGACAATTAATATCAAGACAGAGCTACAAATGCCTAAACCAATAGCTATCCAAGCCTTTTTGCATGCTCTTATTTTTACTAAAATCTAATTCCAAAAATTATGGCAATAGGATTGACTGTTACTTTTCTCGCATGATATAAACATGTAAGTAAAATCACAATTCATTTATACATAGCTATATCTACATAGTTATATAAATGTCTTCCTGATGATTTGATAATTTTTTATGCGTAAATATTGAAAATTGATGACAATATTTTTGAGGCAGTAGTCTGAGGTAATATTTTTAAGTGTGCTGATTGTCTCTATATAAAGTATTTGCTATTTTTGAACTGTATTTTTTATTTGTACGCGGTTTCGTAAGTGCTTAAGTGTATGCTCAATAATAGGGTTTAAAAATAGATGCTTATGCACGCTCACAATGTAATATTGTTGTCTCGAGAATGTATCCGATATTAACAATTCACTCGTATTCTGCTTTAACATCCCGTTGCATAAGTTCCCAGAGTGCTTGTTGAGGTGATATTTCTGCTTGTAACAAACGATGTACTTGTTCTGCAATCGGAATAGAAATTTTTTGTACTCGGGCGCGTCTGACTAAAACTTGCGTAGTATTAACTCCCTCAGCTGTTCCTTCTAAATTTTCGATGATTTCCGAAAGTTTTTTCCCACTTGCGAGTTGGTAACCTACTTGATAGTTACGACTTAAGGGACTATTACAAGTTGCGAGTAAATCTCCCAATCCAGATAAACCATAAAAAGTATCTTGTTGTGCGCCCCAATCCACACCAACTCTTACCATTTCAGCTAAACCACGAGTTACTAAAGCAGCCTTGGCGTTAGTTCCCAGTTCCAAACCATCGCACACTCCGGCAGCGATCGCAATGACATTTTTTAAGGTACCGCCCAACTCTACTCCTAAGGGGTCATGGTTGGTGTAAACCCTAAACCGGTATGAAGAGAAAATTAACTGCACCATTTCTGCAACCCCATCAATTTTACTTGCAACTACGGTTGCTGCAGGTAATCCTTTCTGAATTTCCTTTGATAAATTTGGACCAGATAGCACCACTACTGGATTTTTAAGAAATGCTTTTTGCCAAATTTGCGATGGGGTGCATGTAGTTTGAGGGTCCAAACCTTTAGTTGCTGTAACTAAAATCGTTTTCGGAGATATTTTCACTAATTGGAGTTGAGAGATTATATCTCTTACTCCCTTCATTGAAACAGCACTGAGAATAATATCAGCATCCTTGACAACCTCAGTTAGGGTTTGACAGCTCCTTCGCGACCATAATTTTATATGGTAACCATTTGCTGCCGCCAAAGTAGATAAAGCTGAGCCCCATGCACCCGTTCCGAGAATTGCCATCGAAATTTTAGAATGGCAATATCTTTCCTCATTCATCACTTTTAACTTTAACTACCGTTTGTTCGAGGATATAACTCCATTAATTTCCTAACTTGCTCTGCATGATAAGAACTTCTGGTTAAAGGAGAGGAAACCACTTGTAAAAATCCAATTTCCTCGCCAAATGCCTTCCAAGCAGCAAATCGATCTGGGTGGATAAATTCATTTACACCCAAGTGTTTTGCAGTAGGTTGTAAATACTGGCCGATAGTTAAAATATCACAATCTACGCCACGTAAATCTTCCATTACTTGACGAATCTCGGTATCAGTTTCACCTAGTCCGACCATAATACCTGACTTAGTATAAACCCTAGGTTCGATTTCGCGAGAACGTTTCAGTAATTCTATGGTTCGTTCGTAGTTACCTTGAGGACGTACCCGTCGATATAAACGAGGAACAGTCTCAGTATTGTGGTTTAACACTTCCGGTTGTGCTTGCAAAATTATTTCTAAAGCTTTCCAATTACCGCATAAGTCGGGAATCAATAGTTCAATAGTAGTCTGGGGCGATTGCAGCCGCACAGCTTCAATGCAACGAACAAACTGGGAAGCTCCACCATCTTCTAAATCATCGCGGTTGACGGAGGTGATCACCACATGATTGAGCCTCATGCGACTAACGGCTTGCGCTAACCTTGTTGGTTCGGTAGGGTCTAAAGCCTGTGGTTTTTTCTCAAAGTCAATATCGCAGTAGGGACAAGCGCGGGTACAAGCCGGACCCATAATTAAAAACGTTGCGGTTCCGGCATTAAAGCATTCCCCAATATTGGGGCAAGATGCTTCTTCGCAAACCGTATTCAGGGATAAATCCCGCAAAATTTCTTTGACATTGCCAACACGTTGCCATTGCGGCGCTTTTACCCGCAACCAGTCCGGTTTAACTGTCACAATTTGCCTTTATCACTTATAGCTATACAGAGTTAATACTAGCAAGTAATAAGGACTCAGGAGCAATGTAAATGTATTTTAGATTGCATCATGCGTGAAATATCAGTCAGTTACTCTGCTGGTATTCTAAATGTATTGCATATTGCAATTTTTCTTTTAACTGCAATTGGTGAAGGTTAAGTAGAGAAATTTTCCCAACTCTTGAAGGCTAATTAACAGTAAATGACAAACTTTTATAGGGAAGACCTAGCTTACATTCATGATGTTGGTTTCAGGGATTATGCTCTTAATTGTGCTCCCGGAATATTAGATATACTGAATCAAAATAAGGTATGCAAAAGTTTAGTTGTCGATTTAGGTTGCGGAAGTGGACTTTTGGCAAAAGAACTTATTCAAGCTGATTATCAGGTTCTGGGAATAGATATTTCCGAGTCAATGATTAATATTGCACGTCAAAGAGTTCCCGATGCCAATTTTGTGGTAGCTTCGCTATTTGATGTGGAAATTCCACCCTGTAATGCCGTTACATCTATTGGTGAATGTCTTAATTATCTGTTCGATCCAAATAATAATCATCAAAAATTAGCTGAGTTCTTCAGTTGTATATACAATGCATTGCTTCCCGGCGGCATCTTAATCTTTGATATTTTAGAGCCGGGACAACTATCTCAGGGAAATCCAAGCAGAAATTTTACTGAGGGGGGAGATTGGATTGTACTGGTTGAGAAAGAAGAAGATTTGAAACATAAGATATTAACTCGGCGAATTACTACCTTTCGTCAAGTGGGAGAATACTACAGGCGTGATGATGAGATACATCGAGCCCAGTTATATAAAGCTTCAGATATTGCCGAAAAACTGAAAAAAGTTGGTTTTCAGGTTCAAATCTCAGATAGTTTTGGTCGGTACAATCTGTCCAAAGGTCATGCAGCTTTTGTAGCACATAAAACAGTCGTACCTGAGAGTTAATGGCTAAGCTCATAACCAATTTTTTTGAAGCAACTCTCATATCATGTTCTATGTATTAGGCTCTAAAAAATTTTTGGTTATTTGCAAATATTTGTGATACTATTCACTTAATTTGGAATAATTGTATCGGGATGTAGCGCAGCTTGGTAGCGCACTTCGTTCGGGACGAAGGGGTCGCTGGTTCGAATCCAGTCATCCCGATTTTGTCTGTCATTTGCCAAACTATTTGACCGCGTTGACAAATTAATGTCCGTGCTGACACATTAATGTCCGTGTTGACAAATTAGTTAACCAGCAGAATGTATTGGTATTATAAGCTATTAAAATCATAGCTCTTATTTATTCTTGGTGCTGTAGTTAGGGGAAATCCCGAACGAAGTGCGCCTTTCAACCCACCTTATTTGTCTTTTTCAATGCGCCCCAACCTGGAAGCGGCGTTGAAACGACCGTGCCGAACGTTCGGGAAAATACGCTAAAAAACTTTCAACCCGCCCAAACCTGGAAGCGGCGTTGAAACTTAAGCAATTAAGCGTAATGGTACTGGCAAGTTACTTTCAACCCGCCCAAACCTGGAAGCGGCGTTGAAACTCCTTCGCGTCGAGACGCGATAGTGCGGATTTTAACTTTCAACCCGCCCAAACCTGGAAGCGGCGTTGAAACCCCGCGCCTCCAATCCCTTATTTATCAGTACTTCTGGAAGCGTTTTTGGCAGGTCTACCAAAATCACTCGTCAACAGACATCTCAAAAAGCAAATAAATTGACACCACAAAAGCCAAAACAACTGATAGAGAAGGGATTCAGCATTTTGGCAGAACCCCCAGGAAAATCGCTCTCGCTTCGATCTGCCAAAAATAAAAATTAAGGTGGGTTCCTCCTTGCTCGGAGGTGATTCAGTAGCCACCACTGTAGTAAACCCACACCTCTATTACTGGGGGCGCACCTAATTCCTATCCGTAAAGAATAGCAGCTTCAAGGTGGGCAGCTACCAGGGTCAGAAAGCAAGACTGTGTTCCCACAGTCAAACTAACCCACATTTATCATTGCTCAGAGGTGCTTTAAACACATGAACAACGGCGCTGTTGATGATTTATTATATTTTCAAGGTTCGGATGAATGTTTTTGATTAAGATTTTTTACGAGATTTGTAAGCAGTAGTTGCTAGTTCTTTGGCTTTATCCTGAGAACTTCCTCTGATGGGCTGTTTACTTTCCTCTATAACAATTCCAGTTTTTATCGCTTGACTTTTGATGTTCTCAATTAATCTGCCATAGCTCCATTGATTCACGCTACGGCGATACTGTTTGGCGTACTTTTTCTGAGCTTCTATACAATCTGGGCATTTTTCTAAGGCTTTTGCTTGAATTTCGCTATTTATCTGCTCACGCATATCGCTAAGTTTGGGAAGTACGATGCTACCAGCGGAATATTTTTGTGCGATCGCAACTATCTCCTTTGCCAGTAATCTATCAATATATTGCCCTAGTTCTGATTCTCCATATTGATTTGATGCTGCTTGGGTTTGAGCTATTTTACGTTGATGAGAAAGTTCTCCTTTTTGTTGTCGTTGTCTGTTTAGTAGCTTGTAATTTTCACCAAGAAGTTGCTTGATACTTCTATAAGTCACAACTTTGTCTGTGCTTGCATCTAAAATGGCTACCGTTGCAGTTTTTTCTAAGCCGAGACTGACGCCTACAAGAATATTAGATAGTCCTTTGTATAAGGGTTTATTTGGACGTGGGTAAGGATTGTTGATTCTATCGAGGGTAGACTGCTTGCGTTTTATATGAGCTAGTTGTCTGTCATTAAGCTCGCCTTTTTCTTTACTTTTGGTAATGGTTTTAGCTATTTCTTCTGCTTTTTCTTCTCTTACCTGATTTGTTCCTTCAGCAGTCCATAAGCGAGTATCAACTGTGCAATCAAGTTTTAGATGATTAACATTCCAAGGTCTATCTTTACCAACTTCTTCTTGCCAACTAATTCTTCCACTACGTAGGGTAAAGAGGCTGCTAGAGTGTTGATTTTTACTATTTTTCTTAATTTGCTGGTCTGATAAAAAACGCTTAAACCAATGTAATTGACGATTGTCGCAGTAGATTTCAAAAGTATGTTCGCTCAAGCCATTAAATTTTACACAAATGCGCCCTTTACGATTTTTGAACCAAGTCATGTCTTCATTGGTTTCATAAGAAACTGGAAAAGGTACAGCATGAGATTTTCTTAATAGATTATTTTGCCAAGACTTTGCTTCAGTCTCGCTTTGGGGAACTTGATTTGTAGCTATATCTAAAGTATTTAACCAATTTAAGTCAGTTAAATCTCTACCGTGAGGAATCCGAGCTTCAAGTTGTTCTCTAAGTCTCTGAATCTGGATTTCAATTTTGCGCCGACGTTGAGTAAATTTTTCGGGACTTTCTTCTTTATTTGGGAGTTTAGAACCGTTCTTTAGTAAATAACTGATAGCACAATGAGTTACTATATCTTCTGTATCCCTGTATGTGTCAAATAGCTGTTGGGATAAATTTTTACTGATATCTGAGCTTTTTGATTTTTTACTATTTTTAGATTTCGTTTTCCTTTTGTTCTGGGAATTGTTTGTATCTATTTGGGGACTGAATTGAGCTAGTATTTCAGCCGCTTTGCTACGTAGAGCTTCTAAATTAACTCCGCTAATTTCTACTAACTCCTCATCACTTTTGAGCATTTCTAGCCAATGAATTTTACCTTCGAGCTTGTATTGTAAGCGTTTCATCAAAGCTAGCCATGACTTATATATGTAACTGACAAGTGCGATCGCACTCGTATAAAACCTCCCTGGTTGACCAATGAAGCGGGAGTCAGTTTTTAACGGTTCGCATAGTTGCTTAATAGTTCCTGTAGGTATTTTGCCTTTTTGTCGCCAAGCTTCAAAGTCTGAATGCTCTGCAACCTGCTTCAATAATTCGTTTATTAGTGGCGTATTTTTATCAGCCATCAGATCCCATAGCTCTTGACGAGTGGTTTCTGTAGCTACAAGACGGCATTGAACTGTAATTTGAGTCATATGCCTACTCCTTAACATGTGTTCAATAATAACATTAATGTTTTATATGGCAAATGTTTAATAATTAGGTGGTTAAGTGCTTGCCTTATTCTCTTGACTTTTGTAACAGCTTGATATTTGGCAAGGTGAGGTGGAGGACTAAAGTGTAGGGGTCTGCCAGAATCGCTATAAGCTTGATAGAAAGACGATTACAAGGTTTGAGTTATTATATTCAATAACAATTTACGTCAGCAAAAGAAGCTGAAATGGGCATATTTTTGAGGTTCGCCAAAACCCCTTGTAGAATAATTGTTCTGTGGGAGTTTCACAGGGTGGACTTCCGCTGACTGAATTAATCGGATAGTTAGAATAAAATCTTCTATGTTTCAGATGTCGTAAGACGTCAATTCTATCCACTGGATTAATTAGAATAAATCCTCTATTCCTCTGATACCGTAAGGTGTTGATTCTACCCACTGAATTAAGTAGATTTTGTCGGAATAAAAGACACAAAGTATCCCCAATTTTTTCAAAAGTTAGGGAGATTAATTACGTTGGGTACTATTGTAAAATTAGAATATGGAAGACACATTTTTTACTAGTAAACAAGCAGCGCAAATCACCGGATGCACTCTGCGCCAGCTTCAGTACTGGCGTGAGAAAAATGTTGTTGTTCCTGTTATCAGTGAAACTGGAACTGGTCGTAGCATTTATTACTCTATTTCTAATTTAGTGGAATTGTCTGCAATGTCATATTGGCTGGGAGCAGGATTAAATTTTGATATTGCTAGCGATACTTTAAGAGCTTTGAAGGAAAAGGAGCCAGAATTATTTAAATCTGGAAAAGGTAGCAGGTGGATGTTGCACTGGAATGTCCAAAAGGAGAAACTATGTTTTGAAAAGTTTGACCGAGAAAAAGCGATCGCATCTTTGGATAAAGGTCAAATTGTGATTCCCGTGTGGTTGGATTTGGTTTATCAGGGGTTAAAACAGAAACTAGGGAATTAAAATTAAATTTCTGCGTAAATCGTAAATTTCTGCGTAAATATATAAATCTAATATGGCTGCAATCGACAAGAAATCTTTAAGCGAACCGGATATATGTACTAAATATATTACACCTGCTTTGGAAGAAGTTGGTTGGGATAAAATGACTCAACTCCGTCAAGAAGTACCTTTAACAAAGGGTAAAGTTTTAGTTCGCGGTCGATTGACTAGTAGAGGGAAAAGTAAACGTGCTGATTACATTCTTTACTACAAACCAAATATTCCTATTGCTGTGATTGAAGCAAAGAATAATAAACACAGTGTTGGGAGTGGAATGCAGCAAGCACTTGGGTATGCTGAGATGTTAGATGTTCCGTTTGCTTATAGTTCTAATGGTGATGCTTTTTTAGAACATGATTTTACTGGATTAACGGGTAAGGTTGAACAAGAATTAAGACTTGATAGTTTTCCTTCACCCCAGGAATTATGGCGACGTTATTGTGTTTGGAAGGGGATTGGGGAAGCTGAGAATCGGGTTGTTACTCAGGATTATTATTCCGATGGTAGCGGTAAGAAACCCCGCTATTATCAGTTGGTTGCTATTAATCGTACTATTGAAGCGATCGCGAAAGGTGAAAACCGAATATTATTGGTAATGGCTACTGGTACGGGTAAGACATTTACAGCGTTTCAAATTATTTGGCGGTTATGGAAGTCTCGTACTAAAAAGCGGATTTTGTTTTTAGCCGATCGCAATATTCTCATTGACCAAACTAAGACTAATGATTTTAAACCGTTTGGTAAGAAGATGACCAAAATTACCAAGCGTCAGGTGGATAAGTCTTATGAGATTTATTTGGCGCTTTACCAGGGGGTATCAGGTAATGAGGAAACTAAGAATATTTACAAGCAGTTTTCCCCTGAATTTTTTGATTTAGTAATTATCGACGAATGTCACCGGGGAAGTGCAGCAGAAGATTCGGCTTGGCGAGAAATTTTAGAATATTTTAGCAAAGCTACACAAATAGGTTTAACAGCTACGCCAAAAGAAACAGAGGAAGTTTCTAACATAGATTATTTTGGCGAACCGATTTATACTTACTCGCTCAAAGAAGGTATTGAAGATGGATTTTTAGCACCATATAAGGTGATTCGCATCGATATTGATAAAGATTTATCAGGATGGCGACCAACTGCGGGACAGCGTGATAAGTATGGTAAGGAGATAGAAGACCGGGTTTATAACCAAAAGGATATTGATAGAACTTTGGTTTTGGAAAGACGAACGGAATTGGTAGCTAAAAAGGTAAGTGAATTTCTCAAAACAACCAATGACCGCTTTGCGAAAACCATTGTATTTTGCGAAGATATTGACCACGCAGAACGAATGCGCCAAGCTTTGGTAAATGAAAATTCAGACTTGGTATTAGAAAATCGTAAGTACGTGATGCGAATTACTGGCGATGATAAAGAAGGAAAGGAAGAATTAGATAATTTTATTTTTCCAGACAGTACTTATCCGGTAATTGCAACCACTTCCAAATTGATGACTACTGGTGTAGATGCTCAAACTTGTAAGTTGATTGTTTTGGATAGACGCATTCAGTCGATGACTGAGTTTAAGCAGATTATTGGACGGGGAACTCGCATTAATGAGGAGTATGGTAAGTCCTACTTTACAATTATGGACTTTAAAAAGGCGACAGAATTATTTGCCGATCCCGATTTTGATGGTGAACCCGTACAGATTTACGAACCCAAAACAGATCATGACTCCATAGTTCCACCAGATGAGGAAGAAGACAATATTTCACCAGATGATGTAATTATCGACCCGCCAATTGTACCTGATGGAAAGCGTATTAAGTACGTAGTTGATGATGTAGAAGTTTCGGTGATTGCCGAGCGAGTTCAATATTACGGTAAGGATGGTAAGTTAATTACGGAGTCCTTAAAAGATTATACTCGCAAGACAGTTACCAAAGAATATAGGTCTTTAGATGACTTTTTGCGGCGTTGGAGCGAGTCAGAACAAAAGCAAGCAATTATTAATGAACTTCACGAACAAGGGGTAATTTTTGAAGCTTTGGAATCAGAAGTCGGTAAAGATTTCGATCCATTTGATTTAATTTGTCATGTGGCTTTCGACCGACCACCATTAAGTCGTAAAGAACGCGCTCAAAATGTCCGTAAACGGGATTATTTTAGTAAGTATGGAGACAAAGCCAAAGCGGTTTTAAATGCGTTATTGGATAAATACGCTTCAGAAGGAATTGAACAAATTGAAGGAATGGGGGTTTTGAAAGTTCCGCCATTCACAGAGTTAGCAACACCAATGGAAATTATTAAGCTATTTGGCGGAAAACAGAAATATCTGGAAGTATTGAGGGAGTTGAAGAGCGAACTTTATAAAGCTTCGTGATTTGGGGTGCGTTAGTTGCATAATTGACTTAATATTTTTGATTAGTATTATGATTCATGCACTGTAGCGCATCAAAAGCTAGTAAATAATGCAATAATGATGCGTTACGCTGTCGCCAACACACCCCACAATTTAACTTTTAACTCCTAACTTCTTAACTATGTCCATCAGCACAACCGTAAAAACCATCCAAGATATCATGCGTATTGATGAAGGCGTTGACGGTGACGCGCAACGCATTAGTCAGTTAACTTGGATGATTTTTCTCAAGGTTTTTGATGACAGGGAAACGGAATATGAGACTTTTGAGGATGATTATGTTTCGCCTTTACCGGAGGAGTTACGCTGGCGAAATTGGGCTGCTAATGCGGAAGGAATAACTGGAGATGAGTTACTAGAGTTTGTTAATAACCAGCTATTCCAGACACTAAAAAATCTTAATTTAGATGAGTTATCTGACCCCAAAAGGCGCATTATTCGAGATGCTTTTGAAGATGCTTTCAATTTTATGAAAAATGGCACTTTAATGCGCCAGGTGATTAATAAACTCAATGAAATTGATTTCAATAATTCTAAAGATAAGCAGCTTTTCGGGGATATTTACGAACAAATTCTCAAAGATTTGCAAAGTGCGGGGAATGCAGGAGAATATTATACGCCTCGTGCTGTAACGCAGTTTATGGTGGATATGCTTAAACCGCGTTTGGGTGAAAGAATTTTAGATCCTGCTTGCGGTACTGGTGGTTTTGTGACTTGTGCTTTGGAATTTTTGAAAAAGCAGATCAAAACTGTTGAAGATAAGGAGAAAATACAACGGTTAATTATGGGGGTGGAGAAAAAGCCTTTACCCCATCTGCTGTGTATTACCAATATGTTATTGCATGAGGTAGAAGTACCGGAAATTCGTCACGATAATACTTTGGCGCGTCCGCTGCGAGATTACAAACCCTATGAAAAAGTAGATGTAATTGTCACTAATCCGCCCTTTGGTGGGAAAGAAGAAGACGGGATTGAAAGTAATTTTCCTAGCGCTTACCGTACCAAAGAAACAGCAGATTTATTCTTAGTATTAATTATGCATCTGTTGGTTAATGGCGGACGAGCGGGAATTGTTTTACCTGATGGGACGCTGTTCGGGGAAGGTGTAAAGACGCGGATTAAAGAAAAGTTGTTAGACGAGTGCAATTTACATACAATTGTCCGCTTACCCAACGGTGTTTTTAATCCTTATACAAGTATCAAAACTAATTTATTGTTTTTTACCAAAGGTGAACCGACAAAAGAAATTTGGTATTACGAACATCCTTACCCACCTGGTTATAAATCATATTCCAAAACCAAACCGATACGTATTGAAGAATTTGCACCAGAGAAAGCTTGGTGGGATAACCGCCAGGAAAATGAGTTTGCTTGGAAGGTTTCGGTAGAAGAAATTAAAGCTAATGGCTACAACTTAGATATAAAAAACCCCTATCAGGAAAAAGAAAACCACAGAGATTTAGGGGAAATGTTAGCAGATTACCAGGAATTGATGGCAGGGTTAAGTGAAACGCGGAATTTGTTAAAAGCTGAGTTGATGTCGGCTTTGTCGAGAAATGATGATGGGATGATGTGATTATGTGATGTTAGGGAAGCGTTGCGTAAGCAATTGTGGTTATGCTCCGAAGCAAAAAATGAATTTTTTTTTCATCACCTCCTCACCCCATCATCTCCTCATCTCCTCATCTTCTCATCAATACTTCAATCAAAACTATGAATACAAAAACCTTCTTCCAAGACTTTGAATTATTCGCTGATGCGCCGAATGGAGTGGAGAAATTACGGGAATTGATTTTGCAATTGGCGGTACAGGGTAAGTTAGTTCCGCAAAATCCTGATGATGAACCCGCTTCGGTTTTGTTGGAGAAGATAAAGAAGGAGAAGGAACGGTTAATTAAGGAAGGGAAGATTAAGAGGTCGAAGTCTTTATCACCTGTTGATGTGGATGAGATAGCTTTTGGTTTACCACATGGTTGGGAGTGGGTGAGACTTGGAGAAGTAACAAGAAAATTGGGTGCAGGTAGTACGCCTAAAGGTGGAAAAAAAGTATATCAAAAAACAGGTATAAAGTTTCTACGTTCTCAAAATGTGTGGAATGATGGACTTCGTATAGAAAATGTTGCTTATATTCCACTGCAAATTCATCAACGAATGAGTGGTACTCATGTCGAACCAGGAGATATTCTTTTGAATATTACTGGTGCGTCTATAGGTAGAAGTAGTGTTGTTCCAGATAATTTTGATGAAGGTAATGTTAGTCAACACGTTGCAATTGTCAGGCTAATAGACAAAAGTATTAGGTGTTTTATTCACATATCTCTAATTTCCTCCTATGTACAAAATTTAATTATGGGAGTACAAGTTGGAATTTCTCGTGAAGGTTTAAGTATGTCGAGTCTCAAAGACTTCTTAATTCCTTTGCCACCGTTCCATGAAGCTAAACGTATCGTCGCCAAAGTAGACGCACTGATGAAACTATGCGACGAATTGGAAACACGACAGCAAAAAAAGCGCGATCGCATTCTCAAATTAGGACAAGTCGCAACTACCAAACTCATCACCCCCAGCACACCAGAATCCTTTAAACAGCACTGGAAAACTATCAGCGACAACTTCGACTTACTTTACAGCACCCCCGAAAATGTCAGTCAACTGCGTCAAGCAATCCTTCAACTAGCTGTCATGGGTAAGTTAGTTCCGCAAAATCCTGATGATGAACCCGCTTCGGTTTTGTTGGAGAAGATAAAGGAAGAGAAGGAAAGGTTAATTAAGGAAGGGAAGAATAAGAAGTCGAAGAAGTTACCACCTGTTGATGTGGGTGAGATGGCTTTTGAGGTTCCGCAGGGTTGGGAGTGGGTGAGGTTAGGAGAACTTACAATTTTTGGTCCTAGAAATGGATATTCTCCAAAGCCTGTTGAATACCTTACATCAGTAAAAACTTTAACCTTAAGTGCTACAACGTCGGGAAAATTTGATAGCCAACACTTCAAATATATAGACAAGCAAATCGAGCCAGATTCACACTTATGGCTCGAGAATCAAGACCTTCTTATTCAAAGAGCAAATAGTCTCGAATATGTTGGTGTAGCTGCTATTTATAAAGGTAATGCTAAAGAATTTATTTATCCTGATCTAATGATGAAAATACGTTTTCCAAAGTATTTGGATATAAATTATTTATACCAGACAATCAATAGCAAAAGTTCAAGAAGATTTTTAAGAGAAAGAGCATCTGGTACTTCAGGTAGTATGCCAAAAATAAATCAATTGACAGTGAATAGTCTGCCAATTCCTTTACCATCCCTCACCGAACAACACCGCATCGTCACCAAAGTAAACCAACTGATGAAACTATGCGATGAACTAGAAGCGAAGCTAACCCAGTCCATCAGCGATAGAGATAAATTGATGTCAGCAGCAGTGCGTCAGGTTTTAGCAGCGTGAAAATTAATCAAATCACACCCTTATAAAGAACTTTGTGCAGCTAAGGGAGTTCCATCAATTCTTTTATCAAAATCTAAAACATGATTTTTCTCTGCTTTAGTTCGTAATTCTGATAACACTTCACCAATTTTACCAATTTGATGAATAACTATTTGCCCTTTATTTTTACCAGAAGCTTCTAGAACCAACATCCCGAATTCTTCCCAGTCTTCAATTAAGTAAAGCTGAGAATCCACAAACACTAACTTAGATGTGAATAAAGAAGGTTTATATTCTCTTTCCTCTAAAAAACTGATTACCTTTCGTATTTCTTGCAATGACAGCTTTTCTCGAGCCCGAAAGCGGTTGTAAACTTGCTCATCACGCTTGATTACCGTATCTAGACGGTCAGTCCCTACCAAAATTACGGGAATTTCCAATTTATCAAAAATATCACGTACCTCTGCAAAAGTTTTAGGTTTGAGACGGTCAGCTTCATCAATAATTACCATTTCTACCGCACAACTTTTTAATACGTGGAAAGCCCTGTTTCTAATCTCTGCGACTGTTCCTTTGACTGCTTGGTACTTCAAATATTCGAGAATCATACTGAATAATTCCCTTGCACCGCACTCTTGGGGAATTTGAATATAAACAACAGGAACAGTAGGGGGTTTTCCATATTTTTGCTTGGGCTTATGCCTTAACCTGTAAGCATCACAACCCATTGTTTTACCCGTTCTCGATTCACCTACAACCCTTCCAGACTGACGTGATTGACGCTTTCCTTCCAGCCAGTCATGAAGATTTTTGACTTGCTCTAAAGGCACAAAAGTCTTGCGGTTTAAACGTTGAATTTCTGCTTGAAGTTTTTCATTATTAGCAGGAATTGCACCCAACTGTTTAGCAACTACCTGAGCTTGTTTATCTGTCATTTTTAAAATCCGTAATCTTCTCGCATTTGTTCGTAATCAAAAACCTCCAGCATTTCTGCTCCTGGCTTGCTTTCATTTGCTGTCACTTCTACTTCTTCCTCCACCTCAACAGGTAAAGGTTGCTTAGTTTTTTTCAGTTCGGCTTGTTCCGCTTTCTGACGTTCTTTTTTAGTTTTCTTTTTAGTGACAAAAGTTTCTCGCTCCCTGACTTCTGCCAAAATTGAGCGATTACTGATTGTTTTACCGACCTCCCGTATCTTGCGGCTAGTAGCTTTCGCCTCATCTAGAGACAGTTCCTCTGTTTCCAAATCTTGAGCATAAGCGCGGGCGAGAAATACCTCTTTACCCCTTTCTTGGCGATAAACCAAAATGGTTGTGATATCTCTGGGGTCATAACGTAATACAACACTTTCACCTGCATAACCTGCTAAAAGGTCACCTCTGTATGTCAAATTTTCAAATTGTAAATACCCACCTCTATAGATTGAACGCCGGGTTTGCTTCATCAAACAAATATCCAAATCCCGTTGTGAAAAAGTATTAGGAGTCGCAATTAAACCAGCTTCCCACCTTTGCAAACGAGTTTGATCGCCAGAACGAGCATCAATACTCTGGTTATATTTATCTACAATGAAGCGTACTAGCAACTTCTCCAACTCCCGTAAATTTATACAAGCTTCCTTCTCTGCTTCTTTGGGACGTTGTTGTACATTTGACCCTGTATATCCGGGCAAAGTAGAAAATAATTCAGTGTTAAAAGTTCCAAAAGGACGTTCAACTATTCCACCTTCTGAAGGGCGATCGCGCAAATGACAAACGAACCCTAATTGCACGCCAATTTGCTGCAAATGATTGGAACGAAAATCTTTACCACCATCAGTATAAAAGTGCTGTGGTAAGCCATAAGTACCCCATTCTTCATGGAGCCCGTATTCAGAGTCATAATGTTTGGGCATTATTGCATGACGCAACCCCAAAGCCACAACCTCAGAACTTGGTGCATCAAAACCTAAGTTGATGCCCATAATACATCTGTTACAACAACAGCAAAAATGATTTCTACAAAGTAGAAACAACAACAACAATTCCTCCAAAAACTCTGATACAATAGAATAAATAAGGTATTGACAACGTAGAAATTGATTAAGGTAGAAACAGCAATAGACCCTCAAACCGGTGAGCAGTTTCGATGCGTCTTTGATACCCAAAGCAATTTACCCGTAGAACCAATTCAAAGATTTCTAAATTACTGCCACAAGCGAGGATTAGCCGCGAATACAGTCAGCACCTATGCTTACCGACTCGTTGATTTTTGGCGTTGGCTCGAATACAAAGTATTGGATTGGACTGAAATTGGTTTGGATGAATTGGCAGATTTCGTTAATTGGTATCTTCTTGGGGGTGAAGTTGAAGTTATTAGTCAAGAAGTTGGAGAAAAAGTCTCAAAACGAAGTCCTCGAACTGTCAATCAGGCAGTAACGGCAATTCAAGAACTATACTCCTTCCATGCACTTGAAGGTCGAATTGATCAAAAACGATTTACCAAACTAGCTCATGGTCGAGGTAAGAGAGGAGGTTTTCTTAGAGGAATTGTTAAAAGTAATCCTCAACAACGTAAACGAATTAAACTCAAACAACCCAAGGCTTTCCCTGGTTGTCTAAAAGATGAGGAAGTTGTGAGGTTAGTGGAAGCTTGTAAGACTTATAGAGACAGACTAATCCTAATGTTATTGAGAGAAACAGGAATTCGCCGAGGTGAATTATTAGGTCTTCATCTAGAAGATGTTGAAAACTTGGACGTCAATGGACGCATTCGGATTGTTCGGCGTAGTAATCCAAATCAGGCTTGGGCTAAGGGAACAGAGCGAGAAATCCCAATTCTCAACAATATGAAAAATGTTCAACAAACATTTGAGGCTTATTTACTAGAAGAATATCCGCCCCAAGCCGAGCAGTTGGAACATGGAATGCTCTTTGTCAACTTAGAAGGGAAAAATATTGGACATCCCATGTCTGCAACCAGACTAAACAAGTTATTCGACCAACTGTATTCCCGAACAGGAATTAAGGCGCATCCGCATTTACTCAGGCACACAATGGCAACTAGAATGCTTCAGTCAGGGTATCTCGACGGTTATGTACAACAGCTTTTAGGACATAAATCAATTACAACAACTAAAGACATTTACAGCCATATTTTAGATCAGATGACTTTAGAAACTTACTTACAAAGTGAGAGTGACTAATGAGAGCACAATTATCTGTTGAAACACTACACCAGCAGGTACAAAACTCCCAACTGGATAGGAAAATTATTGATAACGTTTTGATGGAGCAGGATATATGGTTGCTTACAACACTTGGCTATACTGAACAAGAATGCCGAATTCGTGGAAATCACTATCTTTACTTCACAAAGTTTACTTTGCCATGGCTAAAACTGTTGGCAAAGCTAACAGCCAAAGCAGCAGTCAGAGAAGGTCACTCACTAGGTCGAGTAGCACTCATAGTGAATATTTTAAAGCAGTTGGATAATTTTTTACTAGAAGTTGGATGTACCCAACCTCAAACTGTGACTGACCCGCTTTTGCAACAGTTTATAAGCCAGAGTAATAGTAGATACAGAAGGACAACTATACTCTATGCAACCAAACTATGGGCAGAAGAACAATGGCTCAAACTTTCATATACTCCTCGTAAAGTCAAACAATCTCACCCAAAAATCGAGACAATTCCAGAAGAAGTGTTGTATCAAATCTACGAGAAGTTTGACCTATTTCCACCAACTCTAGAAAGATTATTTCGGTTGCAATTGGTGTTGGGGTGTCGAATTGGAGAAATGTTAACGATGCCACGCCAATGCCTTAAGTTTGAAGGTAATCATTGGTTTTTGTTACGTTGGGTACAAAAACGTAAACACTGGCGATTCTCTCAAATTCATCCATTAGTAGCCCAATTAGTCCAAGAACAACAGCGGTTCTTAAACAATCAATTCGGTGATAATTGCGATTTTGAAAATTTGTTCTGCAAAACTTCTGCTGCACTAATGGATGGCGCTAAAGCAGGAGGGAGATTTCAAGTAGAACCAGTCTATATCCCACAAGTAATCACTTATTCATCTATATGTGAATGGTTAAAAAGCTTTAGTCAAGTAGCTTGTTTAAAAGACAAATATGCCAATAAATTCTACTTAACCAGCCATATGTTCCGTCGCACTAAGGCTAGTATTATGGCTCATTGTGAAGCAGAAGATGAATACATAGCAGCCGTTCTAGGTCATAGCTCTTTGGATATGTTGCCTCATTATCGTCAACATTCCCTTGTTCGGTTAGAGAAAGAAGCTCAAACTAAAGGTTATGTGGATATGTACGGTCGAATTACCACAATCAAACCCAAAAAACTGCGATATGAAAGATTGGCTGACTTACTGAAAGTCAGCACTCCCCTAGGAGAATGTCACCGTCCTACGATGCTAGGAGACTGTCAGTATCGCTACGCTTGTTTGGGCTGCATTCACCATCGGGTCACTTTATTCGACAAGCTATCCTTAGAAGCTGACATCAAAAATTTAGAACAAGACTTAGAACAAGCTCAGATTGCAGAAAAACAAAGGCGGGTAACTGAAATCCAACGTTTATTACAGCTACTAAACAACCGTTTGCAAGGCTTGAGAGAACTAGAAAATTTTATAGAAGATGACGCTAATGGGAGCACGTAGGTATCCAGCTATCTCTATACACCCAACTCTACACCAACCTCTATTCGTAGACTGGAAACGGGAATATCATGACGAATTTCGTTGTCCCCATTGCCAAACAGGTAGATTTACAGCATTCCAATATCGTCAAAATGCTACTTGTAAGTTTAGTGTTAGGTGTAACTCTTGTAGAAAAGAGATTCGCCTAACTTGTAAGGTTCCTGGTGTTGAGCGTAAACATCCACCAATTTCAACTCACCCAACTCTTGATGGCAGATTACAAATTAACTGGAAACAAGAATATCAAGGGGAATTTAGTTGTCCACGTTGTCAATCGGGACAACTCAAATACTTTATCCACCAGAAGAATCTAATGTGTAATCTTGCTTTAAAGTGTAAGTCTTGTCGCAAAAACACTAATCTTACTTGTAAAGTTCCAACTCAAATTTTTAACTACGCATCCAATATAAGTTGCCCAAATCCCCTCTGCACTCAATTGGGACCGGATGGACATAAAGGATGGATTTATCGGATAGAACATCAAATTAGCCCCTACAAATGCTACTTCTGCCACATCTGCTTCAACCCTGAATCAAAAGATTCCTCTAGCTGGGTTGGTAGTCACAATCAGCTTTTACCCTTTTGCTTTGAGGAGGACATTTGGGATTTACGACATTTCTATCAAAATCCTACTGCACAAACTCTCAAGTTTGCCACTATTAAATCTCAGTGGTATCGCTTAGTCTTAAAGAAATATTTTTATTCTTTGCTTGAGAGCAAAGTTTATAACTCTGTTACGAACATTATAAACTCCCAGATAACTCTGCGCCAATTTGGTCTGATTGTAGAGCAACGAAAATTACAACATCCTCACGATATTACTCGGGAAATAATGTTGTCTTTTTTCGACCTTTGTCAGACTAATAAAACAAGTACATTCCACAAAAAGCTATCTGATTTAAAAAACTTTTTTGACTGGTTGGATTTGAACACATCATACCTGCTTCGTCGTCGCGATTTTCCCAAAATTAGAAAGGATGATGTTGACTGGCTAGATGAAATCACACGCAAAGCAATCAAACAAAACTTAAATAAGATCCCTGCTCCAATTGCTCGTCATTATTTAGTACAAGAATATACGGCTGCTCGTACAGGGGATATCTGTCAAATAGCTTTTGACTGTTTAGTAGAAGAAGACGGCAAGTGGTATATCAAGTTTTACCAACACAAAGTAAATCGTTGGCATCAACTACCTGCTACCCGTGAAATCAGACAGATCATTGAAGAACAACAAAATTGGATACAACAAACTTTTGCACCGGATTATTCCTATCTTTTCTGCCATTTTCGGGTGATAAGAAAGCTTTCTTACCCAGATTTTCCCAATATGAAACCTTTACCAAAACCCCCTAGAGTAGATGTAAAAAATAATCCAATGGTTCGTATCATTCGCTGGCTTATAGAGCAAGAAGATATCCGTGATGCTAATGGTCAACCTCCTCTTTTCACTGGCAGGATTACCCGTTCGAGTCGTTTACAAGAAGTTCGAGCTAAACATGGTATAGAAGCTGCCCAACTTTATGCTGACCATGTTAGAAGTTCTACCACATTCGTTCACTATACTCCACCTACAAGGGAGCAGGTCGCCTCTGTAGACTTGCCCTTTCAGGCTTTACTAATGAATCCTGACAACCGTTTTCTCCCTTGGCAGAGTTTACCAGAAAGTTTATTGAAGAATCCTAAAGCCCATGAACTTGACATGGAAATTACCCCAAGGTTAGTCGTTTATGGTCACTGCAGTCTCGACCCAAAAACTCCCTGTCCTTATAATCTTTATCCCAAGTGCTATGGCTGTAGCAGTTTTCGTCCCAGTACAGAAAAACTGCCCCTCTATCAGCGTCAATATTCAGCAGAGCAACAACGAATGCAAAAAGCTCAAGCAATAGGAGCAGAACTTGCTTATGAAGAAGCTAAAACAACTATTGAAGCCATGGATAAATGGTTAAATGAACTATTGAGGTTGGCAAATGAATAAAAAACTCGATCGAGAAAAACAAACTGCCGTACTTGTTCAAGCTCAAAAGCAACGCAAACAGAAGAAAAGAGAACAAGTATTGTGTGCTATCCAACATCTACAAAATAGCGGTCAACCTCTCACTTTCCCTAACATCGCACAAATCGCAGGTTGTTCTGTTTCCTACCTCTACAAATGGCCCGAACTCAAGGCTTACATCCACGATTTGCAAAATCACAAAACAACCCACCACAAGGAACTAGAGAAAAAACAACCCGGACCACACAGTCTCAAAACACTTCATCAAGTTTCAAAACAACGGATTCGAGAACTGGAAGCGCAAAATCAGGAGTTAAAACATCAAAACCAGGTGCTTAGAGGTCATGTTGCTGAGATATTCGAGCTACGCTCGGAGTGTGAGCGTTTACGGGCGCAAATACTCAAATTGACCCAACCATCCCATAATCCAAAAGTCGTTCCGATTCAAACTAAGCCACATCGAGCTTCTAACACTGGCAATGACAACCTACCACAAGCAATTGTTCAATCAATTCAACAGATGGGTATTAAGCTTGGAGTTCGCTTGCAACAAGAGATAAACAAGCATGACCCTAACATTGTTGAACTTGCGATTAAAGCATTCGAGCAATACCGCAGCGTAAACGTTGTCAATAATCCTGGGGCTTGTCTTCTGGCAATGATCCGTGATGAGGCACAACCTAATGTTCCCACTCAACAAGCTACAAAATTAGATGATGAATTTGACCGTTGGTACAGTGAAGCGATTGAAATTGGCTTTTGTCAAAATCTCCCCAAAAATTACTTGCCAACACAAAATGGCAAATTAATGGTCAGAGTTGTCAGAGATGATCTACCTGCTCAATATCAGTTAATGTTTTGGCGAGAAGCAAAAGCTGTTATGGAACAGAAAAATTAATTTTAGTGGCGTTACATTGTAGAATATTATGCCAAGACCTAGTCACACAAATATTTCTACGACGTGGATTCTACATAACATCTGGAGTAAGTATCTATAACCGTTGTTAGAAAAGGACGACCAACTATTTCACCATGTCTATCTACCAGCAACAAATCTACTTGAGTATGGTCGCACTGCCAAACATGATTGCTATACTCAACCGATAAATCTTTACCATCGCGAGTTTTAACTGATAAACGCGAACCTCGCCAACCCCGACTTCGTACACTTGCTTTTTGTTCTTTTTGCTCGATAATTGGCTGCAAAACTCTATACACCGTCCTGTAGCTAGGATACTTATCTTGCCCTAATTCAGATGCTCTAGCTTTTACTCGTATCGAAACTTGCAAAGGACTAATTCGCTTACTACCTTTATTACCCTCCCTATAGGTTTTAATAATAAAATCCTGCCAATTTTTATCGATGCGATGCTTACCTTTATCAACCCGTGTTTCTACTTGAATTGCAGCTAAACCTTGTTCTTCCCATTTTTTGACTAACCTTCGTACAGTCCGCACTGATTTCCCAAGCTTGGCTGCAGCTTCTCTTTGTTTTTGTCCATAAGTTTTGCGATCGCACGGCTTAAGTAAATCTTGAATTATTTCCAACACAAACCTCTCTTCATGAGAGAGTTGTGTGACTATTTCGTTGGTTTCTAACTCTTTAAAGTCATTAGGGTAATCGTCATCCATAAAAACATAATTGTTTAATTAGAACGTTTTTGTATTTTACTCCTATGAGGACACTTATTTTGTCAAATTTCGTAAAATCTTCGACAATAACCTTTTTTCAAGAAAGGACAAATAATTTGTCATATATCTAAAATAGGACACTTAATTTGTCAATAATCCTGTGTCCAGCTAAATTGGACATAAAATAAAAAAACCCTTACAGTGTAAGGGTTTGCAGTTAAATATTTTAAAGGACATTATTTTGGCAAGTGGTCATTTAATTTGTCAAACGACAAATAGATTACATGATTGCACCGATTAAAAGATTCTACAACCCGATTATCCTCATCCGTGTAATCTCGTAATCCGTATAATCAGTGATTTGGCTTTTGAAGGGATTATGGGTGCTTTGAGCGGATTAAATAGATTACATGATTGCACCGATTAAAAGATTCTACAACCCGATTATCCTCATCCGTGTAATCTCGTAATCCGTATAATCAGTGATTTGGCTTTTGAAGGGATTATGGGTGCTTTGAGTGGATTAAATAGATTACATGATTGCACCGATTAAAAGATTCTACAACCCGATTATCCTCATCCGTGTAATCTCGTAATCTGTATAATCAGTGATTTGGCTTTTGAAGGGATTATGGGTGCTTTGAGCGGATTAAATAGATTACATGATACGGAGGGTTATCGGTTGGTTAATCCCGTTTATCTATCTGTTTAGTTGCGGGATGCTATGATGCTTTGGATCTTAGTGATTTATGGGAACTTATGAAGCAAATTTTCCGTTTATTGACTATTATCTTTGTGGGTTCCAACTCCCTCAGTTTTGTTTTACTTCAACCAACACAACAGGTACTGGGTACATCAAAACTGATAATTCAATCTTCCAATAATATGAGTGTTGCTCAAAAAATTAATTTTGAACGACACTTTCACAAATTGGGAGTTGAAGGATCTATTCTCATCTACGATTTAAACAAAAATAAAACTTACGAACATAACCCCAGTCGCAACGCAAAAAGTTTTTTACCCGCATCAACTTTCAAGATTCTCAACTCTTTAATTGCTTTAGAAACCGGCGTACTTAATGACGAACTTTCTGTTTTTACGTGGGACGGAATTAAAAGAGATTTTCCTCAGTGGAACCGCGACCTTAATATGAGAGAAGCATTTAAGAACTCAGCAGTTTGGTTTTACCAAGTTATCGCTCGCAGAGTTGGACACGAGGAAATGCAAAAATGGGTTACTAAGGTTGGGTATGGAAACCAAAAAATTGGTAGTAAGGAAGATATTGATACATTTTGGCTCAAAGGAGAAATACGAATTACACCCCAAGAGCAAATTCAGTTTCTCCAACGTCTGTACAAGAATGATTTACCGTTTTCTGAGCGTTCGCAGTCAATTGTGAAAGATATTGCGATCATTGAGCAGACTCCCAATTACACCATCAGAGCAAAGACGGGATGGGCTGCAAGGACAACACCCCAAATTGGATGGTATGTGGGTTACTTAGAAAGGGATAATAACACTTACTTTTTTACAGTTAATATTGATATTCGCAACAAAAAAGATATTGCTGCTCGCAAAGAATTGATGCGCCGTTGTTTTCAGGATCTCAAATTACTATAAGTGCTATATTCTAGTAATTTATGGCGGGTTCGTTTATGATTATAACTCTGTAGAGACGCGATATATCGCGTCTCTGGTGTATTGATTGCATCTCTACAATATCAATACGATGCTTCTCTAGCAAAGGATTTGAGATTTTGTGCTATGTAAATAGACATTGATTATGGTTTTACGCTGATGCTTGAAAAACTTCAGTTGTTTTATCATCATTGCAAACCAACTCTGGACGTAAATCGAATTCATGCCATTCACCATGCCATTTGAGTTTAAATTGCAGGCGTTTCCAATTAGTAGGTAATTTTGCACAAGCAACTGGACCAGATTCTGTCATTCTGACACCACCAAATCCAAAGATTACAGCTTGCCAAACTCCACCCGCACTTGCAGCATGAACCCCATCATTAGCATTGAGACGGACGTTAACTAAGTCTACCAATGCTGCTTGCATAAAGTGGTCGTATGCTGTATTTGCTCGGTCGAGATCGCAAGCCACAATGGCGTTAATTGCTGGACCTAGAGAAGAACCATAACTGTGGTCAGTACGGGGTGTGTAGTAATCCCAATTTGCTTGTAAGGTTTGTGTATCGTATAAATCCCGCAACAAATAAAGCACCATTAATACATCTGGTTGTTTGAGGATTTGCTTCTTGCTAGTTTCTTCTATCCCCAGTAAACCTTGCATAGATGTTGTTCGAGATTGGTAATCGGCAAAGTTAACATATTCTAAATCGAAGAAACCATCAAATTGTTCTATTAAGCCGGTAGAAGAATCGATATTGATAAATATTTGATCGGCGATTTCAGCCCAATGTTGTAGTTTTTCTGGACTTATTTTCAGAGCATCGGCTAAGTGTGAAGCTGTTTCCAGACAGTCTTGAGATAACCATTCCCACAAAGTAATAGCAGACTTTAAATGCCACCTTACCATTAAGTTGGTGAAAGCATTATTATCTACGCGATCGTGATTCTCGTCAGGACCAATAACATCGCGAATATCGTAGCAATCACGAGTCTCGTTCCATTCAACCCGACTTTCCCAGAAGTTTGCAGTATCTAGGAACATTTCAGCCCCATAAGAGCTCATCCATTCGTCATCTCCAGTGGTTTTCCAATATTGCCAAGCAGCATAAGCAATATCAGAATTAATATGTATTTCTAAATCTCCACACCATATTCGCACCATTTCACCATTAGGATCGGGTACCCAACGGGGAGTTACTTCTTCACCTGTATCAGCACTTTCCCAAGCAAACATTGCTCCTTCAAATCCCATTTCTTGTGCCTTCAGGCGTGCTTGAGGCAAGGTATGATACCGATAATTCAAGAGATTACGAGCAAGTGCTGGCTGAGTTAGGACGAGTAAGGGAAGAATAAAAATTTCTGTATCCCAGAAAATATGTCCGCGATAACCAAAACCAGAAAGTGTTTTAGGTGGAATACTAACTCGATCATCATTGCGCGGTGCAACTGCAAGCAGTTGAAAAATGTTATAACGAACGCTCAACTGAGCTAAGGTATCGCCTTCAATAATCACGTCGTTATCTTTCCAGACTAGATCCCACGCAGCAATGTGCGCAGCGAGTAAGCTTGGATAGCTTGGATTTTCTGCAAGTCTATCCAATGCAACATCAAGGGGAATTTCTGTATCTCGAGATGTGAAAATAGTCACAATTTTTTCTACGCCAAAGGTTTGTCCGGGTAGAAAATAGCACTTAGCCTCTACTTGTGAATCGGTACTAGATATGACAAATTCATCGTCTTGCGTGGTTAATTTAGCCGCCATTCCCAATTGGATTTGGGAACTTTTAGTTTGGGTATGCAACCACATAACATTATCTTTACTACCCCACTCAATAGTTTTCCAATGAGGTCTTCCTTGGGTAGTTGGTTCAGCATCAAAGCCCGATGTAATCTTAACTTCACCCTCAAAATCTATGGATGTTATTTGACAGCGAATAGCTAGAGTATGACGATCGGCTAGGGAAACAAAACGTTCAAAGTTAAACTCTACAGTCTGACCATTGGGCGATCGCCAGCGAACATTACGGCTAAGGATACCCAAACGTAGATCCAATCTACGCTCGTAGGTCAAAATTTCACCACTTTCCATCCCAAAGCGTTGTCCGTCAATAGTTATGGTTAAAGCTAACCAATTCGGACAATTCACCAGTTCTGTTTTGGCAATTTCTACATCATCATAGACGCCATGGATCATTGTTGCTGGAGAATCTTGAGGATAGCCCTCCTCAAATGTTCCCCTTGTTCCTAAATAACCATTGGACAAGTTAAAAACTGTCTCTTGATGGTGTAGTTTCTGTGGGTCAAATCCTCTCTCAATCACATGGGTACCCTTAGAATCTGTCAAGTTTTGGGCTTGACCGGAGTTATGAGCGGCTAGGTGTAACATTGCTTTAAAAAACCTAATAATTTACTGAATAATGTGGACTAAATGAAAATAAGATTATTTTGAGAAACTTTGAAGATTGAATGAAGTATGAGGATAATTAACTTCAAATAATTAACTTCAAATAATTTAGTTCAAATAATTAGCTTTCCTGATTCCGAACGCTTGATACTTTAGTTAAAAGCACCATACTAGAAATGAATTATTGAATCACAAGAAGTTCCAAGCAGATTGATAAATTTGATTAGTAATAAAGTTATCGATCAATCTATGTACTGCGATTTTTTCTACAAGCTAGACCCACATGTGACCTAATTTTTTCTCAGAAAGCTTAAATTTATTGTTCCCTGTTTCTGAGCAATACCTTCACTTTTTCGAACCTCTATAGATAGGCTTGCTCAACAATCGATGTTAAAACGAGATATTGCAAAAAAAAACATTTTTTTATACATTACTTAATAATGTTTTTTACATAAAGATACATTTTATTTAAATTACTTAATATATTTAATTTTCTGATACGTAAATCCTGAAATATTTTGACTAAGCTAAATTTTGAGGTAATTCTGAGTTTTTACTTCCCGGACAGGGAACATTTGTTTCGCAAAATCAAGCTCAGGTTAAATGATTTAAGGTTTGTTTATATCTTTTCGTAACAACTGAGTTAGTCTCTCATTAAGAATAATGAATATTGGTGTAAGAGAAATGTTCCATAATGTTCCATAAGAAATTTAAAATATCTAATCTCGGGATCCGTGAATTTTGCGAACGGTATAAGTTCCGTAGCTACAATCGAATTAACTGGAAAAGTCGCAAAAACAAAATTAGCCATCAAGAAGAGCAAAAAATTTCTTTATATTTGTTTTGGTGGAAGATAAAATTTAGTTTAATAGTGTTTTCTGTAGCACATAACCCCATTTCAGTAGTAGCAGAAGCTAAAATTCCTAGTTACCAAAAAATCCTGCACCAAGATGGGGTTAGAGTATACCAAAGTCTACTTATTAATTATTCCCAGTCTCAAATTCAAAAACAGGAATATGTCACTGTAATTGATACAAGAAAAGCTACTATCAAAAATTTAACTGGAAATATTACAGGAAATAACGACAGTAAAATCAGTAAAAAAATACTATCTAATTTTTGGCAAGATGCACTCGCTCGAAATACTGCATCCCGTAAAGTTGTTGCAATGGTTAATGGGGCATTTTTTTCCACTAATGACAACCCAACAGGTATTGCTTTTGGTTTAAAAACTGATAATAATTTGATTACCTACGGCTATGCAATTGGAAAGGAATACCCGGGTCAAATACGTGCATTCGCTTTCAGACCATTTTCAGGGATCGCCAAGATTCAGAATTATACTAAGCAATTATTCTCACATTTTCCAGAAGTAGTAGGAGCACTACATCCACTAGCTGATAAATCTACTCAAAAATACTTACCACGCACATTTCTTGGTGTAAGCGATTTGGATAACAACGGCACTCAAGAAAGTGTAGTACTTTACTCTAGCAACTATGCTCGTCAAATAGATGCAATTAAAGTTTTACGAGATTTTCGCTGTAGAACCATAGCAATGCTTGATGGTGGAGGTAGCACGGGACTAATTGTTAATGGTCGCCCGTTGATTTCTACCAATCGTCCCATCCCCCATGCGATCGCGGTTTATGCTGTGGTAAATTCTTCTTCAAACTGACAATATTGATTACGTGTTACCTATTCTATTTGGGTAAATTTAGATTTCTGTAAACACTAAATAAATAACTTGCACGCAATAATTGCAATCCGAGATTAAAATAAATTGGGAGAGAGTAGGCGTAGGTGGTTACAGACTAGTTGTAATGACTGGTTTGAGGAAAGTCCGGGCTCCCGAAAGACCAGACTTGCTGGGTAACGCCCAGTGCGCGTGAGCGTGAGGATAGTGCCACAGAAACATACCGCCTTTCTTTCAGTTAACAGTTAACAGTCAACAGGTAACTGTAGCCCATGAGGGCGTGGTGTCAGCCATAAACTGTTAGCTTTGCGTGCGCGTTAGTAAGGCGTTAGCAAGCACAGGGCGCAAGCCATAAACTGATAACTGGTCACTGAAAAAGGTAAGGGTGCAAAGGTGAGGTAAGAGCTCACCAGCAACATCGAGAGGTGTTGGCTCGGTAAACCCCGGTTGGGTGCAAGGTAAAGGAACCACGGTTGGTCTTTTCCCAGTTCCGCAATTAAGAGCCGCTAGAGGTGTTTGGTAACAGACATCCCAGATAGATGACCGCCCTCAAAATTTATGGATATAGTATGCTGTGTCCGTAAATAAGAGAACAGAACCCGGCTTATGTTCCGACTCTCTTCTTAATCCTTACTGGAAACTGGGGATTCGCTATTGGGAATTGGCGATTAGTAAAGAAATAAATTAAAGCGAGGGAAGAGGGAAGAAGGAAGAAGGAAGAAGTTTGGAATTGCAATGGTTAAACCCCAACGCATTCACGCTTCCTCGTGCGGGCGTATCTTACACCGTATGACACAGGCCGCGCGCGCGCGCGCGCGCCCTAACGAACGGTCTTCTCAGCAGGGCGTTAGCTTAGCACAAGGGGAATATGCCCTTCAGGCACGCTACCGCTAACAACCCATATTTGTGTTTATGAAAGAAGTTTACTCCCAACTTTGAACGCACTACGTGAACGGCACTGGCAACTTCGGTTCTTCCTTACGAACGAAGTTAGTTAATAAATAAGTCGAAAAATAAAATTTTGTTACTGTAGCGTAATCATTGCTTATGCTATTATTCATAACTTGAAATCCAAAAACTTGAATTCAAAGCTTAAACTCTCAAGTTCGAGATTCAAAGCTTAAAATCCAGAACTCATAATTAAAAATCAATTTCTCAATAAAAATCAATTTTTCAGCCAGAACCAATTTCCCAATCAAAAGTCAAAATAGGTCGTCCCCATAGGGCTAGTACAAGTAAGAAGTTAAGAACTAAGAAGTAAAAAGTTACCTATGACGCGATCGTGTCATCCTTACGCCAACGAAAATCTTTAATCTCAAATAGCAAATCCCCATGACCCTTGCTTATCCACGCCGACAAAGACAACTAGAGAGCTTAATTGAAAGATTAGGCGTGCCAAATAAGGACTTAATTAAGTGGCAGTTGTTAGATTTGGCACTGATTCATCCTAGCGTTTCTGAAAAAGCAAATTACGAGCAATTGGAATTTGTTGGCGATGCTGTAGTACGCTTAGTTGCAGCTCAAGTGTTGTGGGAGAACTATAGTGAATTTCCTGTAGGTGAATTTGCAGCAATTCGTTCGGTATTGGTTAGCGATCGCATTCTCGCTAAATTAGCTCGGGTATATGGTTTGGAATTATATTTGCAGGTTGCTGGAGGTGCAAGCAACGATCGGGCTGGGATGGAGTCAAGGTTAGCGGATGCTTTTGAATCTGTTTTGGGAGCATTGTACTTGAGTACTAACAATTTGGAATTAATTCGTCCTTGGTTAGATCCTCACTTTAAGAAGTTAGCTGCAGAAATTCGCCTCGACCCTGCTAGATTGAACTACAAAGCAGCACTTCAAGAATGGACTCAAGGTCAATTTAAAGTTTTACCGGAATATCGGGTAACCCAAAATCATTCCCAAACTGATAAAAATCGCTTTGAAGCTGAAGTTTGGCTGAATGGTGAAAAGTTGGGTTGGGGTAAAGGACGCTCTATAAAGTCTGCAGAGCAGGCTGCTGCAAAAGTTGCTTTTTTGTCAATTGACTCTCAGGGAAAACCCTGAACTCAAAATTAATTATATTGGGTTAGTTAATGTGAACGTGACAATTGACTAACTAAAAGTAACAAATGACTAATCAAATCAAAATAGCTATCGTCGGTGTGGGACGCTGGGGAATTCACTGGTTACGAAATATTTTAGAACACCCTCAAACACAGTTAGCAGCTGTAGTAGAACCCGACCGAGAAAGATTAGCCACAGTTCAAAAACAATATAACTTAGATGAAAGTGTATTGTTAACAGCACACTTACAACAACTCAAGGAAGTTGACGAATTAGAAGCTGTTATTGTTGCGACTCCTGCTACCACTCACTACAAACTAATTAGTGATGCTTTAAGCTGGGGATATCATGTCTTAGCAGAAAAGCCTTTGACTCTGGATCCCAAGGAATGTGAGGAACTTTGTCAGCTAGCACAAACTTCTCACAGATTATTAATGGTAGATCATACTTATCTATTCCATCCCGCTGTAGAGTCTGGGAGAAACGTTGTTTCTTCAGGAAAACTGGGAGATTTACGCTATGGTTATGCTACCCGCACCCATTTGGGACCAGTTCGTCAAGATGTAGATGCTTTATGGGATTTAGCCATTCACGATATTGCTATTTTTAACCATTGGTTGGGTCAATCGCCAGTACAGGTGCAAGCTACAGGTTCCGTATGGTTGCAAACAACGAGTACGCAAATAGAAAACACACCAGTAACAGATACGCGAACAATAAATCAGAATATTTCTGCTTTTCCTCCGCTTCAGTCTTCTTCCCCTAAAAACCCAAACCAAGGACTATCTGACCTTGTATGGTTAAAACTAATCTACCCAGACAACTTTCAAGCACATATCCACCTATGTTGGCTTAACCCAGATAAACAGAGACGACTGGCGATTGTTGGCTCCCGTGGTAATTTAATTTTTGATGAAATGTCTCAAGACTCCCCTTTAAGTTTTTTGGGGGGTGAGTTTGAGGTTCGGGAAAATCAATTTATTCCAATTAATCAAAGCCGTGAAGTTATACCAATAGAAACAGCCGAACCTTTAAGAAGAGTATGCGATCGCTTTGTTCATTGCATTCTTCACAATACTCCTATTACTGTTTCATCCGGTTGGGTCGGTACGGAATTAGTGAAAATCCTCACTGCTTTGACTACTTCTCTCCATCAAGGTGGAAAATCGACCTTTTTGGATGAAAATTGGTAGGGAATCTCCGCCGCGATCTCCAGTTTTTTTAATGGAATTTTGGGCGGAAGAACCGGATTTATTGTCGAGCTGCTTGGGGACGGAAGAAACGCATTTACTTTGGGATGAATTTTTCTCCAGTAAATCCATTTTTTCTGTTGAGTTTACTGCTTCAGTTACAGATTTTAATGAATTGCTATTCTGAGATTCTTTATTTAAGGAAACACAATTATTACTACTTTGTACCGGTATGTTTGGTTCGATTTGAGGTGAAAATTTTGATTTTGATTTATTATTTCTTGCTTCTGTACTTGAAGATGAAAGTAAAGCAGGATCGATTAAAGGTAAAGAAATTTTAACTGTCGTACCTTGATCCAAACCGGGACTTTCAAGTGCGATCTTACCTCCCATCATTTCCATTAAATTACGGGAAATTGCTAATCCCAAACCCGTACCGCCAAACTGACGACTCCTAGAAGTATCCACCATCACAAATGGACGGAAAAGTTTTTCCTGTTGTGATGGTTCTATACCCAGACCTGTGTCCGTTACAGAGATAATTATTTGTGGTTTATCCTCAATTGTTTCCGTAGCTGTACTAATTGTGATGCTACCTGCTTCTGTAAATTTGGTTGCGTTACCAATAATATTGATTAGTACCTGCTTTAATTTGCTAGAATCGGCATTAACTGGGATTATCTCGTCCATTTGTGGAGTATTTAACTGCAATCCTTTTTGTTGGACAGTAACCGACTGAATATTAATGACGTCTAACAGTAATTTCCTCAGGTCAATTGGTTCTGGATATACCGATAGCTTACCTGCTTCAATTTTAGAAATGTCAAGTAAGCTATTAATGATCCCCAACAAATGAATTGCGGTATCATCTGCTCGCTTCAAAAATTCCAACTCTTCTTCGCGACTATCGCACATATCTTCCCTCACTAACCGCACGCAGTTAATGATGATATTTAAAGGATTTCTCAATTCATGGGAAGTGGCGGCTAAAAACTGACTTTTACTTTGATTTGCTCCTTTTGCTTCCTCCCAAGCAATTTCTAATTCATTCGCCCAAGCTTTTAAACGTTCTACCATTTGTTCAAGAGCTTGTGCTAGTTGATTAAATTCCCGAATCTCAAAATTATGGGGTACTGGCTTAACATCTTTTCTGAGATGGAGATTTTGAGCGTAGTCTCCCAATTCTTCCATAGGAAGTGCTAAGTCGCGGGCTAGATACAAGGAGGCTAAAACACTAACACCAACTAAACATAAAGTTAAAATCAATAATATGATTTTTATTTGTCCCAATCCATATAAAGCGTTATCTAGACTAGTAACAGCCAGGACAACCCATTTTTCCTTTTGATTTCCAGTAACTGGAGCAGCGATCGCTTTGTAACCAGCTAATAATTCTTGTCCTTCATTTTCAAAAAAGAGGTGTAAAAAGTGCTTTCTCCCTGCGACTGCATTTTTGACTATTTTTTGTAGTCGAGTAGCATCTGCATGCTCTTTAATGTTAGTCCCAACACGTGTGGCGATGGGATGGGCTAAAATTCTACCATCTTCATCAATTACAACTGTTGAGCCTGTAAGTATACCTCGTTTATTTTTTACTCTGACTTGTAATAATGTTTGGAGATTGAGAATATATTTAACAGTTTGATTCTGGTCATATACTGGAACAGAAAATATCAACCTTAGTTTATTTTTGATTTCTTTTTGTCCAGTGATACCATTTTGTGGCGGCAATCTTACATCAAGATCGACTTCATTACTAGGTAGAGGAAGTTTTAATTCCTTAATAATGTTATCTCCACAGGTACTATTAATTACATTATTATTAGTAACATCTGTTAATTGAATACACTCTACATTGGTTGGTAAATAATTTTTTAATCGCTTGAGATATTCCTGAATTTTTTCCTGCGAACCAGACTGAATCACACTGGTTTGGGAAATACTGATTAGATTACTCTTAAGGGCTGCGATCCCATTAGTAATCATTTCTCCTTTAATTACTGCACTTTCTGTGAGGTTTTGACGGGCTGTCTCCAACAAACTCGAACGTGCTTTTTTAAAAACTATGATTTCTCCTATCAATAAAACGGGAACAGATAGGAGCAAAATTCTTGATACTAAAATTCGGCGAAAAGATGATTGACGAGATTTAGCCATCGGCATTCTCACAACTTATGTGCGGTTAACAATAGCAACAATATGCAAGTAGTTCAGCTAATGTCATTTCAGTTTCAAAATTTACTTATTTTTATCTAAGATTTTGACAATTCTCCACCAAGAAACTGCAGCATATTATACAATTTTGATTTAACTACTTGTAAAACTGACTGCCGTTGCCTGATTTCTGGGAAGCAAAAACTAAACTGGAAATTTGTAAATTGGCAAGCATAAAATATTGCCAATGATTAAAAAAAAACCCACACAAATACAAAATATATCAAAATTTTCCTGGTAAATGGTGCAAAAACTTCGTCCTTACACCACCATTGTTTTGGCAATGAGTGCGGATGGCAAAATCGCGGATTATATGCGATCGCCAGCTCGATTTGGCTCGAAAGCTGATAAGGCGCACTTAGAAAAACAAATTGCTGGTTCAGATGCCGTTTTATTCGGTGCTGGTACTTTACGTGCCTATAATACAACACTAACAATATCTAATTTAGCGTTGTTACAATATCGAAACCAGTTAGGTTACCCCCCCCAACCTATTCATATAACCATTTCTAAGAGCGGAGATCTAGACCCCGACATGCGTTTTTTTGAGCAACCTGTTAGGCGTTGGTTAATTTCAACCTCCCAAGGGGCAAGATTTTGGCAGCAGCACCAGGAAGAATTTACAAAACACCAATATAATTCTAAGCAACAGTTTGAAAAAGTCTTAGTTTTTGAAACTCAATCAGAACAAATTGATATTACAGCAGCATTGGAGCATTTAGTAAATCTTGGCATTAACCGTCTAGCGGTTTTAGGTGGTGGCGAATTGGTTGCAGCAATGCTGGAGTTGGGTTTAATTGATGAGCTATGGCTGAGTATTTGTCCGTTAATTTTAGGCGGTCAAACTGCTCCTACCCCTGTAGATGGTTCGGGATTTATTTCTGCTATTGCCCCGAGGTTACGTTTACTATCGGTAAATACTGTTGAAGATGAAGTTTTTCTTCATTATCGTTTTAAAAGTTGATTGGTTATTTGTTGTCACCGGAAGGAAGAAGTAAGGAGGAAGAGGGAAGAAGGTTTTATGTTGCCGTTAGAGGCACCTGCAGTGAACGCGCAGCGCGTCCAAAGTTGCTTGCACTCCTCCCTTAGCGGATCCGTAGGTAGCGCAGCTATAGGTAGCGCAGCTATAGCTATAGCGTGACGTTAGTCAGAGGCTCCGCCGACGCCGTAGGCTCTAACCTCTTCCGCCCGCTCATGGACGGGGCTTGTACCTTTCTGTCTTTGAACGCAGCAAAGCTGAACAGGAAGGAAGATTTTTGTAGGAAACGCGTTTGAAGACATCTTCCTTCTTCCTTCCGACGGAGTCGGTCAGTTCAAATCACAATAGTCTCTTTTCTACTGCTTTTTCATCGTATATTCTATTGTTATGGCTAAGTGCACATGTTTGCAGCAAACATCAACCAAAAGACTTGAAAGTATATTTTTTAGCTGTTATTATCCATATCCATCCCAAGAAACTACCGATAAAGTATGGAGGAAAATCTGACCATACAAAGGTATTACCTAAAACTAGTCTTCCTGGTAAAGTAGAGCGGGCAGCTTGCAAAAAAGGTGGTTGCCATAGCTGCAAAAATTCTAATCCACAAGTAGCAATGCAAACTCCAAGTGCAACTTTGAATGCGGAAATTCTCGGAGCGATCGCAGCAACTAATAAAATCCAAAATATTTCATAAGCAATGCTTCCAAAAACATCACCTAACCACTCAATCCCTGTTCCTTGAGAAAATCTGATTATGTAACCCGAAGGGACGACCACTATTATGCTCAGTAGCAGAATTATACGGTATTTACACTTGATGCGATGTTTCTTTGTCTGCATTTTCATATTGCATTAGCCTAAGTATTTACGATCTGAAATTAGATTGGTTATTGTCTTAAATTAGATATTTCAATAAGCATAGCTATTATTATCAGTGATAAAACTTATCTGAAGATTTTACTAATTACTGTAATCGGAAATGTTAATAATATAGCTTCGCTAAATCCAGTATTCTTAATATTATGAAGCAAATATTAAGCTAAAACTTTAGGGGGAAAGATGAGGTTTGTTGTAACAGTTGTTGCTTTCACTGGTCTATTAGTTACTGCTAGCCTAACTTCAACTGCTCAAGCACGTAGCAGTTCCTTTTCTGGTACGATTGAAAAAGTTTGGGAAGATGGATTCAGATTAAAAACTGAGGAACATTCTTTGAAGGTTGACTCTTGGGACGTTTTTGGAGATAACACGTCTGTTAACTTATCTGAAGGCGATCAAGTTACTGTGGACGGAGAATTTGATGGTGGAGAATTTGATGCTTTTTCCATTATTAAAGAAGATAATGTAAAATTTTGTACTCAAGATACAATACAGTAAATTTGTATTAGTATAGTATTTTGTATTTTCTATCTACGTATGATTGTAAATTAGCCTGCAGGGTATTTTGCTGTGGGCTAAAAGCATATTCATATTAACAGGTGAGAAAGGTTTAGTACTTAATAAAAGATAGCTGGAGACTCAGGTAAATTTATCGAGTTGTAAAAGTTTCTTGGTAAAAGTTGCTTGATTATTTGGGAAGGAAATAGCCCCAACAATATATTTTTTATTTGATGTTTTTGAATGGAATTGCAAATAACGTCTTTCTAACTTTTCTCAAGAATTACAAATATTTGCATTATATTTTGTGTGTCAGCGAATCCTGACAAAACCTGCTTCCGAGATTAATTGTTGACCTTCTTCTGTGAGCATAAGATTAGCGTAAGCCATCCCTGCTTCTTCTTCAATTTGACCATTCTTTTTCACAACTACAAATAGTCGTCTGGTCATGGGATACTCATCACTTTTAAAAGCCTCTACATTCAATTGGTTGCGCTGTATTGGACATTCATATGGGAGAACCAATGGTTTTTTATAAGGTGGGACAAATTTTTCACCAACTCGTGCAATTGGTAAGGGTTTGACGCCACATTGTGTAACAATTTTGGGTGCAGATGCGTAGTAAATGCCACCCCGATTGCTAATAATTCTTCTCAAGGCTTCCGTTGTGCTTTTTACTATCTGAATATTTTTACCAAACTTCTCTTTGTGTAAAACATTTTTCAGAAAAAACTCTACAGTACCACCTTCATTTTGTTTGGAGTATGGTGTTATTTTTAAGTTAGGTCCTCCTAAATCTTTCCAGTTAGTAATTTCACCCGAATATATTTTTTTGAGTTCGTCTAGCTTTAAGCCAGGTATATTCATTTTGGGATGAACTGCAACAGCAATACCATCTATAGCTATTGGAATTTCAGTAAGTGTAAATCCTTTTATTTCTGCTTTTTTATGTTCTTCTTCTTTTATAGAACGTGAAGTTTGAGAAAAATCTAATTCATTATTGAGGAGCATTTCGATCCCTACAGCAGAGTCAGGACTTCCTCTTTCTGGATTGATGTAAATTAATTCATATTCTGGAAATACTCTTGCGAGCGATTGTTCAGTTCTATTTCTAATTGAAGCCCAAGTGGTGCTACCTCCATAGCTGAACGATCCAGCAGGCACATTTTTAACTTGCGTAAACTTCTGAGCTAGGGATGGTGGTGATTTTTGTTTTTGCTTACTACTGGGATTTTTCCCAAAATTAACGAAGCCAGTATTATAAAAGTGAGATTTCCACCAAAAAACTCCAATAACTAAGCTTGAAGAAATTAAAAGGGTGAATGTTAGACTCAAAGTCTGGTTTTTTTTTTGAAACATAGTTATGTTTTCGCTTGATTGAATTTCAAATAAATAAAGTTTGAGCGTTATCTGTCCAGAAAAAATTCTGTCACATATCCATTAAAAACTGCCTTTTACTGAGATGAGTAGAAATTTAACTATTGTGAATTTCAAGCATTAAAATTAACGTCAATCTGGTAACAGTTTTATAACCCTTGTTGGGGTATCAAATAATAATCTTTCGCTAATAAATTTCTCCGATAAGTAAAGCAAGATTATGATACTAATATTCTTGAAAAAATAGTTAAGATTGATTAGTAGATGTTGTTATGATGTCCTCCACAAAAGCAATTAATTGATCAATATAAACTATTTGCTGTCACTGAAATACAAAAATTTCTTCACTTGATAATTGTTAATACTTTTGTTTTCTAATTTTATTTTTTTTTGAAAATTATGAAATATAGTGGCTGGAATCCAATCAGAAGAAATAAAAATATTGGTACAAAGAAACGTGGCTATTCGCAAAATAACCAGTTAGTTATCCCAGAGCGGTCGCAAGATAATCTTATTTATTGGGAGCGTTTAATAGATCCAGTAGCATGTCCCCTAGAAATTAAAGGACATCAAATGACTCTGCTGGTTGAAGCGACTAAACAAGGGTATGTTTATAGTTGTACGCCTAGTGACATTATTAGAATCCTCGAATTAGTAGATCGCGAACAGCTGGAAGTAATTGAACTAGTGATTTTGCGTCAACCAACAAAAAAACAAGAAATATTACAACCTGTTTGGGGTCGCTTTACAAGTAATGCAGATATTAATTACAAGTATTCTGGAGCCAGTATCATTCTTGAAGCTGTACCCATCGGTTTGATTCTCAAATGGACTGACAAGCTCGATTCTTACGGGCGCAAAGAACTGCTTTCTTTAGAAACAATACCTTTGCCAATTTACGAGGATGCAACACAATTAGAAGTATTGTGAATGCGTCCTAAAGAAGTAAGCTTGGCAAAAATCTGGGTTAATAAAATTGGTTCAGGTTTTTGGGGAAGTATTTTTATCATTTCCCATACATACAAATAACCGCGATAATAAGCCTTAAGATCTATCACACCTGATTTAGGATTATTTTGATGGAAATGAGAAAGAAGAGCATGAGACACATTGACCATAAAAAATGCAAGGTTTGCAGCATTGGTTACAGCAGTTTGGTTTAAATTCATAAAATCTTCCAATCCCCAAAATTGCTTAGCATCTCTAAAATTGAATTCAATTTGAAAGCGCAGTTTATAGTAGTCTATTATTTTTTCATATGACAATTGCAGGTCACTAGAAAATAGAATTACATGACTACGAGCATTAGTTTTAAGATTAGTTTTGACTAGAATAACTACATTCAAAGCCTGGGCAAATTCTTTGTGAAGTAGATTGGCTTGATAAATATCAGTTTGGATATTATCCTCAATGGTACTTTCACATAAATATTTGTCAGGTATATTACAGTAGTCTAATTTATCTCCGTATTTGCGACGGGAATGACTGTTGGGTTCTCGATGTTGATAAGGTATATACAATGCCGAATCACAACGGAGCTTGGAAATGATATGCAAGTTAAGTTGGCGAGTCATTTGTAAAGCATTATTATTACCAAAATGACCGTCTAGTACTAAGTAAGTAAGGGGGATAAATCCGTCTAATAACTTGAATAGCGAATTAATCATCTTCTGAATTCGCAATAATTCAGATGTTAATATTACTTCTGTTTTATTCTTATTTTTACTTCCTTTTGGTCGCCCACGTCTGCGCTTATTTTTAGTCTTTATGTTTTGTATTCGTGACTTTCTACTTTTTCTTGTGTCGTTTTTTATAACCTGTTCTATTTGAATAGGAAATGAGTGCCTTTGTTCGACACTTATTAATGATAATGTAAAGAAAGATAGACCTGGTATGGGTTTGTTTAATAAGCTAGAAAAAAATCTATCTAACCCATAAGTATGTTTACCTGCTTTACTGACAACAACTTCATCTCCTGCTAGCAAATATACTTCATTTACTCGAAACAAATGCCGACGTTCGTGGCGCTAGCCGCGCGTTAATAAAGAATAGCCAAAACAAGGTCGCCCAAGGTATGACTGTATGAAAGAATCTCAATATAGTTCGATAACTACCACCAATGCCTGCCCAACGAGAAATTCCTCGCATGGTGACTCGCCCATTCATTGCTAACATGGCCAGAATTATCTGCTTCAATTGACGCATAGTTGTAGCATTTACCTGTGGCAACAGGCATTGTAACAGTGATAGGATATCAGGCATGGGCTGTTTGTGGTTTTTGAGTTGTCGTTGTGAGAGACAATAACTCTACTACATCAGCCCTATTTTTCATACTCTTTTTTTGGCGAAGGTATTGACAATTAGAACGTTACTCTTTAAGATTTGCTGCACGTCCCTCAACTCCTTTCAAGTCCACATTGACAGCTTTAGCTAGTCTGCTTCCATAATCTTTGTCAGCTTTATAGAAAAAGGCTAACATCTCTGTCTTAATTTCCATATTTCGAACTTGACCTAAATCACCTGCTAAATTTTCAATTAAATGTTGTTGATTTGTTTTGTCAAGACCACGATAAAAGTCCCCAGCTTGTTGGAAATTAAGAGTTTTGTCAATCGGTGCTTGCATCGTAGTTCCTGCAATTGGTAGCTGAGAATTTTGAGCATTTTTATGTTCAGACAATCCTTCCTTACTATTGCTAGGCTGATAGTTCACATCTGAATCAGTTTCCAGTACGTTTGCAAAACCATCTTGATTACCGTTCGCAACTTTAATATTAGGACGGTTGATAGGTAACATCATGTTATTGACACCAAGACGATGTCTCTGAGTATCAGCATAAGAGAATATTCGCCCTTGCAATAGTCTATCTTCAGAAGCCTCAATTCCAGGAATCATGTTGCTAGGTGCAAAAGCTGATTGCTCCGTCTCTTGGAAAAAGTTTTTAGGAATGCGGTTGAGAGTCATCGTGCCCACTTTCTTCTCTGGAACTAATTTTGGAGGCCAAATCTTAGTAGGGTCGAGAGGATTAAAATCAAACTTATTTAGGTCGTCAGGATTGATTGTTTGAATATAGAGATCCCAAGAAGGGTATTGACCATTTGAAATGCTGCTATAAAGATCTGTTGTGTAGAGATTAAAATCTGTTGCTTGCATTTGTTTAGCCTCTGGACCAGAAAGATTATGCTCTCCTTGGTTGCTTTTCCAGTGAAATTTTACGTACTTAAATTGACCTTTATTATTGACAAATTTGTAGGCGTGGACGCTAGAACCATCCATCTCACGATAACTTTTAGGAGTTCCCAAATCACTATAAAGACGTGTGAACATATGAGTACTCTCAGGAATATGAGAGAAAAAGTCAAAGAAGCGATTGGGGTCTTGTTTGTTATTAATTGGAGATGGTTTGAGAGAGTGAACCATGTCAGGGAATTTCTTAGCATCCCGAATAAAAAAGATTGGTAAGTTATTGCCAACTAAATCCCAATTACCTTGTTCCGTATAGAATTTGGTTGCAAATCCACGAGGGTCACGTAAGGTTTCTGGTGACCCTTTAGAGTGAACTACAGAAGAAAAACGAACAAATACAGGGGTTTTTTTACCTGCTTTCTCAAAAGGAGCTGCAGCAGTAATATCGGAGAGACTAGTGGAACTAACAAACTCTCCATGAACACCTGTACCACGAGCATGTACAACACGTTCGGGAATTCGCTCTCGATCAAAGCGAGCTAATTTTTCCACTAAATCGGTATCTTGCAATAAAACAGGTCCATTAGGACCAGCAACTTGAGAGTTTTGATTATCTGCTACGGGAGCCCCATTATCGCGAGTAATAATTAATTTTGGTGTTTGTGCATGAGAAACCTTAGTAAAAGTGATGCTCAGGACTAATATCAGTAATGCAACAAATACAAAATAGTGATTTTTTTTGAAGTCAAACTTGGGTCTTTTCATGGTTTATCAAACAAATAAAACTATTGGAAATACTTGATTTTTCTATAAGAAATAGGGTGAGCCTTAGTTGCCAAAATCCCAAAAAACAAGAATTTTGGACACGCATTAATTTACGCAACTATAGAAGCATTTATCCTATTTCTTATGGAGGTGTAAATATTATTCAATGTCTCGTTTCATGCTAAAAACTTTATCTAATAGGCAATATTGAATTACAAGCTAAGACTGTCCATTAACTGCACATAGAGCCTAAGTAAATGTTGTAAAACTAAACTTCTTAGACAAAATCTAATTGATTAGTTGACAAACAAAAGAGAGAAATTGATTTCCGCACAAGAACTAACTATTTCGGACTCGTTATGAGTTTATATTGGAACTATATACCTATTAACTTTAAAAAGTCAAATCCGTTATGAGTTTATTTAAATTAAAGAATACTTATGACTGACTTATTTAACTTGAGGCATAATTAATAAATCTACAAATTTATGTTGACTCAGCATCAAATACCCTTTTGTCTTAATTTCGTTGACTAATCTGAGAAATGCTTGAGAATTAAATGAGATTTTCCTGAGAATGTAGGTTAATTAAGTTAAAGTTTAAGGTACTGAGCCAGCTAATTCCATTAAGCCAGAACCTTTAACCCTCAATTTACGAAAGTATGAAATTATAGAAAGTATGAAATTATAGAAAGCATGAAAAACCTCTCCCTAGGATTGGGAGAGGAGTAATAGTTACAAGATTTATGCAGATAGGAATTTAAACTTGTATCAATGCAGTTAATACGATAGCGATTATTGATTTATCTAATCGTCTTAGGAATATCTAAGGGATATAGAGAAGCGGTTTCAAATAATCTGTGAAAATTGCTGTACTGCTCTAACTAAATCATCCGGGGTACCAATATCCAAGTAAGTACCTTGAGGAAATGCTTCCGCTTCTACACTCATACCTTGAGCGATCGCTGCTTGAATTACATCCCCAATAGGTAATTCTGGGAGACTGGATAAGTCGTTATTCCTTTGGATTTCCTGTAAAGAATTATGTAAAAATTCGCTAAAATTCGGATTCCATACAGCAATTCCCCACATATAACGCAAATTAGACACCTGGGGTTTTTCGACAATCGAATGGACTTTTCCTGAATCATCAAAGTCTACCATCCCTGCTTTTTGCGGTCTATCGGTAGGAAACAAACCCAATACAACATCAGCATTACTTGCTTCCAAACGCTGAAGTACCTTGACATAAGCATCATTGGGTTGAAACAAAATATCAGGAAAACCCAAAGCCACTATTGCATTTTTTACAAAAGGATAAGCTTGGTCCAAGGTGAAAGGTACCCCAAAAGGTAAACCCGTAATTAAATAACCCAGGTGCATTGACAAGATCGAACCATCGCCAAAATACCCAGGTATATCCCATTTCCCAGGTTTAAGTATAAAGTATGCTTGCTCAATTCCTGCCAAGTGCATTTTTTCTAGCAGATAATGGGAAACTACTTTTGGTCTGATATGAGATTTCCCATCTAAAGACCTGAACCCAATCGGATACAATTCTTTACTCAGTGGTAATGGAGAAATTCTGGTTGCTTTTCCCCCTGCAGGCAATAGCCCAATAACTTGGCATTTAGTCATAATTCATATCGTAAGGGATTGCCAAAAATTGATTCATACCATACTTTATAAAGCTTGGTAGAATTCAAATGTGCGCTCTAAGAATAAAATCTAAGTATTGCAAAGTTTTAAGGTAAATTTTATAGTCGATGTTATGTTTGACTACAAAATTTACAGCTACAAAACCTTGAAAATAAATTGAGAATATTTAACTTGAAACTCCCATTTTTTACAAATATCTAATTATTTTGGAATCAGTGCCAGTATTTCGACAATTTTTAAACAGATTTAATTAATAAAGTATTTAAAATCAAAACATTCACTATTAGAAATAAATTAGCGATAAAAATATTCCCCTCATCCGTAAATACAACTTCTAAAATCAAGGAAGAGAGGAAACATAAACTTTTATTTAGTTATCTAAATTACTTGACACTAATAGCATCAACATCGATAGTGTTGTGATTAGTACCCTTGTCATCTGATGTTGTTGAATTGGAGATGTCCACTTTCTCTTGACGGCTTTTAAAACCCTCAATAACCAGCCCAGAAACTTCTGTGACTAATAATGTCAGTAAAAAGACATCATCTAATTGTCCTACTATTGGCAAAAAATCAGGAGCAATATCAATAGGACTTACGAGATACACTAGTGTTCCTAAAATAACCCACCAGCGGTACTTGGGATTACGTAGTGTACTACGATACCATTCATAAACAGATTGAACTGAGAATTTCATACTTTAATCCTTTAACTATCTTTAATTTTGGCAAAAATCATCTTTAGCGTCTTGTGGAAATAACCGTCCTAAGTTGTCTAGAAGATGCTACAGGAATGAAAAATCTCAAGATTAACGGTTCTAAAGGCATATTCGTTAAATCTAGCACTTGTATAAAAACTTGGATTAATTTATTTAATCCCAAAATAACGATGAGAAAATATTTGTGAGAGGAACGGAGGCAATTAGAAACAGTGGATATCGTAGATTGGTTTAATAAGGGTGGGCCAGCAATGTGGCCGCTACTTGCCCTATCTGTTTTGGCTGTAAGCGTAATTTTTGAACGTTTATGGTTTTGGCTACAAATTTTGACTCAGGAAAGTCAAATCGTTAACCAGGTATTAAAGGCTGCTAGTAATAATTGGTCAAAAGCAGCTGAAATTGCTAGAAAAGCAACAAATCAACCCATTGGTAGATTTCTCTACGCACCCCTCAGTTTGTCAAAAGCTGATGCTGAGACTTTTCGTTTAGCACTGGAAGCAACTGCAGAAGATGAAATTGCAGGAATGCGACGTGGTGAAAAAATATTAGAATTAGTGATTGCTCTATCGCCACTGTTAGGATTATTAGGTACGGTATTGGGATTAATTCAGTCTTTGTTTGCAATCAAACTAGGGGACCTGGGAACAGATGCTGCTGCTGGTGTACCTAAAGGTATTGGAGAATCTTTAATCAGCACTGCAACAGGTTTATTGGTGGCGATCGCAGCCCTAGTATTTTATCGGTTATTCCAAGCTTTTGTAGTAAATCAAGTGAAAATATTTCGCAAAGCTGGAAATGATTTAGAGCTACTTTACCGACAATATCCGCCAGATTTTAGTAATCTTGCCACTGAAAAAAGTCTACCTTCTGGCATAGAAAATACATCTTCTTCAAAACAAAATCGCTTTAATCCTCGCCGCTTAAAGCGTAAAAATACAGCTTCGGAAAATCCTGATTTACCACCAAAATCTCACTGAGAAGAATCAGATCGACCAACCTCAATTTTAATTGCTATCGGGTTGAGACACTAAAAAAATGAAAATTAACCTGCATTCTCCAGCAGAAGAAGCTCAAATTCATATTCTTCCCCTGATTGACGTTGTTTTTTGTATTCTGACCTTTTTTCTATTAGCAGCGTTGAATTTTACTAGACAGCAAGCAATTAATGTAGATTTGCCTAAAGCCTCTTCAGGTACATCTGCTGCAAACAGTATTCAAGGGAAACGCAATATACTACCCATAACCATAGATGCTGTTGGTTTAACTTATGTAGAAAAGCAACAGGTCGGTGAAACTCAATTAAAATCTACTTTAAAAAAATATCTTGAGGAAAATCCTCAAGGAACTTTGGTTCTCAATGCTTCTCGTTCGGCAACCTATAATGATGTTGTAAGACTGTTAGATTTACTACGACAAGTGGGAGGTGAGCGCGTAGCTTTAGGAATTATTCCAGGTCAGGAAGCAAGTTCTCAGCAACCCTTATCTCCGAATTTAAATCCTTCGACGAATGATCCTGGATTACCAGCTTTACCCAACTCATTACCACCCAACTCATTACAAAAGACTCCCGACAACTTTGAAATTAATCCTAATCTTAATAATATTCCAATGCCAACATTGCCAGCCCAACCCAAAACTGGCTCACCTCCAACTCAAGCACCTCCTGCTCCGAACCAATAAATCCTTGGGAAAGATTGAGGTTAACTAAAATTATTCACAACAAACTATCTTAATATAAAGACGTAGCGTGCTACGTCTTTAGAAGGTTTCATTTGCATTCTTTTGCCAAACCATTACCGTTTAGTTAGAGAATAAGATCAGATGTGGTTCCCTTCAGAAAATATTTTATCTGACCACTTACTCCCCAGGATTTGAACTTGGAGGAGTAGTTACTGTGTTATCCGAATTCTCATTCTCAGAAGGATTAGGGTTGGAAGTTTCAGAATTAGAAGTTTCAGGCTTTGAACTTGCAGAAGAGTTACTACGCTGTTCGCGCTTCTTACGATCTGCTGACAAAATATCTGCCATGACAATCAAGGTTTGTTGCATCTTCTCCAAATTAGAGCGATACAACTCCAAATCTTTACTGAATTTATCTTGGGAAATATTTAAACCAGTGGCGATTTTCTGTAAGACTTCAGCTAGCTGCTTTTCATCCTTAACTAAATCTGGATTTGAGCATTCCAGCAAAGAAAAGATACCAATAGCGAATAGACGACTGTATTTAAATTTAGAATTAGTTGAAATTGATTCTAATAGCGCTTGTAACTCAGCATCCTTTTCCGAATAGTTTTCTTGTGCTAAACACGCTATTAATCCTTGATAACCTAGGTTTTTTGCCAAAGTTTGCAATTTTTGGCTGTCTTGTTGGTAAACTTGTGGTTCTTCTTCTATAGCTTTTACTAAAGCGTTAAAAATCGATTCGGTATCCTTTTGTGGATTGTAGCCTTTCATGAAGCGTTCAAAAACTGTGACGACGCCCAAGGCATAAATTGGATTATAGGAAAAATCAGCATTTACCGAATTTAGATGCATTTCCACCATCAATTCTTCAACTACCCGACGATAAATACTGTTAATCGGGCGGGTATGAAGGGTGTAGAAACTTCTTTTAGTATCAGAAACAGTACGAACGTTATTCACGTAGAAAAATTTAATTATTCAATAATGTCAGGGCGACGTATACTCATTCTCTCTCGTCAGGCGATCTTTGCCAAGCTCAACCTTTGAATCCGGGTATATTCAATGGACGTAAATCTGTTGAGTTTATGAAACTCCATAAACAACTCACGTATTTTGTTGTTTTACAGCATGACGTTACGCTATCGAGTTAGAAAAAGTTAATGGACTTTTGGACGATCCCCAATCGGATCCCTGAAAGTTTACTTTCTTATTTTAAATATTTTTTCTGTGGTACTAGCAAGAAATTATAATGCTTCATAATTGTTGATTACCGATACTAAAACACTAACAAATACTTACATTATGGCAAGCATTATGGTTTTTTCCTGTTTCTACCAAGACCGTCGGCGGTATCTTGTTACGGACTTGGGAGTAAATCCAATTGGTACTGGTAATTGTTCATAAGTTCTAAGCACTCCAATTACTGGTACTTGAATTTGATGATTACCAACTACTTTGATTATTCCGTCAAGGGTAAAACTATCTTTTTTACCTTTCTTTTTAAATTTCGGTGCTCCTGTTTTTTTACTAAAACATTTACCCCATGCATCTCTTAATGCTTTTAATGCATATTGAGGAGCGCACTTGGAGTTGTGATAGTACCAAGGATTTTCTGGTTTTACTAAAGCTACTAACCATTTATGTAAGTCAATCGCCGTTGGGAATTTTATTTTTTCTTGCTCTGGTACTATTTGATTATGGTCTAATATCTGCTTTGTTAGAGCTAATCCCCAGTTCCATGCGTGACGTGCACAACCTGCATGTCGAGTCAAGGTTGTACGTTGTTTGTTGTTTAGCTTTAACTGTGTTTTGAATCCCAATAGCATAAAGGGATTTTACACCTCTTTCTGGTCAAATATATTTATTGCCATTCTGTATGTGAGCATTTGTGAGCAAATATGATTATACGTTAGTGAATCGAATACTGTTAATTAACCCTTATGAACTTATCTTCAGATTTAATTACTTTAGGCAATTATTTAGCAGGTGAATTCGATAATCAGGAACAAGCTTTAGCTGAACCAGCTTGGTATGTTAATCTACGCCTTTGGCAAGTTCCTGTAGATTTATTTCCTGAAGACAGCTTAAGTTTATTTGCCGAACAAGTTAATGCAATTACTCCAAATAATCCATATCGCCAACGTGTGATGCGATTACAAATAGATCGCAGCACTAGCGAAAAATTATTACAAGTACAGTATTACTTACCCAAAAATCCTACAAAGTTGGCAGGTGCAGGTCGCGACAGAGAATTATTAAAGGAATTAAAACCCTATGACCTAGAATTACTTCCAGGCTGCATTCTTAACGTTGAAAGGCACGTTCTTACCGGCAATAATTATCGTTTCATTGCAAAACCTCCAAGAGACACAAAATGTTGTTTTACGTTTCAAGATAAAACAATACAAGTTTCCCTGGGATTTGAAGTTACAAACTCTCAGTTATTTAGTTATGACAAAGGAGTGGACCCACAAACGGGACAAGCGAATTGGGGAGCGATATTGGGCCCGTTTTCTTACACTAAAAGAAAACAGTATGAGTTTTTCGCTTAAGTTTATGAAATCTCACTTAAGTTTCCGAATAATAGATAATATTTCACGCAAAGACTTCATGAAAGTGTCCCGCGGAAATACCTCAATTAAATAGAAAGCTTATCTTAAGTTTTTATACTACGTGGTACTCCTTCTAAAGCTTCTTCCTCTGTTTCAAAAATTTCAAATACGGTATCCATCATTGTCACTTCAAATACTAATTTTGCTTCTGGATGAACATTGCAAATACGGAAACTACCTTTGACTTTATCAGCATCGCGCATTCCGGCAACTAAGGAAGTCAAGCCAGAGCTATCAATAAAATTAACTTGACCTAAATTAACCACCACATGAGAACTGAGCTTAGAAATACACTCTTGTAACTTTAGGCGGAATTGCCAAGCCGTGGTGATATCTAAGCGTCCTGATGGCGTCAAAACAATAACAGTATCACCCTCTTGGGTTGTATAACTCTTTTGCTCTATTTGAATCACTGAGATTCCCCTTGGCACTTTCTGAATTAACTACAGTTTTTCTAGCTTAGATGTTGTTCCAGCAAAACTGTGCTGATAAATAGCAACAAAAATAACCAGAACAACAACATATACTGTAGCTTGACATTACAAGCTACAGCTACAAATATGACTTTAATCGCTAGGTACTTATTTTTAGTAGTTTAACTCACACCGATTTGCTGTGACTTGGAGTCCAATTAGCCCAATTTTGGGGTTTTAAGAAAGTTTCATACAACTCGGCTTCAGGAGATGATGCTTCTGGTTTATAACAATATTCCCAGCGAACCAAAGGTGGTAGGGACATCAAAATTGACTCTGTACGTCCATTAGTTTGCAAACCGAAAATTGTGCCTCTGTCGTAAACTAAATTAAATTCTACGTACCTACCACGACGATATAACTGGAAATTACGTTCGCGATCACCATATTCTTTGTCTTTACGCCTTTCAACAATTGGCAAGTAGGCGGGCAAAAATGCTTTACCGCATGACTGGACAAAAGCAAATAAATCTTCCCAATTACGTTGCTCGGGCGCACCTATTTCACTGCTATATTTTGCTGCATTGCCGTCTTTATTGCGACCGCGGTACAGCAAACCCCTTCCATCTTGATAGTCAAAAAATAAACCGCCAACACCTCTGGTTTCTTGACGATGCTTCAAATAAAAATACTCATCGCACCATTTTTTGAATACTGGGTAATATTCTTCGTGATGAGCATCACAAGCTTTTTTCAGGGTTTGATGAAAATGTGCTGCATCTTCAGCGAATGGATAGTAGGGGGTCAAATCTGCTCCACCACCAAACCACCATACAGGTCCAGCTTCAAAGTAACGATAATTCAAATGAACAGTTGGTACGTAAGGATTGCGAGGATGCAATACCATTGAAGTACCTGTTGCATAAAATTTATGTCCTGCGGCTTCTGGACGCTGTGTCAAAATTGATGCAGGTAAATTTTCACCCCAAACTTCGGAAAAATTAACCCCTGCTTGTTCAAAAACTCCGCCATCAGTTAGTACTCGCGAGCGACCGCCTCCTCCTTCTGGGCGTTTCCAACTATCCTCGCGAAATATTTCTTTACCATCTATTTCAGTCAAACCTTGGGCGATTTCATCTTGTAACTGTTTCATCCACTGACTGACTCTTTCTTTAGCATCAGTGGGAGGTAAAGATTTGTTATCTTTTTGGGGCGATGTGGGTGCTTGCGAGTTTGTCAACATAAATTCTCGGACCTAGATTAAGATTCCCATTGTTCAAATGAATGTTTCCAACTTAAATCCATAGATCGTTAATAATTATGAATCATGGATTCTTAATATCTTGCACCATTCTTAACAATACCTAGTTATCCGGGTAAGTACACGAAATATTAAGACTTCTGAGACTTATTTTTTCGTAATAAACCAAGGTTTGCTTTTTTGTGCAAGATACCAGGATTTTGCTCTAGAAAATAGGCAAAGACAATAGTTTTCGCCTTCTTTTGCTAATTTTTTGCCAGGAAATTTGCGGATTTACACCATTACTGACATGAAGGCTATTTTCTCTCAAATTTGGTTTCTCTTGAATGGTAGTTAACTTTTTGTGACTTAATTCAATTCACAAAGAGATATTTTTAACCTCAGAGAGTAAACTTTACTGAAGTAATGTTGGCCAAAAATTCCAACTAACCATTTTTTCTTTGACTGATACGAGCTTTTGTCAAGCTAGAGCAAGTATTAAGTATAAGCTTGATACCTGGCAAAAAATAATTGTTAATTAATTTGAATTTAAATAGTTTTTAGTAAAAAATTATTGTTTTATGCATAGTGAATTATTTGTAATCTAAAAGGTATGCTGGGATAGGGAGTGTTTATCTTAATTTTCCCTTAGTTTTGTCAGATAACCTACAACTAACAATTAAAGTCATGGGTTGTGCTTTCTCATGTTGTAAAATAGTTGCGCTGAATGCCTTGTCTGGTAAGATTAAACCGTACAATGGTTTTAATTAATACAGTATCAGTTCGTTAACTATATTTATATTGAATTTATATTCATATTTACTATTTCAAGTAGGAGTTTGCTCCTTTTTATTCTCAACAGAGTAAACATAGCTGGAAATTTCAGCAACAAAGACTGACCTACAAAGCCAAATTTGTCAACAATTAAGCGCTAGGAGGATTTAGGAAAATGAGAAGTTGGTTATCTAAATTCATCCACCGCAAACGTCGTCGATTTTGTGCTTCTCTGGTACGGACTTATAGAGAAATTAGCCCTGTATCAGTAGATGAACTATGGCAAAAGTTAGTAGATTTGGGGGATGTTTCTTGGCATCCCCTTTTTAAAAGTACTAATGTTCCCTCCGGTTTGGTACCAAAACCTGGATTGATTTTCCAAGCAGTGACCAGATTCTCGCCTATTCCGATTCGAATTTTTGTTGAGCGAGTCAGCCCCAGAGAACTATTGAGTATCAGAGTTTTGGCAATTCCGGGTATTGAAGAACGTCTGACTTACCGAGTTGAATCTACGGTTTGCGGCACTTGTTTGTCATATTCGGTAACTTTACGTGGTTGGTTATCGCCTTTGATTTGGTCTTTTTCTCGTCCCTATGCAGATCGAGTAGCTCGAGCTTTGATTGAAGCGGTTGAAGAAGCGAGATTGGGTAGGGGTGGGAGCAAAAGTAAATCTCTGAAAAATAGTTGTTTTGATTTTTAGTTACCTTGATTTTTGAAAATCCAACTTTTGCAAAATCTCACATTAAATTTGTTTTTTGAAATAAGAAACTTCTTGCTTGTTCGAAACTAGCTAGAGGTTACTCGTAATAATATTCCTAAAGATAGTCATAAAGAAAAAGTATTTGTAAGCCTCAAACCCTTATTACCCAATAACGATAAGATGCAATTAGAAATTGCATTTTGTCAAAAATATTGTGGTAGCAAGGGTGATAACACTATGAATAATGTTCTCGATTCCCATTCAGTACTGGAGGTTCTGCGACCTGTGCAAGACCCAGAACTCCGCAAAAGTTTGGTGGAATTGAATATGATTCGCAATGTTGAAATTAATGGTAGCGAGGTAAGTTTCACCTTAGTACTAACGACACCAGCCTGTCCTTTGCGCGAATTTATTGTTGAAGATTGTCAAAAAGCAGTCAAAACTCTGCCAGGTGTTACAGATGTATCCGTGGAAGTGACTGCAGAAACTCCCCAACAGAAAAGTTTGCCAGACCGTAGCGGTATTGCTGGGGTCAAGAATATTCTGGCTATTTCCAGTGGTAAAGGGGGTGTAGGGAAAAGCACTGTTGCAGTAAACGTTGCCGTTGCTCTCGCCCAAACTGGAGCCAAAGTAGGTTTGCTCGATGCGGATATTTATGGACCCAACGATCCGGCAATGTTGGGTCTGAGCGATGCCGAGATTAAAGTTGAGTCTACAGAAAAAGGAGATATTCTCCACCCAGCTTTTAATCACGGCGTTAAACTAGTTTCAATGGGATTCTTAATTGATCGGGACCAACCAGTGATTTGGCGCGGACCGATGTTAAATGGTGTTATTCGCCAGTTTCTTTATCAAGTTCAGTGGGGGGAACTAGACTATTTAATTGTTGATATGCCACCAGGTACAGGGGATGCCCAGTTAACTCTGACACAAGCAGTACCAATGGCAGGAGCTATAATTGTTACTACTCCTCAGCATGTAGCATTGTTGGATTCGCGTAAAGGTCTACGCATGTTCCAACAAATGAATGTCACAATTTTAGGGATAGTGGAGAATATGAGTTACTTTATTCCCCCAGATATGCCAGATAAGCAATATGACATATTTGGATCTGGTGGTGGCTCAAAAACTGCAGCCGAATTAGAAATACCCTTGTTAGGTTGCATTCCATTAGAAATATCTGCCAGAGTGGGCGGCGATAGCGGTGTACCCATAGTAGTGTCTCAAGAAGATTCAGCTTCTGCACAAGCTTTGAGAAAAATTGCCCTTGCTATTGCGGGTAAAGTGTCGGTTGCAGCACTTACATAAAGTAAAAGTCTCACCAAAATACCAAAATAAATTCATTTTTGTCTGATTCCCGGTCTATTGTCTGGGAATACAGATTTTTAGAAGCACCTAAATTTAAAATCTAAAAACGATAATATAAAATCACCGATGTTGTTAAAAAGGTCACGTTACTCTACTGCCAAAATTCGCTGGAAGTCTTGGTTTAGACCATGGCATCAAGTTGACTTGTTATTATTTATTCTAGTAATTGCACTTACAATATTTGGCGGAATTATGATTCGTTCTGCCGAACTTAACCAAGGACTAAATGATTGGTTTTGGCATTTAGTCACAGGTGGAGTTGGTCTGTTTTTTGCCTTAATTTTGGCTCGTATCCGTTACGAAAATTTGGTTCAGTGGCATTGGGTCACCTATGCAATAACTAATGCCAGCCTAATTGCAGTAATGATCGCAGGTACAAGTGCTAAAGGTGCTCAAAGGTGGATTCCTATTGGGGGGTTTTACGTACAACCTTCAGAATTTGCCAAAATAGGGGTAATTATTACTCTGGCAGCTTTGCTACACAAACATACTGCGGATAAACTTCCCAATTTTATTCGTGCTTTAGCAGTTACTGCAGTCCCTTGGCTTTTGGTGTTTCTACAACCGGATTTAGCAACATCTTTAGTCTTTGGTGCTGTAGTTTTAGCCATGCTGTATTGGGCAAATGCAAATATAGGATGGCTAATAATTCTCATATCACCAGTAGTTGCAGCAATAGTTTTCAGTATACAGTGGCCCTTTCCAATCTCTATAACAACAGACTTATACCTTGCACCTTTAGGACTAATTTGGGCGTTGACAATTGGTCTTATTGGCTGGCGTACCCTACCTTGGCGTCGTTACGGTGTTAACTTCTTTGGCCCATTATTGATTAACATTTTGTGCGGTCAATTGGGAATGTTTGCCTGGACCCACCTATTAAAAGATTACCAAAAAGGTCGAATAACCTCATTTTTAAACCCAGACGCGGACCCTTTAGGTATTGGATATCAACTTATTAATTCCCGAATTGCGATCGGAGCAGGAGAAATCTTTGGCTGGGGCTTAAATAAAGGTCCAATGACTCAGCTTAATTTTGTTCCCGAGCAACATACAGATTTTATCTTTTCGGCTGTTGGTGAAGAATTTGGATTTATTGGCTGTTTATTATTAATTACTTTATTCTTTTTCGTCTGTATGCGACTTTTACATATAGCAAAGACAGCTAAGGATAATTTTGGCTCGCTTTTGGCAATTGGTGTCCTAGCCATGATTATATTCCAGATGAGTGTCAACATTGGAATGACTATTGGTTTAGCGCCTGTAGCAGGTATTCCTTTACCTTGGATGAGTTATGGTCGTTCGGCAATGTTAGCAAACTTCCTTGCCATCGGTTTAGTGGAGTCGGTTGCTAATTTTCGTCACTTTCAAAAGTATTAGCGATCTATGATTTAAGTTATCATTGGAAAAACTTAAAGTTAGAAGTTATGATTCTCCCTGGAGCAATTGTTCGCGTTAAAAATTCTGCAGATACCTACTATCGCTTTGAAGGACTCGTGCAACGGGTAAGCGATGGCAAAGTTGCTGTATTGTTTGAAGGTGGAAACTGGGATAAATTAGTTACTTTTCGGTTATCCGAGTTAGAGCCGGTAGAGCCAACAGCAGGGCGTAAAAAAACCAAATAATCTAATCTCAATATTTCAAAATAAAATATACACCGACAATTCTTGCTCGGTAATTGTAATATCCTAATTCCCAAGCAAGAATTGAACGGCAAGCAAAAATTGAAGATTTATCTAAATTTTCAGAAAAATTTTACCTAAATTTATTACTGTGACTAAATAATATTTCTCTGTAGATGCTAAGAAATAGAAGTTTGATGGTTTCTAGATATTAAAAAACGTGGTATTTTATCCTTTGCTCCAACATAAGTTTTTTACATTTTTTTGTAATTTTTGTGTAATTTTCTCCCAAAAATCATTACTGAAATTATTTACCAGTAAAAAATAGAAGCTAATATAGTTAAAATATTCGGGAACAGTAGAAATATCGTTATTCTAATACCGATTTGTCTTTTTGACTTCCCCATCAGCTAAGTAACAAGTTATTATTACTTAGCTGCATATCTATAACCTTATGATGACAGCACTGTTATGCGTCTTCCCCTGCCACAGTTTGACAGGAGCGATCGCCACCCAAATCATATTGCGGAGGTAATTGCAACTTCGACAACGGAATTTTTAGCTCAGTGTTTGGAACCAGAAGATTTGAGTTTTCCCCCAATGCCACCTTTTGGTAGTTGGGTTTCTTGTGCTGACGAAGAATCGGGCAATAAGGTATATGGTATTGTATATTATGTAACAACAATGCCTATAGATTCCGTACACCGACCCGTTGCTTTAGGATTATCTTTACAGGATTTAAGAGAAGAGCAACCTCAAATATTTGCGATGCTCAAAACTGAATTTAGGGCGGCAATTGTGGGGTTTAAGCCTTCATTAGAAACAGTAGTTAAAAACGATATTGTATACCAGTATTTACCCCCTCGTCCCCCGCAAATTCATCAAGCAGTTTATCGATGTGAGCCAGAGGATATCATAAAATTTACTGAAGAGTTAGATTTTTTGCGTACATTACTAATGGTTAGTGGCGCACCAGTAGATTCATTAACCGCAGCAGCAATTAGAGAAGTATACAGATTACGCAAAGCCGACAGGCAATGGCTTGTTAATGCTGGACGAACATTAAGTGTACTTTTAAAAGATGACTACGACCGCTTGCGATTTATTTTAAGTCAAGTCCACCCGTAGGTAGAGTTCTAAGACAGTTAATTACGAATATAAATGTCAGGCAAATTTTCGTGTTGTTTCCCTGGGTTCTACTTTTTGTTTTATTGCTCGTAAAGGCAATTGATTTGGGATGGTCCCAGCCTTGATTATTGCGCTCAATATGCATTTCCTACCTATGGAATTCTTATCTCAATTTCTGGTTCTAGGAGCCAACATACAAGTTTTTGAACCAGAAGCAATTGGAGCTTTTGCAATTGTACTGGTAGTGATTCTGATCGTGCCGATTATCTTTGAACGGTTGCGAATACCAGGATTGATTGGTTTAGTTTTAGCAGGAACATTACTCGGTCCTAATGGTTGGAATCTAGTTAATACAAATTCAAGCATAATGAATTTGCTTGCCAACATCGGATTGGTTTATCTGATGTTTATCGCTGGACTAGAAGTAGATACAGATTTTTGTCGATGTCATTTAAATCGTTCTTTGGGATTTGGTTGCTTTAGTTTTGGTATACCGCTAATACTAGGAACTTTTTTGGCACGATTATGCGGTTTTGAATGGAACACAGCCTTACTGATTGGTTCTTTACTTTCTTCTTATAGCTTGCTGGGATATCCGATTATTAGCCGCTTAGGAGTTCTTAATAATCAAGCGATCGCGACAACTATTGGGGCTAACATCCTGAGTGATTTTGGAGCGCTGTTAATTTTTAGTGTTTGTTTGGTTATTCATCAGTTGAGCTTAAATGCTTTTGAATTACTCGCTTTTTTAGGCTGGCTAACTATTTATTCAACCTTATTAGTTGCAGGTTTTTATTGGGCTGGAAAAGAATTTTTTCGACGTTCTGGTGATGACGAAGGTAATCAATTTTTGTTTGTAGTGTTGGCAGTTTTTCTTGCAACTGCAGGGGCTCAACTTTTAGGGATAGAAAAAATTATTGGTGCTTTTTTAGCAGGCTTTGCACTTAACGAGTTGTTGGGTAAAGGAGCAGTTAAGGAAAAATTGTTGTTTGTTGGCAATGTTTTACTTATTCCGATATTTTTTGTTAATTTGGGCGTCCAAGTTAATTTAGCCTCTGTTGTCACCAACCTAGAAACTTTCAAGCTAGCAGTTTTACTTGTAATTATTTTACTAATAAGTAAGTTTGCAGCAGCAGTAATGGGTAAATTTATATACCGTTATAAATGGCAAGAAACTCTGAGTATGTGGTCTTTATCTTTACCTCAAGCTGGAACAACACTGGCAGCTAGCATAATTGGATTTCGAGCAGAATTAATTAATGAGCAAGTTTTAAGCAGTATTGTTGCTTTAATGTTGCTAAGCTCGGCTTTAGGTCCTTTAATCACCTCTAAGGTTTCAGCAGGTTTAAATACCACTCCTGTTACAGAGAAAACTTTAGTTACTTCACCAATTGCTAAGCATGCTTTAGGAGATAATCCTTATACCATTGTTGTACCTGTATATAATCCTCAAACACAACAGCATTTAATGGAGATGGCAGCTTTATTAGTGCGTCAAGCCAAAGGTAAAATTATACCCTTAGCCATTGCAACTGCTGCAAACCACATGGATGCTCCTCAAGTGGAAGCATCTCTACAGCGTAGCGAACGCTTACTAGTTAAAGCCACGGGATTGAGCCAATTATTGGGAGTGGAAGCAGAACCCTTACTACGAATTGATGATGCTTTTGCCCGAGGGATTAGTAGAGCTGCAAGAGAAAAAAAAGCTAGTTTGATTGTTATGGGGTGGGGTAAACGTACTGGTATTAGGGCACGTTTATTTGGGAACGTAATTGATAGTGTTGTTGGTTCATCCCATTGTCCGGTAGCAATTTCTCGTCTGATGGAATCTCCATCAAAAATTCAGCGTATTTTAGTACCTGTCGAAAACTTGATGGCAGCAACTCTATTACCCATACAACTTGCCCAGGTTTTTGCAGAAGCAAATAAAGCTCAAGTGACGGTATTAAATGTCTGCGAACGTCGCACTAGTTCTAGTAAAATTGCTTCTAGACGTTCGCAACTTAATTCCTTTGTATCAAAGGTTGGTTTAACAAATCCACCCGAGGTTCAAATTATTGCTCACGAAAACACTGCCCAAGCTGTTTTACAAGCCGCAAGACTATACGATCTAGTAATTCTACCTTTCATCCGCAACCGTAATGTTCCTGGTGGCTTAGCAATTAGTGACGTTACCAACCAATTAGCCAGACAATTAACTTGTTCCATCATTATGTTAGGGGAACCTCAACGTGCTTTTGCACCTGTCTTTTCACCTGAAGTTTCCAGCAAGAGAGTTATTGTCAGATAATTTTTATCTGTGTAGCGATCTGTCAAAACATTTTTTGTACTCCCCACGCATATAATGCATGGGATTGAATTGGCTCATCATAACTAAAAAGAAAAATCAATTTTTTGTATAGCATTACGTATATTAGGTGAGGACTTTGGCAAATCCTGTTTGTCCTACGGACACGCTATACTAACGTCGTAGACGCGGTCAAACATAATAAACAGTCAGCTGTTGCTGTGCTTGCGTCCCCCAATAGCTAGAGCCTGCGGCGACGGCAGATCCTCAGGTAACGTAGTTATAGCCTCTAGCTGCACCTACCTACGGTTCGGATATGATACGCCAACGCTGAGCGAATATAGGCACACCTATTTTGACTTGCTCTTAGCCACCATAAATAACCACAGCGCTTATTTATAACTGAGTTATTAACTATAAATATTTAGCTGTGAGAATATTTTCGATTTCATCCAATATTTAGGATATTTTTTTTGAAAAAGTATATGATTTTAGATCTGTTGAATTATAAAACCCAAAAAAATAAATGTATTTTTTAAGACAACAAATCAAGTACAAACACTTGTATAGTGTAATATGAAAAAAAGTTACGAACGATAATCTATTTAATTTATTTCCTAGATATTTTAATGATACTAGATATCTATTTTTTAGAGTTTCCTGTATTGGATTTTCCCTGTTTAGGTGGGTAACCTAAAAGTAAGTGTGATCGTCATTAGTGTAAATATTGTGTAAGTAATTGGTAAATTTATGAGAATATTAGTGACTGGCGGAGCGGGATTTATTGGTTCCCACCTTGTCGATAAATTGATGGATGAAGGACATGAGGTTATCTGTTTAGATAATTTTTATACTGGGCACAAAAGAAATCTTCTCAAATGGCTGGGCAACCCTTATTTTGAACTCATCCGTCACGATATTACAGAACCAATACGTTTAGAAGTCGATCAAATCTATCATCTGGCTTGTCCTGCTTCTCCGGTTCATTATCAGTACAACCCTGTAAAGACAGTTAAAACAAATGTCATGGGGACACTGAATATGTTGGGATTGGCAAAGCGGGTTAAAGCTAGATTATTGTTAGCTTCGACCAGTGAAGTTTATGGAGATCCAGAAGTACATCCCCAGAATGAAGAATATTGGGGAAATGTTAACCCCATTGGAATACGTTCTTGCTACGACGAAGGTAAGCGTATTGCGGAAACTTTAACTTTCGATTATTACAGACAAAATAATGTTGATGTTAGAGTTGCTCGTATTTTTAATACTTATGGTCCCCGAATGTTAGAAAATGATGGCAGAGTTGTGAGCAACTTTATTGTTCAGGCTTTAAAGGGAACGCCATTAACAGTTTATGGAAATGGTTCTCAAACTCGAAGTTTTTGTTACGTTTCTAACTTGGTAGAAGGATTAATCGGACTAATGAATAACGAGTACATTGGTCCGATTAATCTGGGTAATCCTGACGAATATACTATTTTGGAATTGGCACAAACCATACAAAATATGATAAACCCAGAAGTAGAAATTAAGTTTGAGCCATTACCTTCTGACGATCCTCGTCGTCGTCGCCCTGACATTACCAAAGCAAAAACTTTGTTGAATTGGGAACCCAATGTTCCACTACAAGAGGGCTTAAAACTAACAATCGAGGATTTCCGACAACGAGTAAAAACTGAAAAAAAACTAGTTATTAGTGCTCAATAGTAAAAAAATGTAGACTCTTAAGTAGGGACTTTTGACTACCAGCCATTCGTGAGATTCTAAAAACCTCTGCCTTGTAATCAGAAAAATATCTAAATTTTTTGGGATATCTAATTTTTCAGGACTGAAGCTTAACTAAAAACTCCTGACAATTGATGCTTTCGGGTACTAGCAATTCTATTTAGTAATTCAGTTTATGTAGCTTGGCGTTAACCATAGAATTAGTTTGTTGCTCAAACCAGCTAGAAAATTCGGATGACGGGTTGTTCCAATCATATGAATAACGCGATGCGATGCTAATAAAACTAATAAAATAGATCGCTGGTAACCAATTACTTTTTAGTTGTTAATCAAAAATCACATCTGTGTTTTCGGTTGACTATATACCCAAAAACCAAAGTAATTAAGATTGCATGGAAGAGTTAAAAACTGTAAGGCTAGAACAGTTTATACAGTTTTGCTTTTAGTAACACCTTACGCTTACAACCCAGTTAGCAACATCTTTTGGGAACTTGCTTGTCAAAATCAGGGGAATCGATGGATGCTAATTACTTGATACACCTCAGCGAAAGCTTCTACAAATAATAACCTCAAATCTTAGAGAGGAGTAAATTAAATGCGTGTTTGCGTCATTGGTACAGGATACGTTGGTTTAGTAACAGGCGCTTGTTTATCTCATATTGGGCACGATGTAATATGTGTAGATAACAATGAAGAGAAAGTAAAGCTAATGAAAGCTGGACGTTCGCCGATTTTCGAGCCGGGACTCTCGGAAATTATGCAGTCCGCCATTGAAGCAGGAAGAATTCAGTTTACTACAGATATTGCTGCGGGAGTTGCTCACGGAGAAATTTTATTTATTGCGGTGGGAACACCTCCTCTACCGACAGGTGAGAGCGATACTCGTTATGTAGAAGCAGTTGCTCGCAGTATTGGTACTCATCTTAACGGCGGTTACAAGGTAATTGTTAACAAGTCCACAGTACCCATTGGTTCTGGTGATTGGGTAAGAATGATTGTTCTTGATGGAATAGCCGAACGTCAAAAAACTTTAGTTACCCCTGGTGCTGGAGCAAGCGAGCAGAAATTACCTGTAAGTGATGCTGACTTTGATGTTGTGAGCAATCCAGAATTCCTACGGGAAGGTTCTGCTGTATACGATACATTCAATCCAGATAGAATTGTTCTCGGTGGTAATAGTACAAGAGCTACCGACCTAATGAAGAAGTTGTACGCTCCTATTGTGGAACGTCAATTTGCTGAAGATAAGTCATTACCCCAAGTACCGGTTTTAGTTACCGACCTCAGTTCGGCGGAAATGATTAAATATGCTGCTAATGCTTTTCTAGCAACTAAGATTAGCTTTGTTAATGAAGTTGCTAATATTTGCGATCGCGTTGGTGCTGATGTTACCCAAGTAGCCAAAGGTATTGGCTTGGATTCGCGTATCGGTAATAAGTTTCTGCAAGCTGGTATTGGTTGGGGTGGTTCTTGTTTTCCCAAAGATGTATCAGCATTGGTTCATACTGCTGATGATTATGGTTATGAAGCCCAATTACTCAAGTCAGCTGTCAGTGTTAACCAACGTCAGCGTTTAATTGCTTTGGAAAAACTCCAGCAAGCATTGAAAATTCTCAAAGGTAAAACTGTTGGTTTATTGGGTCTAACCTTTAAACCCGATACCGATGATATGCGCGATGCACCAGCATTAAATTTAATCGAACAACTAAATCGTCTGGGGGCTAAGGTTAAAGCTTACGACCCAATTGTTTCTCAGTCGGGAATGCGCGATGGTTTATCTGGTGTGTTAGTAGAAACTGACCCTGAGAGATTAGCTGATGGCTGTGATGCTTTGGTATTGGTTACAGACTGGAAGCAGTTTTCCAGTTTAGATTACGGCAAAATGGCAAAATTAATGGTCAATCCGGTAATGATTGATGGTCGTAATTTCCTCGATCCTGAAACAATGGTTCGAGCTGGTTTCAAATACATTGGTGTAGGTCGTTCTTCTCGATAGCTAGCGCAAGCTTTCCATAACCAATCACCAGTTATTAGTTTGTTGTATAAGTTTCATTCACAAGTCTTATTCATAAACTTTAAAAATCTGTAGAATTGCACAACGGTCAATTTCTACAGATTTTTATTTTCACTCAAATGAATATCAAAAATTCAAAATATTTTTCAGTACAAAACCAGCTGTAGCCCCACCAAGAACAATCCAAACAGCATTTAATCGTATGCGGATAACTAAGACCCCTGCAATTAAACTTATGAGTGCTGCAAACCAATCAATGCTAACCTCATCGATAAAAATTCCCCCAGCTAGTTTTATGGTCACAAATAGCATCAATGCTACAGAACTAATATTTACTGCGTCTAGAAATGCTCCCAGCCAGCGCGAAGCCCGTAAACGGGGAATAATAGGGTTAAGGATGGCAACAAACACAAATGAAGGTAGAAACATTCCTAAAGTCGCTGCTAATGCTCCAGGGATACCCGCAATTACATAGCCAATAAATGTTGCTGTAGATAAAACTGGACCGGGAGTAAACTGACCAATTGCGATCGCATCAAGCAACTGTTGTTGAGTTAGCCAACCTAGGCTATCAACTAGTTCTCCTTTTAAAAAAGCTACTAAAACGTATCCACTACCGTACAAAACACTACCAACTTTGAGGAAAAATAAAGCTATTTGCCACGGTGATATGTTGCTATTGGCAGTTACATCAGCGGTTTTTAAAGCTACAGAACTGGTAGGAGGAAAAAATAAAATTGTAGCTCCCAAACTGCCAGTACTTCTGAAGCGTAACCACAACATTCCCACAATTCCACCCAACAGCAGGGAAAGTAGTTCGTTTAGTCCTAAAAATAATCCTAATAATACAATCAAACCAATAACTATTAATTGATGACTTTTTGCAGCTCTTTTTCCCAAACGCCACATTGCCCCAAAGATAATAGCTAAAATAGCTGGCTTGATCCCATATAAAAAAGGAGAAACTTCAGGTAATTGCCCAAATTGTACGTACATCCAAGCAAAACCAGCAGTTACAAGTACCGCAGGGAAAATAAAACAAACTCCTGCAACAACTAACCCCAGTAATCCAGCATGGATATAACCAATATGGATTGCTATTTCCGTAGAGTTAGGTCCAGGAATTAAATTTGTTGCCCCAATTAAGTCTAGATAATTTTCTCGTGTCAACCATTTCTTGCGGTTAACAACTTCATCCTCCATCATGGCAATGTGAGCTGCTGGACCTCCAAAACCAATCAATCCGAGCTTGAAAAATAATGTAGCCAGTTCTCGTAAACGGGAAGTGCTCGATTCGCTCATGACGAAGGATTGATTAAAAATAGATTTTAAAAATTTATGTTGTTGTCATATTATCAATTGATTGCTTAAAGCCACAAAGGCATGATGATACATTTACAGCAGAATTCAGGAGTCAGAAGACAGGAGTCAGGAGTAGGATCTGCTTTATAACTGACTTTCAGTTTTTGAACTGTACCTCACTTAGTTGCAATTCGCTATATTTGAACTTTTCCGTATAATTTACGGAAAAATAATTTATCTCACTAGAGAAAATGGGATTTGTGGAACTGAATGATAATTTTCAGATAAAACATCCAGATTAAAACTTTCGTACTAAAACTTCTAGCTCACAAAGTTTTACTCGCACAGTTTTAATTTAAAAATTTGCAAATATCTACCTTATCCAGTTTTGGGAATTCGTTCAATCTCAGCATATCCACTAAAAATCAGCTTTTTTCCTTCTGTCTGTAAACGATTGAGCCGCATCTTAACGCCATCAAGATCGAATCGATCCAGGTCGACCATATTATCTAAAATTTCCGCTAGCACCAGACTCAAAGTTTGGGAAATTTCTTTTTGCTCTGCAGGTACTGCATCCAGTTCAACTTGAGGATTTTGAAATGAAACTCGTCGCCGTTTTTCGATCCCCACAGTGACTACCATCCTCAACGGAATGAGTTCGCCACTACTCAAATCCGCTTTAGCTAAAATTCTAAGTCGATTTTCTGGTAACAGTTCCACATTAACTTCAGTGAAAGATACTGGTTTACCACCAGATAATTCAGTTAATTCTGGTACAGAAAGATTAATTAAGCGTTTTTTAACCAGTTCTGCTGTGAAGGCATGATTAATACCCTCTTGTGAGAGAATGACCTGAGCAATTGCTTGGGTAGGTTGCTTCAAGCGCAATTTTCCACTCAAAACCGAGGCAAAATCAATTGAAACCGCATCGGTTTCAAAGGACATTTCTTCAACGGCAAAATCTTTGCGAATGACCAAGCCACGACCATTCATTTTGAAGCTATCGATGCTACCCTGCAGCAACTTGCTGGAAGGGTAACAACGGACGACCACTTCTACTAACTCGCTTTTGCTAAACAAGTGGCGAATAGTTTGACTCGCAACTGTGTTGAGCATTTGCTCGCCCCAGTCGGTGCCTTTTTCATTGGTGAAACCAGTAAGTCCGCCAAACATGTAGTGTTAAGTATTTAGAACTTCTTTGTATTTTTGTAACAAATTGCGGCGGATGCAGCAAGCTTCTAGCGATTGATTGTACTAATAGGTGGGGAAGAAGATTATGAACTATGGATCAATAAAGTTTTATTTCTTATTCTAATTATTTTGTGACACCTATGGCTTGCTGAATATCAAAAAGGGCTAATTTTGACTGTCAATTTTGGTTTGGGAAGATTGGATTAACTGTCATTACAGCACCACACGAGTAGGATTTGCACAACTCGTTTTGTCATTGATAGGTAAGATTTTATTATTTTTTGGCAATTTTATTACTGAGAAGAACTTTAAGATTTAATTAAATTATTTTGTCAGGAAATAACTACCAACTTTATTTTTTGTCTGTAGGTTTTATTTCTAAAGTTCTAATTTACGGATTTATTAATGTAGTAATTTTTGCCGTAAGCTATTTAAGGCATTACAAGCACTCAGATGGCGAATTAAAGTTCTGCCCCTTGTAGCACCAAATTGATACTCAAAGCTTTCCACTAGGCGTTCAGGTCCTGCTAAACCGATATACACCAAACCAACGGGTTTTGCTGCAGTACCACCGTTTGGTCCCGCAACACCGGTAATACTAATTCCCCAGGTTGTCCCCAAGCGTTCTTTGACACCGATTGCCATTTGCTCGGCTACTGTTGCACTTACTGCCCCAAATTCTTTCAAGTCATCAGGATTGATCCCTAATACTTTTTCTTTCACAGAGTTATCGTAAGCAATAATTCCACCCCAAAAGTAATCGGAACTACCAGATATTTCTGTTAACATTTGCCCTAAACCACCTCCAGTACAAGACTCCGCGACAGAGAGGGTTTGTTTGGCGTTACGTAATAAATCTCCAACAACAGAGGCTAAACTGTCACTATCACTACCGTAGTAACTCACGCCAGCTATATCTTGTAATTGTTTCTCTACCGGTTGAATTAGTTTCTCGGCTTCCGCTTCCGATGTTGCTTTTGCAGAAACTCTTAGTTTGACTTCGCCTTTACTGCTATATGGAGCAACTGTGGGATTGGACAGGCTGAGATAAGAAGCTACTTTTTCCGCAAGAGCAGATTCAGCAATTCCCCAAAATCTTAAAGTTCGGCTGTGAATAATGTCTTTACCCCATCCTTGCTTTTTGAGGTAGGGTATAGCCGTTTCTCTCCACATCCCGTGCATTTCACCTGGGACTCCAGGAAAAGTAAAAATTGAGATTCCCTGACGAGGTTCCCAAATAATTCCCGGTGCTGTACCCATGGGATTGGGGAGAATTTCCGCACCTTGGGGAATTAAAGCCTGTTTGCGGTTACTAGGAGTCATGGTGCGACCCCTTTTGGCATATTTATTGGTAATATCCTCAATAATTTCTGGACGTTCGATTAAAGGTGCGCCAAAAAAATTAGCGATTGTTTCACAAGTTAAATCATCTGGGGTGGGACCTAATCCACCAGTAAAAATTAGTATATTTGCTCTGTTAACTGCAGTTTCTATTACTTGGTATAACCTTTGGGGATTATCACCAACTACGGTTTGGTAGTAGTGAGGTATGCCTAGTTTTGCTAATTCAATTGCCAAAAATTGAGCATTACGATTAAGAATATCTCCTAGCAGTAATTCGGTACCAACACAAATTATTTCTGCACTCATGAAGTTTTAAATAAATATTTTTGTTAGATCGCTTTGCTATATTACCGGACTTGAAGTAGAAAACCCACGGCTTTTAGTCGTGGGATTATTAAAAGTGAAAATATTTAGATACCTTATTACGATTATCTGGAATTATGATAATTCCCAAATTAGTATCTTCATGTCCAATATCACTTTCCTACTACAAAAACTTTACGCCATTGCTGGAACAGGAATGGTGATGTGGGGGTACAAAGGAAAGCGATCGCACAATGATGCTACTCGTTTTCTACAATCAGCAGCGACTTCTTCAGAATCTGGAGATAACAAACGGTCAGCAATAATATTCGCAATCTCAGCAAATTCCTCTGTACCAAGACCTCTAGTGGTCATTGCAGGAGAACCCAAACGCAATCCACTGGTGACAAAGGGTGATTCTGGATCGAAAGGTACGGTGTTTTTGTTTGCAGTGATATTTACCCCACTGACCAAAGCATCAGCTTGTTTACCGGTCATTTTAATACACTGCAGATCTAATAATGCTAAGTGGTTATCAGTACCGTCTGAAACTAATTTGAAGTTACGATTTTGTAATTGGGTCGCAAGAGCACGTGCGTTATCAATCACCTGTTGTGAGTAGGTTTTAAATTCTGGCTTGAGAGCCTCGCCAAAAGCTACCGCTTTACCTGCAATTACATGCTCTAACGGACCACCTTGAGTACCCGGGAACACAGCTTTATTGAATTTTTTACCTAATTCAGGATCGTTTGTAAGAATTAGACCACCCCGAGGTCCACGCAAAGTTTTGTGAGTTGTTGTTGTAACAACATGACAATGGGGAATTGGGTCGGGATGCAAACCACTAGCAACCAAACCAGCAATATGGGCAATATCCGCTAGTAAATAAGCACCAACTTCATCGGCGATACTGCGGAATTTTTCAAAGTCAATTAAACGTGGATAAGCAGAATAACCACAAATAATGAGCTTGGGACGCTCCCTAAGCGCCAGCTCTCGGACTTGTTCGTAATCAAGTTGTTCGGTTTCTTGGCTAACACCGTAATGAACGACCTCAAACCATTTACCTGATACATTTACAGGAGAACCATGGGTCAAGTGTCCCCCATGGGACAAGTCCATACCCATAATTTTGTCACCTGGCTGTAGCAAGCCGAGGAAAACCGCAAAATTTGCCTGTGCGCCGGAATGAGGTTGAACGTTAGCACTAGCAGCACCAAATAACTCCTTGGCGCGATCTATGGCTAACTGCTCAATTTTGTCAATGAATTCACAACCACCGTAATAACGTTTACCTGGTAAACCTTCGGCATACTTGTTTGTCAGTACTGAACCTTGGGCTGCTAAAACAGCAGCAGAGGTAAAGTTTTCACTCGCAATTAATTCCAAATGTTCCCGTTGACGCTGGAGTTCTTGGTCGATAAAACTGGCAACTATCGGGTCGGAAGAAGCAAGAAAATCTGAGTTATTTAAAGTCACGCATTCAATCCTTTTACAAAATGAACTGTATTTTCCAAATTACAATCAATTTGAGTACATCAAAATAACTTTTTTGTTTGTTTAAAAATTTTTAACTGTGATTTTTGTTTTAATCTTATCCGTTGTTTATGAAATGCAATGTAACGAAATAAAATGTGGAGTTTCCTATCCTTGAAGGGTTTTACCGGTTAAATTATAGGTAAATATGAGGATTCACAGGAGTAATGGAATGCTCAGAGTTTTAATAAACGATCAGGTATTAAAACCACAAAAAGTTTGTCAAACCTGTTTGCTCGCAGATGCTAGCGGTCAACCTCGAACAAACAAAGGAAAATTATGTTGTGGTCAAGCAATTAGCAGGTTTACCGAACAACAGCCAGAGCAGTACAAATGCATGATGGGCTTCAAAATAGTTAACATAGAATAAATCCAGCTTAAGTACGCTGATTGTTATAAGTCAGAATAGGACAAAATTTTTACTCAACAGGAGAATAAAAGCATGACTTGGCGCGGAAGCACTGACTGGCAGCAACGTATTTTATCAGTTCTACCGTATATTCTGCCACTGATACAAGTGCGCGGATTTGGTAGTTTTTTGTTTCAACAGTTTCCATTCCTGGAATTACTTTACATTCCTTTTTCTCCATTCATAATTTTGTTTGGAGTCCTTAACCGTGCCATACCTTTCATAGGTTTTACTTTTATTCTTTTCTTCGCTTTATATTTAGGAGTTGTCAGAAATGAAAAGCTTGCACATTTCCTAAGATTCCATACAATGCAAGCACTTTTGTTATCAATTTTCACCTTTTTGTGCCTATATATATTCCAACTAGTGAATATACCGGTAAGCGCAGTATCTGTAACACCAGATTTATTCTTGTTTGGTGTCTTGTTTAGCCTGCTGTTTATTGTAGTGACTGGTGCTTGCTTATTTTCAATGGTACAAGCTGCAAGAGGTCTTTATGCTGAATACCCATTCATTTCAGAAGCTGCTTATGCACAAACTCGATAAGGCATAAAGCCATAAGATTAGTTTGTTTTTTATTATATTTTCCCTAGATTATATAGCTAAATAATGTAAAAAAACTCATTTTTAGCTGTATAAATCAATAGGTGAAATGTAAAACTTGGACTTAGAATAGGAAATAAATATTCAACAGTTTGATTTATTCAAGGTATATTTCTTAAAAGTACAAAATGCAAAATACAAACATTATTTTCGGCAAAAATTTCGTAATTTTTAGTGCTTTTGGGTATGTTATTTAACTTTACCCATAAAAAACCAGGTTGGAGATAAAAAATAGAGAAATCTCGAGATTTTAAATCTATAAGTCTTTAAGTTTAACTTTTTTGTGAGTTTGAGATTCGAGTTTAATATTTGAGTTTGAAATTGAAACTTTTATTGAGAACTCACAAAATATCACAAAAAAATTACCGAGACGTAACTGTATTTTCTAGGCGACCAATACCTTCTATCTCTACTCGTACCCGATCGCCGAGCTTTAGGGGACCAACTCCAACCGGCGTACCGGTGAGAATGACATCTCCCGGTAGCAATGTCATAACTTGACTGATGTAGGAAACAATAAAATCTGGAGTAAAAACCATCTCGTCAATACAAGCTGATTGAACTGGCTTAATATCGTCATTGAGAAAGGTCTGTAATCTTGCTCCTGGATTTAATTCACGAACGATCCAAGGACCTAAAGGACAAAAAGTATCAAAACCTTTCGCACGAGTAAATTGAATATCTTTTTTCTGTAAATCCCGCGCAGTCACATCGTTGGCTATAGTATATCCCCAAATTTTTTCTTGAGCAGACTCAGGGGTACAATCAACCGCGCGTTCGCCGATAATCAATGCCAATTCTCCTTCATAGTCTACTCTTTGTGAATGAGGAGGATATTGAATTTCGGCGTCGCAAGCAATAATCGATGTAGGTGGCTTGAAAAAAATCAGAGGTTCTTTGGGAACCTGATTACCCATTTCAGCTGCATGATTTGCATAATTTCTACCCACTGCCAAAATTTTAGAAGGAGAACAAGGAGCTAGTATGTGATAACTGTCTGGTTCTAAACTGAGATCTGTGGGTTGTCCTTGTAGCCAAGGTGGAGCATCTAAAATTTGAACATCAAGCGATAGTTGTAGCAAACCATAATAAACTTGTCCTTCCCGACTTTGAACTCGCACATAGCGTTGTGCCATAAGCTGAAAAATATCCTTTTGTCTGTAATTAATTAAAAAGTTAGTAGATACAACCCGAACAGTTTTGAGAAAATTATTTGAGAAAAATTATTTGAGAAAAATAAGTTTATCGTTTGCCTAGAGGTAGCGGCACAGATTTGTACAATATCTTAGTAACACAATAAAAACCCATTCGATACAAAAACCGAAGTTTAATAACTGTGTTAACAATTAAAATTAAAAGCTGGTAAGATTATAATTCCTTGTTGCTCAAGATGTTGATAAAAGCAAGTGTTCTATTTAACGAAACAGCAATTTGATTTACATCAGCAGCAACCCTAATTGGTCCATGAGGTAATGAAATATGGCAACAGCTTACGAAACTATGTACATCCTGCGACCTGAACTTACAGAAGAGCAGGTAGAGCAAGCCGTTGGTAAATACGAAAACTTGATACGCGAACAAGGTGCAGAACAAATTGAGATCCAAAATCGTGGAAAACGCCGTTTGGCTTACGAAATCAATAAGCACCGAGATGGTATTTACATACAAATGAATTATGCTTCCAGTGTCGGCAGCATTATTGCGAGTATGGAACGTGCGATGCGTTTAAGCGAAGAAGTAATTCGTTACCTCACAATTAAGCAAGAGTTACAGGAAAATGTAACTGAAGAAGTTGCACCTACAGAATAGGATTGGCGATCCTTAGCACAAAAACTGTTACATAACAACATAAATTATTCAGAAAAGGTAAAGTTATATAACCTTACCTTTTCTTTCATATAATTTTTATCAAATTTAGATAGAATTTCCGTATAAATGCTAAATTGATATCTGCTTATCTTGCCAACTACACTACTAATACGGTTATACCTAAATAGTGGAAAAGATTCTTAATTGGAGCCCGAAGCCACTGTGACTCAAACCGACAACTCCACTATTCAATCTCTATCTACGGAAGTATCAAAGCTCCGCCAAGAATTGCATCTGCGCGAGCAGTTAGTACAGCAACTTTCCCAAGAGCTATTTCGACTTGTAAAGGGCAATACAAATTTTAAATCTCAACCAGATTTTTCCCAGAGACATCTGAGCGAGTTAACAGATTTGCGCGACCAACTACAAGCGGTAGAAGAACAGGTTACTTTTTATCAAGAACAAATAAATAGTCGCGATGACGAAATTTACCAGTTGCGGCAGTCTGTACAGGAACTAACTGATCGCAGTCGAATGTTAGAGCAAGTGGTACAAGAGTTACCCCAAATTTATCGTCGTAAATTTGAGGAACGCATGGCTCCGGTACGAGAAAAAGTAGCCATGTTGCAAAAAGAGAATAGACAACTGCAAGCGGAATTACAGAGTGTCAGTTATCGCCTAGCTTTAAAAAATCGTAACAATACCCGTGGCGGGATCGATTTACCAAATTTCCCCCATGAAGATTTTCCCCAAGATAATATGTCTAGCATACCCAACACCTAAAACTAAAACTTTAGTGCTAGAAACTTTTATACTGATGAGACTTAGATGTTTTAGTATCTCAGTCAAAAAAGCTGAAAGTTTGCGAAAAAAGTGATTTTTCCTAGTTAGGAAACTTCATATACTAATAGTTTAATACTGACAAGTTAGTAGAATAAAAATAATAGTAAATTATTGAGCGTCAAAGAAAGTATCTATCAAAATACAAATAACCCCGTCGTATAAAAACACGGGGTAAATTATTTTTACTCTTATTGCCTGTTTAGGGTGGGTGTGTACTTGGGAAAGATTTAATGTATCTTGTAACAGTAGTTAAAGATAATCTATCCGGAAGTTTCACTATTGATAGTGAATAAATTTAATAATAATTGTCTGACAAACATATATAATTTGGCAGAAAATCAATAGTTAAAAACTAATGGCATAACTAAAAACACTTGCCATAATGTTTTAGTAGTAATGGCAATATTTAAGCAAATGTGAGCTACTTTACCCTATTTTAGAAGGAAGAAAATATAGGAAACTGCGTACAAGGAAGTGTGCTCTAAGCATACCAAGCCTAGATTTTAGTTTTTCCAGCCATACATTATTTAATTGCAAAACGTAACATAGGTAAATTACGACTTACAATTACCCAACATCAATGTAATTTAGAAGTTGAATTTAGAAGTTGAGAACATAAACTCCACAAATCATAAATCTACAGAGCATAGACTTATATAAAAATGATAAGATTGCTGGATTCAACAATTATCTAATTTCCTAAATCATAGATTTATTTGAGATTTACCAAATTACTGAATCACGCCATAACCAAATATTTTTAGTCTAACTATAGATAAAATAAATATGTTTGATCTATAAATTAAACCGCAGATTCTGTTTGGCTTGCGTAGTATTTTGATAAATTTGAGTGGAGCTTAATTCACAAAAAAATCACAAGCTAACCAGTGACAGTTTGATGGTTAAGGGTACTTAAAATATCCTCATAGGAATTAAAAATTTCAAACACAGAATCAAGATCTGTCAATTCTAAAATGAGCCGAACTGGGGCATGAACATTACATAAGACCAAACGACAACCACTCTGACGAGCAGCCTTAAGTCCCTTAACCAAAGCTACTAAACCAGAACTGTCCATAAAATCAACTTTCACTAAATCGATTACCCAAAGTTGGTGAGGCTGGGGAGCTATTTTAGCCATTTGCTCGCTCAGGACTCGACCGCCTTCCAAATCAACCCGTCCTTCCGGCTTAAACAAGACTAACTGAAATTCTGGTGTGAGAGTCATGAATTTAACTGGGTAGTTGAAACGGTTAACAAAAAAGTAAAAAAGACACAAATACTATTCCTATCTCAACTGCGTAAATGGATATTACTACTCAGTTATCTGAGTAGCAATTGCAAAACAGTTGGGACAAATTAGATCAGTATTCATGCCGTACAGTTTGTACTATCTGTTACCAATATATGCATAAGAGGGTAAATATTTCGGTAGCATCTGTATCTTTTACTAAATTTTTATAATTTACGAGTCATTTTGTAAAACTGTTATAAATGATATTGCGTTTAGACCAGTATTAGTACTCATAAAGTAACTTACGTATATTATCAAGCAGATATTAATTGTTACACATTGATGGATTATTTGGAATGGGGTACAAAAATTAGCACTCGTAACTTAGTTAAAAGGTTGAAATATTAAGCTTTAAAATGACCTAGGTATTTGTTTGCAAACCTTAAGTATCCTATTTTCCCTAGCTTTCACAGACTTATGACTAAATATTGACAGGTTGCTATTAAAAGACTCAAGATATAAGAAAAATAACAAATTGTAAATTAAGTTGTAAGTTATGGTGTAATTGAATGTCTCTCGATTTTATTTCACTGGAAAACATCCAGGAGTTATCTCATAACTATGGCTATTGGGCTATTTTTGTGGGAATTTTATTAGAGAATTTAGGAATTCCCATTCCTGGAGAAACAGTGACCTTAGTCGGTGGGTTTTTAGCCGGTAGTAATGAATTAAATTACTGGTTGGTTCTAAGTGATGCAGCAACAGGTGCTGCGATCGGTGGTACTATCGGGTACTGGATTGGTAAAGTTGGTGGTTGGGTATTGTTGGTGCGAATCAGCCGTATATTTAGAATCACGGAAGATAAAATTTTAAGTATTAAAGATAAATTTAGTGAAAATGCTGGTAAAGCAGTTTTTTTTGGAAGATTCTTTGCTTTATTACGTATATTTGCGGCTCCACTAGCTGGGATCGCAGAAATGCCATTTTGGAAATTTTTTATTTACAATCTAGCTGGGGCTGCTACTTGGTCTTTGACTATGGTTACTTTGGCTTTTTTCGCGGGGAAACTTATTCCTTTAGAACAATTAGTCCAATGGGTTAGTGAATTCGCATTTTTAGCTTTGTTTGTATTGGCTGCAGTAGTATTTATTCCTATGTGGTTAGAGTCCCGTCACACCCAAAAAATTAATAATTAATTAGAGTTGGTAATTGGTAATTGGTAATTGGTAATTGGGGTTGGATAATGGGTATTTTTATCCCATATCCTCACCCTATTTCGGTTTTGCTTTCCTTTTATCTATCTTGCTGTGACCAAATACGTGTAGGTAATCCCCAAACGTAGATGAAACCTTCAGCAGCTTTATGATCGAATTTATCTTCGGAACCGTAAGTTGCTAAGTCTGGACTATAAAGAGAAACGTCGGATTTTCTTCCAACAATAATGGCATTACCTTTAAATAGTTTTAACTTGATAGTGCCGTTAACATTTTCTTGAGTTTTGTCAATAAATGCATCTAATGCTGCTTTTAAAGGGCTGTACCACAAACCGTTATAAATAATTTGGCTGTAGGTTTCTTCAATACCGCGTTTATATTGAGTAACATCTTTGGTCAGAGTTAAACTTTCTAAATCGCGGTGTGCTTGAATTAAAACTACCATCGCCGGAGATTCATAAATTTCCCGGGACTTAATTCCAACCAAGCGGTTTTCAATCATATCGATTCTGCCGATACCATGTTTACCAACCACTTGGTTTAGTGTTTCTATTAATTGGATTGGGTGTTTAACTTCTCCATTGACAGAGTGAGGAATACCTCGTCTAAACGTAATTTCCAAATACTCGGCTTCGTCAGGAGTATCTGCGATCGCTTTGGTCATATCATAGACTTCTTCCGGTGGTTCGACTGCTGGATCCTCCAAAATTCCAGCTTCTATACTCCGACCAAGTAGATTTTTGTCAATGCTGTAGGGAGAAGATTTCTTCACAGGTGAAGGAATCCCAAATTTTTCTCCATAAGCAATTGTCTCTTCACGGCTCATTCCCCATTCCCTTGCAGGTGCAAGAATTTTCAGACTGGGATTTAAAGCTGCGATCGCAACATCAAAACGTACTTGATCGTTACCTTTACCAGTACAGCCATGTGCTATTGCATCTGCACCATGTTTTTCAGCTGCTTCTACTAATGCTTGAGCAATCAACGGACGTGCTAAAGCTGTTGCTAGAGGATAGCTATTTTCATAAAGTGCATTTGCTTTAATTGCTCCAAAAGCATAATCCTTAACAAAGCTTTCCTTAACATCTGCGATTAAAGACTCACTCGCTCCAGACTTAAGAGCTTTTTCTCGAATTGGCTCTAATTCATCTCCTTGACCTAAATCTGCGGCTAGGGTGATTACTTCTTCTACACCCCACTCATTTTTGAGGTAGGGAATGCAAACGGATGTATCTACTCCCCCAGAATATGCCAAGACAACTTTTTTGGCGCGACCCATTAGTAATTTCTCGATGCTGCAATACTACGAGCTATTATTATCTAATTAATCTAAGTATTTTCTCTTCAGTACTTCTACTTATTCCTTTACAACAATAGTTAACCTGTATACTTTTTGATAGTATTTGCGATTAAAGTACTACGAGTAAATCCGGAGTAGTAAAAATAAAACATTGTCGCAAAAACGAATTTGCTTGCGGATGATGATTAAAGAGTTTCTGATATATAAGATACATTTATTAGAATTTTGGGACAGGCGACTGGGTATTAGTGACTGAGGACTGGGAAAATAAACTGATTTTCTTGAACTTATTAATAGCTAATTCCCAATCGCCATATGCCGCAAGGCGGCACGCAGTGCTATCCCCAATCCCTAATCCCCTCATTTGTATTCTTAAGGAACAGTCTAAAAAGCACTACTGTCCTATTCTGAATATTGGCAAAACTGTTGTGGGTGAGATAGTGTTTTTTAGTGTTGTTATTCCAACTTATAATCGTCAGCCAATCTTGGCAAAATGTCTGAAGGCTTTAGAAGCACAGATTTTAACAAATGAAGAAGTCTCAAACCCAAATTGCATAGAAAGTTACGAAATTGTCTTGGTAGATGATGGTTCTACTGATGGAACGTTAGAGTGGCTAGAAACTCAAAAAGCAGAATTTCCACATGTACGAGTTTTTCAACAAGACCATCAAGGTCCAGCAATAGCAAGGAATTTGGGTGTCAAAGAGGCAAAGGGTGACATAATTATTTTTATTGATAGCGATTTAGTTGTTACAGAAAAATTTTTAACAGCCCATACTAAGGCTCTCTTAAAAGGTAAAGAAAAACTTGGAAGTGACTGCTTTTTTACCTATGGTGCTGTAGTTAATACTTGTAATTTTGAAAATCCCACATCAGAGCCATACAAGCTTACAGATTACTCTGCAGCTTTTTTTGCGACGGGAAATGTTGCGATTCCCAAACATTGGTTAGAAAAAGCAGGACTATTTGATACTGAATTTCAATTATACGGGTGGGAAGACTTAGAACTAGGTGTAAGACTAAAAAACTTAGGTTTAAAATTAATTAAATGCCCAGAAGCGGTTGGTTATCATTGGCATCCACCATTTAATTTAGAACAAATTCCAAGCTTAATTGATAAAGAAATTCAAAGGGGACGGATGGGTGTTTTATTTTATCAAAAACATCCCACTTGGAATGTGCGAATGATGATCCAGATGACCTGGTTGCACCGCATTCTCTGGGGTCTTCTCTCCCTCAACGGTACTCTCAATGAAAAAACTATGGCTCCATTACTCAAGTGGCTGATAAAGTCTGGAAAACCTCAATTAGCTTTGGAAGTAGCCCGTGTTTTTCTCAATTGGTATAACGTTCAAGGGGTTTATGAAGCTTATGCGGAAGCTCAGAAATGATGGGGATTGGGGATTGGTGACTGGCGACTGGGGATTGGTGACTGGTGACTGGGGATTGGGAAGATAATTTTTTAATCTTCTTTTTAAATCATTCAAGAATAATTCAAGTTGCTAATTACAAGTCTGTCGGATTTAGCTCCCCCTAACCCCCTTAATAACTGGGAAAATAATTCAAACTTCTTCTTTTTTTTGCTGATTTAGAGGAATACAAGAATTCTTGACCATAACAACCACCTAGCTAATACCAAATCGCTAATCGCCAATCCCCATATGACGCTGTTGCGTCACGCTTTGCTAACGCTAATCCCCAGTCACCATATGCCGCTTGCGGCGGGCGGCACGTAGTGCTTATGGCTCTTAGCGTAAGCGTGACGCCAGTCATACGCCACGCTTCCGCTAACGCCAATCCCTAATCCCCAACTCTAACAAAATGTGCTAATTTAGTATCGTTTTCATATCTCGCACATCCAGAATTTCGGGTGTTTCTCGAAAGGAACTGAGAAATGCTTCTGGGTGGAGGTTAAACCCGAAAAGGAGTAAAGAGGAATATGCCAGTAGTATCTTTGGCTCAAATGATGGAGTCCGGTGTTCACTTTGGGCACCAAACCCGTAGATGGAACCCGAAAATGTCCCGTTACATTTACACTGCTCGTAACGGCGTACATATCATCGATTTAGTGCAAACAGCACAATTGATGGAAGAAGCTTACAGCTTTATGCGATCGCAATCAGAATCAGGAAAGAAAGTTCTGTTTGTGGGTACTAAGCGTCAAGCAGCAGGAATTATTGCTCAGGAAGCTACTCGCTGTGGTTCTTACTACATCAACCAACGTTGGTTGGGGGGAATGCTAACCAACTGGTCAACAATTAAGACCAGAGTAGAACGCCTGAAAGATTTAGAACGCCGCGAAGAAAGTGGTGCGTTGGATCTACTACCCAAGAAAGAAGCTTCTATGTTGCGGCGAGAAATGGCAAAGCTGCAAAAATATTTGGGTGGTATTAAGACAATGCGCAAAATTCCGGATTTGGTTGTACTCGTAGACCAAAGACGTGAATATAATGCCGTTCAAGAATGTCAAAAACTAAATATTCCAATTGTTTCCATGTTGGATACAAATTGCGACCCTGATGTGGTAGATATTCCCATTCCAGCAAATGATGATGCTATCCGCTCAATTAAGTTAATTGTTGGTAAGTTAGCGGATGCAATTTATGAAGGTCGTCACGGACAGTTGGAAGTGGATGACTATGAAGGCGCAATGGATGATTATTACGAAGATGAAGAAGGCGATTTTTCTGAAAATGGAGAAGCCTCTGAAGAAGGAGGAGAATAACTTCGCCTTTTGAATAGGGTCTTTTAAGTAATCATTTTCGAGCCCATTGAGCTTGCTGCGTCCAAGTTCGGATCTCTGCTAAATCCCCCGTCTAGAAAACGGGGGTATGATTAATCTGTTTATTAATTTCATTCGAATCTATTAATTCCATCTGATTTCATAAAATAAAATCTCAAATCGATCCAGGAATATATCGAAAATCCCAGATCTGGGTAAAGATTAATTGTCCCGCTCCTGAGTAATATATAGATACTCAGGATTCGTAAGCCATTACAACTATTAATAAAACTAGGAATCGAGGCAACAACATGGCGGAAATATCTGCAAAACAAGTTCAAGAACTGCGCCGAAAAACAGGTGCAGGTATGATGGACTGCAAAAAGGCACTGAAGCAAAATGATGGTGACATCGAAAAATCTATCGAATGGCTGCGACAAAAAGGTATTGCATCAGCAGGTAAGAAAAGCGATCGTGTTGCAGCAGAAGGTTTGGTAGATACTTATATTGAACCATCAGGTCGAGTTGGCAATCTGTTAGAAGTTAATTGTCAAACTGATTTTGTGGCGCGTAACGAAGCTTTTAAGTCTTTGGTGCAAAGTTTAGCAAAACAAGCTTCTAAGAGTGACAGCGTTGATTCTTTGCTATCCAGTGCTTACGTTGAAGATGAAAGTATCAAAGTTGAAGAATATATTAAGCAAATGATTGCCCAGTTGGGTGAGAATATGCGTGTTCGTCGCTTTGTTAGCTTTTCTCTTGAAGAAGGTAAGCAAGGTATCGTTGATAGCTATATTCATACCGGTGGTCGTGTAGGTGTACTGGTAGAGTTAGCTTGTGATAGCGATTCAGCAGCTACTAATGAAGATTTTAAAACCCTAGCACGCAACATCGCGATGCAGATTGCTGCTTGTCCAAATGTTGAGTACGTAAGTACAGATCAAATTCCCACCGATATTGTCCAAAAAGAAAAGGAAATTGAAATGGGAAGGGACGATTTGGCTAAGAAGCCAGATAACATTAAAGAAAAAATTGTTCAGGGACGTATTGATAAACGTCTCAAAGAAATGACTTTGGTCGATCAGCCTTTCATTCGCGATCAAAGTATTGCTGTTGAAGACTTAATTAAACAAACTAGCAAAGCATTAGGAACCAAGATTCAAATTAATCGCTTTGTCCGGTACATCTTGGGTGAAGGGATTGAAAAGCAAGAAGATAATTTTGCAGATGAAGTTGCCGCTCTTGGTGGTAAGTAATACTTTTATGGGGTAATAAAATAGCTCTCCATAACGGTTTTATTTATTTATAGGGTATTTAGCGGTGAATTCAAAACTGTAAATTTTTGATGCTATTTCCCAAATTAATTTAAAGACAGGTCAAGCTAAATTTGCTGGCCTGTATTTTATCTTTAAGGGTTCTAATTTCACAGCTTTAACAATCTCGAATTTCACTTACGCATATTATAAAAATTAATCAGTAGTTAAAAATTAAGCAACAGTCGTTTAAAAGTATCTAAAATTAACATTCTCTGAAGATGTAAGCACAAAATTATAGATAGAATTGCAATTTTGCTACAAATTACCAATTTTTCAGTGTCCTGTCGTTAACAGCATAAAAAGTATGGCAAGAGGAATTGAGCGAATTGAACAAGATATTACAAGTTTAGAAGAAGTTATTGAAGGAATTGGGGAAGAGCTTCAAGAAGTATATGGTGGCTATGTAGAAAATTTGGGAAAATCTGTTAGTAAACAATTGATTCTGGCAATTTATCATTTGTGTACCCAAGGTTATCCAGATAATTTCTTGAAACTATCGTTGAACCAAAAACAAAAACTACAACAAAATATCCGTAAGCTAGGTCAACGTAGCGATTCAGAATTAAAGGAACTTCTCAAAGTTGATGATGAAGAAGATGAAGAAGATGGAGAATATGAAAAAGAAAATGCAGATGAAGAAAAAATTCAAATAGAAGAAATTAGTGACGAACAAATTCTAGAAATTACAACGGATGGGAACATCAAAATAACTGCTGACTTACCATTAACGGAAGCAGAATTAGCCGCAGCGATGGATTCGATCGCTAAAGCTGCACGAGATAAAACAGAAGAAGAAAAAAACAAAGCAGAAAACAACGACAAAGAACAAGATAAGTCTGAGTCGGTCAAAGAATCGGGCGAATTATCAGAAGTTCGTTTGGATGAAGTTGTGCTGGTGAATGCATCAATTGCAGATAAAGCAATGGATTTATTTGCAGCGGCGAGAAATGCGGCTTCTAAGTATCCTTCTAAACCAAAAACATTAGATACATCCAACCCTGTAGAACTAGCAAAATGGCAGCAATATTTGGAACTATCCCTCCAACAGCTTCTCAGGGTAGTTTCCCGCGATGCTAATCGCATACTTCAAAAGTCTAGGATACTGCCTAAAAAATTACCACCGTCTCTACTTGAAGCTGCTGCTGCATCTTCAGAAGCGTCTGCAGAAATCATGCCAGGGCCACCAAATTTGTTAAACTTAGCAATTGAAATTGAATCGGAACAAAAGTCAGATTCTAGTCGCGGTCTGATGAAAATTATGGCAGTCAACCTGCGTTTGGGGGAAATAGAATTTGCCGATACTGAGCTATCAGCAAAGAGAAAAAAAATTCGTAATATTTCTAGTAGACTTGCTAAAGTTGGTCGAGAATACCAGAAAATCCAGCGAGAACTATCAGTTGCTAAAGCTGAAGCTGCATGGAGATCTAGCTGGTATGAGGATTAGGATTTGTAACTAAGATGTGTGACAACAAGCAGTCAGGATTACTTTAAGTTAATAAATAAAAAAAGTAACCAGTGAAAGTGACCAGTGAAAAATGATTAGCGAGCGACCAGATTGGGTAAGATTGCATAAAGCTTTGGCTATTGAAGCTGAAAAAGGTTTTGTAGACTTGATGGGAAGACAATACCGTTTCAGTGAGTTTCTCAGTTTAACCTTTGGGAAATTTCCAATTGGTTTACCAAGCTCAGAGCGGATTCAATGGCAGAATAAAGCTACTCAATTTGCAAATTATCCAAATTTGGCGCAGGGGGATAGACAGCACTTAGTTGCTCAAACCCGTAGATATTTACAGCAATTGCAACAAACCGTTGAGAAACAAAATCAACGACTGCAAACTAAAACTCATAAAGCTGGTGAGAATGGAGATTCTTATTCTTCTCCTTCTAATCCAGGGGTTTCGATTCCCAAAACTAAATCAACTATTCCCTCTGAAATCTCCCGACATTTAGCACCGAAATTAGACCAAAAACTCAAAGATTTGGCAGAAATTGGTTTCCGACGGTCAAAGAAACTTGAGAGTTTGGGTTTGTATACTGTCCGCGACTTGCTATATTACTATCCTCGCGACCACATTGATTATGCACGACAGGTAAATATTATTGAATTACAGGTTGGGGAAACAGTTACCTTGGTAGCAACGGTTAAGCGTTGTAACTGTTTTACTAGTCCCCGTAACAAAAACTTGAGTATCCTGGAACTGCAACTAAAAGATAAAACTGGCATACTCAAAATTAACCGCTTTTTTGCTGGTAGACGTTTCAGTAGTAGAGCTTGGCAAGAAAGTGTAAAGCGTCGCTATCCGGTTGGTTCAACTTTAGCAGCTTGTGGCTTGGTTAAAGAAGGAAAGTATGGTTTGACTTTGGAGGATCCAGAGTTAGAAGTATTAGGAAGTCCTGGAGATCCCATTGAATCCCTAACTATTGGTAGAGTAGTACCAATCTATACTTTGACTGAAGGTGTGGTGGCTAGTACGGTGCGTCAGGCGGTAATAGCTGCTTTACCCGCCACAGCTTTGCTTAAAGACTCTCTACCCAGTGGTTTGCGCAAAAAGTATCAGTTACTAGAACTTAAAGATGCGATCGCAAATATTCACTTTCCCAGCGATAGCATGACTTTGCAAGCAGCGCGAAGAAGGTTGGTATTTGATGAATTTTTCTACTTACAACTAGGTTTACTCCAACGTCAGCAACAGGCTAAAAAAGTTCAGACTGGTGTCCAATTTAGTCCTAGAGGTAAATTAATCGAAAAATTCTACGAAATTTTACCTTTTCAACTTACCGGCGCCCAACACAGAGTTGTTAATGATATTCTTAATGACTTGCAAAAATCCGCGCCAATGAATCGTTTAGTGCAGGGCGATGTGGGTTCGGGAAAAACCGTGGTGGCGACGATCGCCATCATAGCTGCAATTCAATCTGGGTATCAAGCTGCATTAATGGCTCCGACGGAAGTTTTAGCAGAACAGCATTACCGTAAGTTAGTTGGTTGGTTTAATTTATTACATTTACCAGTTGAGTTGCTGACTGGTTCGACGAAAACAGCAAAACGGCGAGAAATTCACGCTCAACTGGAAACTGGGGAATTACCTTTATTAGTAGGTACCCATGCATTGATTCAAGATCCAGTTAATTTTCAAAGGTTGGGTTTGATTGCGATCGACGAACAACATCGTTTCGGTGTGAAACAACGGGCTTTGTTGCAACAAAAGGGCGAGCAACCCCATGTTTTAACAATGACAGCTACACCAATTCCCCGTACTTTAGCCCTGACCTTGCATGGGGATTTAGATGTCAGCCAAATTGATGAGTTACCACCAGGACGACAAAAAATTCAAACCACTGCTCTTGCAGGTAATCAACGTTCCCATGCTTACGATTTGATTCGTCGCGAAATCGTCCAAGGAAGACAGGTTTATATAGTATTACCCTTAGTGGAAGAATCGGAAAAACTTGACTTGCGTTCGGCAGTAGAAGAACATCAAAAACTGCAAGAAGCAATATTTCCCGAATTTAAGGTGGGTTTACTCCACGGACGGATGACTTCTGCAGATAAGGATGCAGCAATTACTCAGTTCCGCGATCGCGAAACCCAAATTTTAGTATCTACAACAGTAGTAGAGGTAGGTGTTGACGTCCCTAATGCTACTGTCATGCTCATTGAGAATGCTGAAAGGTTCGGTTTGTCACAGTTGCATCAGTTACGGGGACGGGTTGGTCGAGGTGCGGCAAAATCCTATTGTTTATTAATGAGTAGTTCCCGCAGTGCGGATGCTCAGCAAAGATTGAAAGTCTTAGAACAGTCCCAGGATGGCTTTTTTATCTCGGAAATGGATATGCGGTTTCGCGGACCTGGAGAAGTTTTAGGAACCCGTCAGTCGGGATTACCAGATTTTACTTTGGCTAGTTTAGTTGAAGATGAAGAGGTATTAATTTTAGCCCGACAAGCTGCGGAAAAAGTAATAGAAATAGACGTTACCTTAGAACGTTGGTATTTGATGCGGGAAGAACTCAAGTATCGATACAACCGTTTAATGGGTGGAGCGATATTGACCTAAAAATATTCTTTTGGTTGAATACCATGTTTGTTTTAAAACTTATATTATCTCTGAAAGTAGTAGTCAGCAATAGTTAATGGGAATCAAAAATTTTCTCTCCGAAAACCTACAGAATTAATAACTTAGGTGGAGCCTCAACAGGTTCATCACCAAGTAAATTCTGTCAATTAAATCTGTCAATGAGATTATTTTTTATCCATAACTCATACCAATTTGGAAAAATAATGAGACAGATAGATTTCTGTAGAGACGTTGCAGAGCCTGCGGCGTCGGCGTTAGCCTCTGCAACGTCTCTACCGGAAAATCTGTTGCAATGATTTATCGAATTGGTATCATTACCAATTAACTCATTCTATTACTGATTAAAAGTAAATACTGAAAAGAGGTTTGTGATGTATAAAAAATATGTTTATTTACTGACTTTAACTTTATTAATAATTACAAGTTTATTTACTACTAACATTCGTCCAGCTTTTGCAGATTTACCACCCCTAATCAAGCGAGAAATTCTTTTTGGTAACCCTGAAAAAGTCAACCCACAAATTTCTCCGGACGGTAAATACGTTACATATATTGCACCTGATAAAAATGATATTTTGCAAGTGTGGATACGTACTTTAGGTAAGCAAGATGACCGAATGCTAACAGCAGATAAGAAACGAGGTATTCGCAGATATTTTTGGACTTATGATGGCAAACAGTTAATTTATCTTCAGGATATTAATGGTAATGAAAATTACAATTTATATGCTGTTAATGTAAATACTAAAGAAGTACGTAATTTAACGCCATATAAAAATATTCAGGCTCGAACAATAGCTTTAGACCATAAATTTCCCAATCAAATATTAGTTGGGTTGAATATTGACGACCCCCGCAGACACGATGCTTACCGAATAGATTTAAAAACTGGGAAAGCTACTTTAGAAATGAAAAATTCTGGTACTGTAGTGCAAAAAGTTGCCGACCCTCAACTTAAAATTCGTGCAACTGTTGCTACAACCCCAGATGGAGGTTCGACTTTATCTACCAGAACCAATACTAGTGAACCTTGGAAAATTGTTCGCAAGTGGGGACCGGATGAAGAAGGAGGTGCAGTAAGTTTTTCTCAAGATGGTAAAACACTTTATATTCGGAGCAATCATAATGCTAACGCTAGCAGACTCTTAGCATTAGATGTCGCATCAGGTAAAGAAAAAGTAATCGCTCAAGATCCACAATACGATCTGGCTGGGACACTGATTCATCCAACAAATCAGGAAATTCAAGCGGTTGGATTTTACAAAGATAAATTGGAGTGGCAGGTATTAGATAATAATATTGCTACAGATTTTCAAGCTCTATCTAAAGTTCGTCGGGGTCAATTTAGTATTGTAGGGCGCGACCTTGCAGATAAAACTTGGTTAGTAGCCTATCTAACTGATGATGGACCAGTTTACTACTATAAGTACAATCGCGATACAAAACAAAGCAAGCTTTTGTTTAGCAACCAACCCGAACTGGAAAAATTGCAGTTGGCGCAAATTAAGCCAATTTCCTATAAATCTCGCGACGGTTTGACCATTAATGGTTATCTCACGACACCTGTAGGAATTCCAGCGAAAAATCTACCTACAATTTTACTCGTACATGGTGGACCTTGGGCGCGTGATATTTGGGGTTACGATCCTATCGTTCAATGGTTAGCGAACCGGGGTTATGCTGTATTACAAGTTAATTTCCGAGGATCTGCAGGGTACGGTAAAAAGTTTCTCAACGCTGGAAATCGCGAATGGGGGGCTAAAATGCATGATGACTTGATTGACGGGGTTAACTGGATTGTTAAACAAGGTATCGCCGATCCGAAAAAAGTTGCGATAATGGGTGGTTCCTATGGTGGTTATGCAAGCTTAGCTGGGGTAACATTTACACCCGATGTGTTTGCTGCTGCGGTAAGTATTGTTGGACCTTCTAATTTGGTTACCCTGATGGAAAATATTCCTCCCTATTGGGAACCAATCAGAGCTTTACTATACAACCGTGTTGGTAATCCAAAAACCGAAATAGAATTTCTCAAATCGCGATCGCCCTTATTTTTTGTAGATCGCATTCAAACTCCATTACTAATTGGACAAGGTGCAAACGATCCACGGGTCAAACAAGTGGAAAGCGAACAGATCGTCAACGCCATGCGTAAAGCTAACAAACCTGTAGAATACATTCTTTACACTGATGAAGGGCATAGCTTTGTACGTCCGGAAAATAGATTACATTTCTTTGCTAAAACTGAAGAGTTTTTAGGTAAATACTTGGGTGGAAGAGTTGAACCGGTGGGTAATATACCGGGACATTCTGGTGTGGTTAAGTAATGGGTAATGGGTAATTGGTAATGGGTAATGGGTAATGGGTAATGGGTAATGGGTGAGGGTGTGTTATTCCAATTTCAAAAAATACTACTACACATCAATTTTTTGAATCTGTTCCCTGTTTCCTGTTCCCTTTTATAAACCAAATTTAGCAATCTTAAAGAAAATTGTTCTTAAATAATAGCTACCGGTAAAGTATCCTTGTACCAATTCTTGGGTAAACCTGCATCTCTACCAGCTTTTTTGATAATCGTCATAATTCGCTTCATGTCTCCCACGGTATGACGATGACAACCATTAGAACCATTTCCAGCCATTAAATTTCCCTTCCGTCCATGAAACCCAAGTCTCACAGGATAACCATTTTTATCTGTTTGGTTTGGTGGAGAGTAAAAATTTGCATAAGCAGGTTTAAAACTAGGGCTGCTATCCGGCACAATATAATCGATTGTGTACATTCCTTCCGGAGCGTACCATTGACTGTAACGCGCTCCCACTGCTCGAAATTTTTCCCGATTAATTTTACCGTTCTGACTTTTGTAAATGATGGTGGTTGTGAGTTGTGGTGAAGTTTTACCAATCTTAGTTCTATTAATCTCAGTTCCACCAATCTCGGTTCCACCAATCTCAGTTCCACCAATTTCAAAAATAATCATTACAGGAGATGTGATATTTGTATCGGGGTTGTAACCAAAGGTATTTAGACATGCTTTGGTACTTTCAATATCTCCTGTTTGGGGTAATTGATTAATTAATCCGTTCAGACATTTATTATTTTCTTCAGTAATACTTGGATTGGAGTAAATATTTGTATCGCCATTAAAATTATCTGTATCGTAAGTATATATTTGCGCTGCATGTGATTTCTGATTTCCCCCAAAAACACTATTTAGTATGAAAATAACTAAGGTCAATCCAATATTCAAGGAAAATTTTGATACTTTATTCCAATTAAAAAACATCTTTATAATAGCCAGATAAATATAATGTTTGAGAGAAAATATAGATGATAAATAATTAAAAATGATTTATTAGTGAGAGAAATTTTAGCGGGAGAAATGTCTTTCCCAACCTTCACTAAAAGACAAAGAAAAATTACTTTTTTGTGGTTCTGATATTGGTTTAATTAACCTTAGATTACTGCGATAAACCTTATAAATAGCCGCATTACATGAGGTTTGTGAATCTATCAGCTTTTCTTCACTTTCTTCACTTTTAAGCAAAGTTGAAGGATGTTTTCCGATTTGGAAAATCATAATTTTATATTCTCCTCCCTCATAATCAGTTAGTTTAGATTGCCAAGGTTGTTTATATTCATTTCGCCATTGGGAAAGACTATTTCCTACAACAGTTATTCCAGCAGGAGTTTGTAGGGTTGTTCCATCATCTAAAAATGTTTTCAATATAGGGTTTCGGACAATACAGCCATTTTGACGAGTCAAGCTAAAAGTTCCAGGAATAACTTCTCGTTTAATTACTTTTGCAGAGGAATCATCTCTATTTAGTAATACTGAGACACTCTGAGATGAAGTTAATGATGTTTCTGCAAAAGCTTGAGAAGCTAAGAGAGTTACAGAACCAAGGGCTAAAAGCATAGCGATCGCGACCCTATTGCACATAGTGCAAAACCTAAAGTCTAAAACAAATTTCATTGCTAATGTTTGGGAATAATTAAATTTACAACAGTAATCAAGAACAAAGCATGAAGGATGAAATCTAATATTGGAAATTAATAAATTAATATTGAGAATTTTTCATCCTTCATGAGGAGAATCGAGAAGTACGACTCTCTTCATCGGAACTATAGACGAGCATGATTTTATCTTTTGTTCGATCCAATCCGCTCGTATTAGTTCTTTGTTGAAGTTAGTTACAACCCCTTGCTGTACAAACGCGAGAACGGCGAGGTTGTTTAATGACATAACGTCTAATTTGTACTTTTGAAGGAGTGCTTGTTTTGCGAACAATAGGATAATGGGGAGCACAATTTGCGATCGCATAAGCTTGAGCCTCTTGATAAGATACTACACCGTTATTCAGACGTTGTTGGAAAATTTCTTGATTATCAACTACTTTCATGGCTGTTACAAATGCAGTATCCATCTTCTTTTGCACACCTTCGCGACTTTCGATAGTGTCCATGCTAGTGCTGGAAACATCCAAAGCAAAACCTAAACCTCCACCAGCAATACGTCTTGGTTTGAGAGCAAAACCTTGACGGTAATTAACGCTAGCTCCACAAGCTGAACGATATTGGAAGGAGAAAGCTTCAGAACCCGTTCCTGGGGCTTGGTCGCCAAAATGTACGCTATTGTACTTGTCTCCATCAACTTTTACCCTCGTAGAAGGTGAGACGGAAGTTGAACCAGTTGTTACAGATTGCTGGCTTTGTTGACCTCCAACTGTAGCATTACCACCTTGGCTAATGTTGGAATTGGTGTTGGTGTTGCTACTATTTCCACTGTTATTAACTTTTGCACTGGAGTTACTTGAACTGTGGGAATTAGAACTGCTACGAGATTTAGAAATACTGTTGGAGTTAGAACTGCTATGAGAGTTAGAACTAGATTTCACAGGAGTAACAACAGTCGTTTTATTGATATTCTGGTGAGGCTGATGGGGCTTGTGATGAGGTTTTGGATGATGAGGTTTTGGATGATGAGGCTTCTTATGGTGAGGTTTGGGATGATGAGGTTTCTTATGATGAGGTTTAGGATGTTTCCAATTTTTATTTGCATATAGAACACCCTCTGAAGTAATTTCCTGAGCATTGATTTCTTGGTTTAGAGTTCTTGCAAAAGCGGGAAATACAGGAAGGATGATACCGGTAGAAATGGTAATTAAACTTATCAATGCAACTTTCTTACAAAGCATAATATTCTCCTAATTGTTAATAAATTAAAAATAGTTAAACGTTCAAAAAATGAATTTTATTGATGCAAGTAAAAATAATATCAAGTTTTGTTGATACGAATGCTTACAAGAATTTTTATATAAAAGCATTTGATGTCGTATAGGATTAAACTTAATGATTTAAGCAATAAAGCAAAAGGATAAAACTAAAGCTTGTTTGCTGATTTTTACTGATGAGATTTCTGGAGAGAAGTAATATTCTTTCTTCAAAGCTCTCTAACTATATATCCAAGTGCAATTTTACCTATTCCGGAAATAAAAATCACATACATTTTTATTTGTCAACCGTAAACATATATATTTACAGTTAATATATGGTAGAAAATTTTTAACCTATACATTTAGTTTTATGGTTGTAGCTCCGGCAGACAACATGTCTTTATAAAAAAGTAAAAGAAAAGTAAAGGAGTTATTGGAATAAATCTAATACAGCTTCCTATAGGTTTGTGTAGTGAAAAATTAATATGTGTAGATAAATAGTTGTAAATTTTGTAGTCAAATATAACATCGACTATAAAATTTATTTGTGAGGAGTAATCCTCATTGGGGGAACTACAACCCCCTGTATCCTTATATGAAGCTAAAGAGCTAAAAAATCCTTGCCATGCTTCATGTAATCGCATCAATATCTGCTGTGCAACTTTTGCTGGTAAAGCTTTATAATCACCACTAACCTGACAGAGTTTCTCCATTGCATTATAGTTGAGATATTTTTCCTCAAAAATAAAGCTCTGTCTGATTAAATAATTGGCGTAATTATAAAGATTTTTTGCCAAAAAGCACAAATTATCTATCTCCTTAAAATAGGAATTATGTTTTTTGATTACGTGCTTTTCAACCAGAAGCATTTTTATTCAACAACATAGGTATTTGTATGAGGATATTATCATTTTTAGCCAATCAGTCAAAAATCATGTGATAAATGTCTATATTTGATTATATTTACCTTAAAGTTGTGTGATACCAGTTTTTGCAAAAAACGATTTTACAATACCTATAAGAGAATTAGTTACACTTTTCCTTTCTTTGAACGCATGGTTAAAAAAATCCTGCTTTTATCAGCAAATCCTACAGATACATCCAAGCTACGCTTGGATCTAGAAGTGCGCGAAATCCAAGCAGGTTTAGAGCGTTCTAAGCGTCGAGGGGAATTTGAAATTATCTCCAAATGGGCGGTACGAGCCGATGACTTGCGTCGTGCTTTATTGGATCACGAACCAGAAATTGTACATTTCTCAGGACATGGTGACGGTAGTCAGGGTTTAGTCCTAGAGAATAATTCTGGACAAATGCAATTGGTAAGCGCAGAAGCTTTGGCGAGATTGTTTAAATTGTTTCCTAAGGTTGAGTGTGTAGTACTCAATGCATGTTACTCAGAGATGCAAGCTGAAGCCATTTACCAACACATTAATTATGTGATTGGGATGAATACAGCAATAGGCGATAATGCTGCAATTAAGTTTGCCGTGGGATTTTATGATGCTTTAGGAGCAGGTAGAAGTATTGAAGATGGATTTGAGTTTGGTTGTGCGTCACTTGATTTAGAAAAGATTCCCGAATCTTCTACTCCAGTCTTAAAAAGTAAAAATATAAAAAATAAAAACGTAACTTTTAAAGAGAGTACAGGTAAACGTATTTTCATTAGCTACAAACGGGATGTAAATCCGGATGAGCCTGTTGCGCTACAAATATTACAAGCACTGTCATCACAACATCAAGTTTTCATTGACCAGAATATCTCTGTAGGTACACCCTGGGCTGAAATGATTGAAGCAGAAATTCGCCAAGCTGATTTCCTGATTGTCTTGCTTAGCGAACATTCAGTCCACAGTGAGATGGTGGAAACGGAAATCCGCATGGCGCAGCAATTTGCTCAAGAGCAGTCAGGAAAACCTGCTATCCTCCCAGTGCGGTTAGCATACCGTCAGCCATTTCAGTATCCTCTAAGCGCTTATTTGAATCGTATTAACTGGGCGTATTGGAATGATGAGCAGGATACAGCAGATTTAATAGCACAGTTAAAGCAAGCTATTTATAGTAATAATTTAAGTCTTCCCAGAAAAAATCAAGTAGATTTATTGACATTAGATAAATCATCTGATTTACCACGTCCTTTTCCTTCTGCACAGCCAGGTGCATTGGAGATTCCAGAAGGAACAATGAAACTCAAGTCTGCTTTTTACATCGAACGACGGGCTGACAACATTGCCCTGAGTACTATTGCTCAGGAGGGTGTAACAATCTCGATAAAGGGACCACGTCAAGTAGGTAAAAGTTCTTTATTAAATCGGATCTTAAAAGCAGCAAGGGACAACAGTAAACGAGTACTATTTTTGGATTTTCAACTTTTAGGTAAAGCCGACCTCGCTTCAGATGAAATTTTTCTACGTCGGTTTTGTTCTTGGATAAGTGAAGAACTAGATATAGAAGACCGAGTAGATCAATATTGGCGCAAAAAGATTAGTCATATCCAACGTTGTACCCGTTACATCAGTCGTTACATATTAAAGGAATTGAATAGTCCATTGGTTTTAGCAATGGATGAAGTGGATAAGGTATTTGATACAGCCTTTCGCAATGACTTTTTTGGTATGCTGCGCAATTGGCACAATAGTCGTGCCATGAGCGAGATTTGGAATAATTTGGATTTTGTCTTAGTTACTTCTACTGAACCGTATCAGTTAATTGATGACCTAAATCAATCCCCTTTTAATGTGGGTCAGGTAATTGAACTAGAGGATTTTATCTTAGAACAGGTAAGAGAACTCAACCAGCTTCATGGTTCGCCTTTTAACAGTAGTGCTGAAGTAGAATTGATGAAATTATTGAACGGGCATCCTTATTTAGTAAGGAAAGCACTGTATTTGGTTACCAGTGGACAAATCACAACTACTGAGTTATTTAAGTATGCTAATAATACCAGGGGTCCATTTGGCGATCATCTACGTCGCTTAGTATCATTGTTACATCACAGACAAGAATTAAAACAAGCTTTACTACAAGTGATTCAGCAAAATAAATGTGGAGATGAATACAGATTTTGGCAATTGCGGGGTTCGGGTTTGGTACGTTCCGATGGGCAATCAGTAATACCGCGTTGTAAACTTTACGCGAACTATTTGCGGGAGCATCTGCGTGGTTAAAGGAAACATTTACTCTTTGGGCGGTACTGTTCAGGCTAGTAAGGGAACTTATATTAGTCGGAAAGCGGATGCTGAACTTTTAGAGTTATGTCAGCAAGGAGAGTTTAGCTATATCCTGACTTCGCGGCAGATGGGAAAATCGAGCTTGATGATTAGTACAGCATCCAAGCTGAAACAGATTGGGGTGAAGTCAGTAATTATTGACCTGACGAAAATTGGTACACAGGTGAGTGTGGAACAGTGGTATCTGGGTTTACTGCTGGAAATTGAAGAACAATTAATGTTGGATACGGATGTCGATGAATGGTGGGAAGCAAATAACAATGTAGGTGTAACTCAAAGATTAACCAATTTCTTTCAGTATGTGTTGCTAGAGGAAGTGACATCACCTGTAGTTGTGTTTGTGGATGAAATTGATACCACCCTCAGTTTAGATTTTACAGATGATTTTTTTGCGGCGATTCGCTATCTATATGTTGCTCGCGCTACTGATACAAATTTTGAGCGACTTTCCTTTGTGTTAATAGGGGTAGCAACACCAGGGGATTTAATCCGTGACCCCAAGCGAACGCCTTTTAATATTGGACAACGTTTAGATTTAACAGATTTTAGTTTTGAGGAAGCAATACCTCTGTCAGAAGGATTGGGATTAGAAGGAGAACCGGCAAAAGAATTATTAAAATGTGTACTGGAATGGACGGGAGGACATCCATATTTAACTCAGCGTCTGTGTAGTATTCTCAGCCAACAAGACAAAAACAGTTGGTCACAAAAAGAAGTTCTTCAGGTGGTTAACACTACTTTTCTTGGATCTCCCAATCAACAGGATAATCACCTGCTGTTTGTGCGGGATATGCTTACCAAACGCGCACCAAATCAAGATCGGGTGTTAAGTGTTTATCGAGAGATTTATCTGGCTAAAAATCCTGTGTTCGATGAAGAACAGTCACTGATTAAGTCACACCTGAAGTTATCTGGGGTAGTGCGGCGTGATGATAATGTTTTACAAATACGTAACCGCATTTACCAAGAAGTATTTAATACGCAGTGGGTAGAAAATGAACTGGCTCAACAGCGTCCCTACTCCCAGGCTTTAATGGCTTGGTTAGAAGCAGAAGAGAAAGATGAATCGCGCCTGTTGCGAGGACAAGCTTTACAGGATGCTTTGGCTTGGGCTAAGGATAAAAGCTTGGGTAATGTAGATTATAAGTTTTTTGCTGCTAGTCAGGAATTAGATAAGCAAGAAATCCAATTTGCTTTAGCAGCAACTGAGAAAAAAGCACAGCAGATTGTCAGCAAAGCAGAAACAAAAGCCAAGCGCACTAACCGCATTAGTTTGGGTCTTTTGGCTGTTGCAATTGTTGGTGCGATCGGGGCCATAGGTGCATACCAAAACGCCCAAAAACTGCTGTATGATGCACAAACTGGGTCGCAACTGGAACGGGAAGTAAATAAAATTTTAGCGCAGTATGAGTGGGATATAAACCAACCCGGAGTATTGGCATTAGCAATTCAGGCAGGGCAAGAATTAAAAGGAATAGTAAAGGATGGTCGCTCTTGGGAACAGTATCCAACTGTCCGTCCCGTAGAAGCTTTAAGAACCATTTTAGATAGCATCAAGGAGCGTAATCAACTCAAAGGCCATACATCCTGGGTCTACAACGCCAATTTTAGCCCCGATGGCAAGACCATCGTCACCACTTCACACGACAACACCGCCAAGGTATGGAACACTAGTGGCAAGTTACTTGCCACTCTCAAAGGCCATACAGGCTTGGTCTACAACGCCAAGTTTAGCCCCGATAGCAAGACCATCGTCACCGCTTCACGAAACAACACCGCCAAGGTATGGAACACCACTGGCAAGTTGCTTGCCACTCTCAAAGGCCATAGATCCGTTGTCAGAAACGCCAATTTTAGTCCCGATGGCAAGACCATCGTCACCGCTTCAGATGACAACACCGCCAAGGTATGGGACACCACTGGCAAGTTGCTTGCCACTCTCAAAGGCCATAGATCCGTTGTCAGAAACGCCAATTTTAGCCCCGATGGCAAGACCATCGTCACCGCTTCAGATGACAACACCGCCAAGGTATGGGACACCACTGGCAAGTTGCTTGCCACCCTCAAAGGCCATAGATCCGTTGTCAGAAACGCCAATTTTAGCCCCGATGGCAAGACCATCGTCACCGCTTCAGATGACAACACCGCCAAGGTATGGGACACCACTGGCAAGTTGCTTGCCACTCTCAAAGGCCATACAGAAGCGGTCTCTGACGCCAATTTTAGCCCCGTTAGCGCAGCGTCCCCAAAGGGAATTGGCAAGACCATCGTCACCGCTTCAGATGACAACACCGCCAAGGTATGGGACACCAGTGGCAAGTTGCTTGCCACTCTCAAAGGCCATACAGGCTCGGTCTCTGACGCCAATTTTAGCCCCAATGGCAAGACCATCATCACCGCTTCACTGGACAACACCGCCAAGGTATGGCATGTGAAGAATTTAACGGAAATGTTAAATATTGGTTGTGAATGGTTGAATAATTATTTGATAATCAATCCCAAAAAATTGCAAAAATTAGAGGTATGTCAAAACAAATCTAATCTCAAAGCAGCAGCACCGTTTTTGGTGCAATTAGGAGAAAAAGAAGCCAAAGCTGGTAATTTTGAGGATGCTGTTGCTACTTTCAAGACTGCTTTAAAATGGAACCGTCAATTAAAGCTTGACCCCCAGAAAAAAGCGCAATTGTTTGAGAATCAAGGTAAAGCAGAACAGTTGGTTAGTGAAGGTCAATCCATAGCACAAGAAGGTGAAATAGAAAATGCTGTCGCGAAGTTTGAGGAAGCACTACAACTAGACCCCAAATTAGACATCAAAGCAGTTGCCAAAGGTTTAGTTAATAATGCGAATATTCTTGTTGAACAAAAGAAGATCAAAGAAGCAATTAAAACTTACAAGCAAGCACAAAAACTCGATCCCACAGTAGAAATTAATGCTGATACTTGGAATCAACTTTGTAGACAAGGTGGTTTAAATGGATCTGCCAAAGAGGTGATGTTTGCCTGTGAAAATGCCGTTAAACTTGCCCCAAATCATGGTTATATTCGCTATAGCAGGGGATTAGCCAGAGCATTAACAGGGGATTATAAAGGAGCTATCGCCGATCTTAAAATATTAATCGCTCAGACTAATAACAAAGAAAATAAAGCACAACGCCAGGGGTGGGTAAAAGCCTTGCGAGAAGGTAAGAATCCATTTACCAAGGAAGTATTGGAGAAGTTGCGGAATGAAGGATGAAAATTTACAGCATTTGTAATTGTATTGACAATTATCTGAACAATAATTCTGATGTGAGCGCTCCACAAGGGAAAGTCAAAAATAAATCGGGGATTTATGAGATAACTTTCAATTACGGCATAACGCACCGTCGCCATTAAGAGTAATATACGAGCATTAAGATATAAGGTTTAAGGAATTAATTAATCTTTTAACCTAAATACGTAGTGCTATCGTTTCCCAGTCGATCGCTTTATGTTTCTCAAAACTCTTCACCTCAAACAGTTTCGTAATTATCAAGAGCAACGAGTAGATTTTGTTGCTCCCAAAACCATACTCTTGGGTAATAACGCTCAGGGAAAATCCAATTTACTCGAAGCTGTAGAGCTATTAGCAACTTTGAGAACTCACAGGATCGCCCGCGATCGCGATTTAGTTCGTGATGGGGAAAATATTTCTTTGATTTTGGCAACACTACAAAGAGAAGCGGGTATCAGCGACTTAAAATTAACCTTGCGGCGTAACGGACGGCGAACCGTTAATCTCAATAGTGAAAATCTTCGCCGTCAGATGGATTTCCTTGGGGTTCTCAATGCAGTTGAATTTTCCAGTTTAGACTTGGAATTAGTTAGGGGAGGACCCGATGGACGACGTAACTGGTTAAATACCCTTCTAATTCAGCTAGAACCAGTTTATGCCCACATTTTGCAGCAATATAATAAAGTTTTACGACAGCGCAATGCACTTTTAAAGAGTTATCAGCAATCTGAATTAAAGGTTCCCCCCAAAGAACTGGCTGTATGGGACGCACAACTTGTCAGTGCTGGAACAAAAGTAATCCGAAGGCGCGATCGCGCTTTGCAAAGACTAACCCCCATTGCTAGTAATTGGCACGCCAGTATCAGTAATTCTACAGAAGTATTACGAATTAAATATTTGCCGAGTATTCCCTTGGAAGAAAACGAACCAGAACAGGTACAGCAAGCATTTTTCACCAAAATTGAACAACGGAGTGTAGCTGAGTTACATCAGGGTACAACCTTGGTGGGACCCCATAGGGACGAAGTAGAATTGACAATCAATCAAACAGCAGCCCGTCAGTACGGTTCCCAGGGTCAACAACGGACTTTGGTATTAGCACTTAAATTAGCTGAATTACAGTTAATTGAAGAAGTGGTTGGAGAACCACCATTATTACTGTTAGATGATGTCTTAGCAGAATTAGATCCTTCTCGGCAAAATCAATTATTAGATGCAATTCAAGATCGGTTTCAAACTTTAATCACTACTACTCATTTGGGTTCATTTGATTCCCAATGGCTCAAGTCATCGCAAATTCTGCACGTCAAAGCTGGGGAAATATTTCCTGGATAGGGTTAGCTTTGTCAAAAATTCTACTTGTAGCTAAGATTGGCTAAGTATAAGTTTGGAGAGGAATAATTTAAGAAATTAGTAACTATCAACGTAAATTGCGTAGTTACAGAGCCGTTGAATTTTGTTCGCGGATTATACCCGTCCGATCAGGTTATTGTTTAACTTGTGATTCTTTCACCTGTAATACCAGTTTAAAAATTACACATTTTTCGTATTACTTCGGTCAACAAATAAGAATTTATATAAATTGTGCAATGTCTCACAGTAATGACTTAGTAGAAAAAGAAGAGATCTCATCCTTAGGTGCATCTTTGCAAGAAATTGAGCCAGGAATTCTCAAAAAAGGCTATAAAAAAGGAGCCACAAGAGTTTGGTATCAAGGAGAAGAGCCATACTTTGATGTTTTTTGCGAACTCATTAATGATGAAATTGTCTGGTTTCAATTTACGTTGCGTGGTAAATCTGTATCTTGGGATAAAGATAGATCTGGATGGCAAACCGGTAATACTGACGAATTAAAAATCAACGATGTCAGTTTTTATGCAGCTAGTAAGACGATTGATAATGACAGTGCAATTGATTGGGAATTTATCAATTTAGTAAAATTAATTCTGACAACTAGAACTGACCAAGCTGTTTTTATTAAAGTACTAGCACTTTTTAATTCTTGAAAAGTAAAAAATAGGGGAGATTAAAGGTTAAAATTCATAGGCAATAGCTTAAAACTTCATAGTTATGGTCAGGTTACAGTTATCCAATTGAAACTTTAAACTACAGCACAATACAACCATAGTTTTATTAGATATTTATCGGTCTAAAGCAAAGTTGTAAATATGCTCATAAATACTATTTTAATGAGTATTTTTGCTGATAATTAGGTTTCACTAGTTGTCAGGATACTCTCCCCTGAGCGCTAATAAAACTAAAATAATTGATAACTTACAAGTAATAAATCAAGTAATAAATCAACGACCCAAGTGGACAAACTCTACTGGCTTGACCGAATTCAACTGCAAGATCGCACCAAAGTTGGTGAAAAAGCATTTAAGTTAAGCACTATCAAGCAGCTTGGCTACCCCGTAGTTCCGGGTTTTGTGCTTGAGGCTGAAGTAATGCAAGAATTTCTTGAATCTCTCAACACTTCAGAAGCTCTGATTGCTGATTTACCCCATTCTTCTTTACATTTGGATGCTGATAATTGGCGTCAGCTACAACAGGTTGCAAAGAACTTGCGTCAAGAAATTATCAATGCCACAGTTTCACCAGAGTGGGTTAAAAATATTACTAGTGCTGCTCAAGAATGGGAAAGTAAATATTTAGTATTTCGCCCTTCTATTGCGATACCCCATGCAAACAACCTGAGGCTTGAAAATATATCAAGCGTATTAGAAACTCAGTTTTGCTGCAATGAGTTTGAAGCAATTTCTTCAACACTAAAACGGGTTTGGAGTCAGTTATTTCGTGCTAAAAGCTTATTTTACTGGCAACGAATTGGAATTGATCTACAACAAGTAAATTTTGCAGTATTAGTACAACCGATCGAAAGTGCGATCGCCAGTGGTACACTCAATTCCTACCATTGGGGATGGGAAATTGAAGCTACTTACGGGTTAGGAATTGGTATCACTCTTGGTGATATACTGCCAGACTTTTATTCCATTGAAGGCGAAACACTCAACATTCAAAAGCAGCAGCTTGGCAATAAAATCTTAGCTTACCGTATTGGGGATAACCAATCTACGGAGAACTCTCCAGCAATAGCAACTTCTTCGATCGTATTAAATAATAATTGTCTTCTACCCTACATTTTAGAAGAAATCAAGCAACAACAATACGCCTTATCACCACAATATTTACATCAATTGAATCAAATTACTGGTCAACTAATTGATGAATTTGGCAGTAATTTTAGTTTTAACTGGACTATATTCCCAGAAACTCCCACCGGCAGAATTTACCTTACAAAAGTAAATAATCCCTTATCCAGCATTAATAGATTGAATAAGATTAGGGGATTAGCAGCATCCACAGGTAAAGTTAAAGCCAATACATTCATCATAAATAATTCAGACCCACGACCAGAATTATTACCCCAAGGGGTAATTTTAATTGCTCCTAATATTACTCCCGACTGGTTACCAATTTTACGGAATGTTGCTGGTATCGTTGCAGAAAGGGGAGGTTTAACTAGCCATGCAGCGATTTTAGCTAGAGAGTTAGGGATTCCAGCAGTTGTTAACGTTCCTGAAGTTACAAGTATTTTCGAACAAGGCGAACCAATATTAATTGATGGGGATAATGGGGAAATTTATCGTTTGAGTGCAGATACGGAACAAACACTGGATAATGGCAAAAATCATCAATTCTCCCTGAACACAAAATTAGCAAGCAATCAAAATCAGCCAGGAAATTTATCGACTGCGGTAGCTGTATCTATGCAGCATAATTCTGTACCAAATGACCGAAACCTATTACTCCCAAAAGATTTGCCCAGATCTAGTTCTCCTAACTTCGAAGAATCTATTGTTGCTACTCAACTATTAGTTAATCTCAGTCAATCCCATCTCATCGAAGAGGTAAAAAATCTTGCTGTTGATGGTGTTGGACTAATCCGTTCAGAATTAATGGTGTTAAAAATATTAGAAGGACAACACCCCCGTAATTGGTTACGTTCTGGTCGTAGGGAGCAGTTATTGGAGTGTTGGTGTCAGGAAATTCTGCAGTTTGTGGGTAATTTTAATCCCAGACCAGTTTTTTATCGTTCCTTAGATTGGCGATCGCACGAATTACCATCTCTTCAACATCACTCTCAATCTTCTTCCCAATCGATTTTGGGAGAAAGAGGAACCTTAAGTTACTTACAAAATCCAGAATTATTTGAATTGGAACTGGAAGCTTTAGCTAATATTCAACAAGCCGGTTATAGCAATGTTAATTTGATATTACCTTTTGTTCGTACAGTTGAGGAGTTTTCTTTCTGTCGTCACAAAGTAGAAGAAGCAGGTTTAACTCGAACGCAAAAGTTTCAGTTGTGGATCATGGCAGAAGTTCCCAGTGTATTATTTCTCTTACCTGAGTACATCAAAGCAGGAGTCCAGGGAATTTCAATTGGTACAAATGACCTCACACAATTACTCTTAGGAGTAGACAGAGAACAAGGACAGCTAGCAGCGATATTTGACGAACGACATCCTGTGGTGATGACTGCTATTTCTGAATTAATTCAAATGGCGAAAGAAGGGGGGATTCCTTGTTCAATTTGCGGTCAAGCACCAGCACTTTATCCCGAAGTAATTGACAAATTAGTAGAATGGGGAATTACTTCAATTTCTGTAGAGCCAGAAGCATTAAAGCGTACTCATAGCGCAATCGCTCGCGCCGAAAAGCGCCTGATTTTAGAAGCTGCTCGAACCAGAAAAAATTGAAAATATTTGATGAACAACAAATGAGCAATTACCAATTACCCATTACCAATTACCCATTACCAATTACCCATTACCAATTACCCATTACCAATTACCCATTACCAATTACCCATTACCCATTAGAATTCATACGTTGTGAGGGAACAGATACTTGATTTTTTCCTTGGTTTGTAATTCCTAGAGTCACCCGCTTCATTATCCAGTACAAACCCCAAAGAACTATAAAGGTAATACCCATAATTACTATTGGTTGTTTACCCAGAGTATCTGCGATTGTTTGAGTTAATAATTCGTCTGGTTTGGTAATTAAATCCCAAGTATTAAAACGTAAAAATCTTCCCAGATAAATACCAATTCCACACAGGATATGAGTAGTGATTTCCATTGCGAAAATCCATTTACTCTTACCAATTTGGTGTAAGTAGTAACCAAGATTTATTAGGGATAGAACATAAGCTTCAAATCCACCCAAAATTACAACAATATAAGTGGGAATCAAAACTAAAGTAATCATCCAAACAGATTGGATTGTCCGGATATCATCAATTAAGTGAATAATATCAGTTAATAAATAAGGTGCGTTAGGTAAAAAAGCATAGAAAACTAAAAATCCCGACCACCACTTCAAACGGAAACCCAATCGACCGGGAAACAGTGCTAACCCAACAGCAATTAACGCTGCACTTGAAAGCCATACCAGTTGAATTAGCTCTACATTATTTTGAAAACCAAGTACCTTTTGGAAAATTTTTGGGATACTCGGTAAAAAACCCAGAACCATTAAACCACTCAACCACCACAACCAAGTGTATTCTTGGCGCTTGCGAAACAGTATTACACTTAAAGCCAATGGAATAAAAGCCAAAAATAAATTCCAAGTCATCCAACTCATATTGATTCGCAAAACTTGGACAACTCTGTCTGTGAGGTCAATTAGTTCTGGTTTCATAGGTGCTTCAACAGAAGACGTGTAAACTAATACGATTTACTTTCTTCTAAACTAGCTAATTAATCAAAAAAATGCACGCTCTTGTTTCGCTTTATACAAATTACTTATTTGTACCGGTTAGGAACAAAAAATTGCCTATTAAATTATCTTATCTTTTCCCTACCTTTTTAAAATATGATGAACGCAAGTATTTTTTATACAGCAATAAACAACATAGTTAGGTAATAATTAATCTACTTACTTGTAGATGTGATAGATGCGTTGTTTTGTGGAGAAATAAATATCTCCTAAAAATTTTATGGAGAGGATTAGATGACTTTTAAATTATACAATCACAATATTTACTTGTTTGCTTATTATCTTAGCGAAAGTAATAACAGTTTAGGTGAATATAAACCAGATTGGCTATGGAATAAATGTGATGAAATAATTGCTAAAACTTTAAAAACAGAATTTCATTTTAACGTTAAACAATATCTTGATTTAGAAAACAAACCAGAAGAAGCATGGGCTAATTTAAATAAGTTTTTTCCAAAAACTGATGATTACCATCCTATATATATACAGCCTCATAATTGTTTTTTTGACCCCAATAGTCGCAAAAAGGATTTAGATAGTAAAACTTCTATTCTTTACCCAGTACAACTTTATGATAGTTATGGCTTCGGTCTTAAACTGATCAATCCAAATAATGAATATTCTAAAGGGGTGAATGATAAAGAGATAGCATTATTTAATCCAAACAATTGTTTGATGCTAGACCTAGAGCAAGATAATCAATATTTTCTCGGTCAAACCTTATTCATTACTATTAATTTGGAAAATAGGCAAAAGTTAAAATATAAAAATAATAGAAATAAACTTAAAAATATTGCTGATAATTACATAGAATCTTTATTACCTGATTATGTCAGAAAACCTCCCTTCAATCGTGCTGGAAGTTTATTCGGATCTCCAATATTTGAATATGGTATCATCAGAGCATCTCAAAGTTACAGTCATATTATAATTTGGTTTATTTTAGATGATTCTTCAGAAGAAAGATTTGATAAATATTATCAACAATTATTAGACTTATTCTTTTTTAGAGCTAAAATAATTCACGCCTATAATGAAATAATAAAGATTGAAAAAGAAGCAAAAAAGAAATCTAAAGATATACAATTAGAAATTGAAAAAACCCAAGAAAACTATAATAAGAATAAAATATTTAATCAGTATAGAGAAACCAAAAATGAATTAGATTTGAATAAATTAAAAAACTTGTTAATTGAACTACCATCTTTGTCGTTAGAGTATACAGAAAAGATACGTATAATAAAGGAATTTCAAAATGTTGTAGTATCCTACACTAAAAATTATAGTGACAAAATTTATGAAATAAGGAGTAATTTTTCAGATGAAGAGGATTTTTCATTTTTAGAGCTTTTTACTGATAGAACTTGCTATCCTTTTCAAGATAGAATAGTAGCTGCAGTCAACTTCTTTCAACTTGATACTAATTTAATCAACAATGCCATAGACTCAATTAGAGGTCAAGTTGAAATCGAACAGGCACATAGAGAACGCCAGTTACAAACTACAATTACAAGCTTAGGTATTGGTATTGCTGTTGCAGGGAATTTTGCATCTAGTTATGAAGCGGGTTCAATAACAGAGAACGACGAAGGCAATTACCCTGATATTTTGGGAATACCTTTTGACTCAGTTCATTTTACGATTTCCTTCTGTATAAGTATGGTTATTGGTTTTATTGCATGGCAAGGAGCATCGTGGTTTTTTAGTTGGTGGTATATTGAAGAGCAACTTATTAGAAAAACCAGATTTAAATTAAATCCTTTTAGATTATTACAAAATAGACAGCATAATACTAAATGAGATAATTAAATTCAAATAAGGAAAAGCACACAGACTTATTTATTACTGGATTTTTCCGTCCTATTGTTGGTATGTCGTTTGCTATTTTCACAGTAGCATTGATTGAATCTGGGATATTTTCTGGTGTTTTTAGAACTAGTAAAACTGAAAATCGCGCTGTTTATCTTTATATGGCTATAGCTTTTGTCGCCGGATTTAGTGAAAGATTGGTGGAAGATGTAGTTTTACGCACAGAAGATACTTTAACAGGTTTTTCTTCGCGTTCAAATAAATCAGATCGGTGATTACTAATCAAATAAAATTCAATTACTAAAATTCAATCACTAACGTAACAAAACGCGACTACGTGGACCAATAAGTTTTTTCCTTATGGTTACCTCCCTTTCCTTTGACAAACTTCCAACCTTCGGATTGAGTTTAGAATAATTACCACTGCTAAATTCAATATCGGGTATGGTCGAAGGTAACAAGCTATCAAAAGAATTAATATTATTGTTAGCAGTATTGATAGGAGAAGGTGGAATTATTTGATTGTCAGTTCCAATAGAATTTGAATTGTTGTTTGTCAAATTTCCATTAGTTACGGAATTTCCGCTAGCACCAGTGTTAGAACTTCCATGATTTGCAGAACTTCCACTAGTATTGGAACTGGAACTACCACTAGTTGTAGAACTTACACCAGTTGTTGAACCTCCACCAGTATTGGTATTGGAACTGGAACCACCACCAGTCGTAGAACTCCCACCAGTTGTTGTTATGGGAACAGCATCAGCAGGTACCTCCACATACAACTTCACCAAAGGTGAATTTTTCATTTCCAATGAAGTTACGGTTGGTTTCCCAGGAAGATCGGATTTAAAATCAAATACTGTTGGACTTTCACCACCATTAGGATCGCTGTATCTTGGTCCTTGTCCTGTGACTTTAAAAGTTCCTTCGTACTGCTTTCCAGTTTTTGGATCTGTAACAATACCTTTATAAAAACCTGCTTTTATTCCAAACTCATCTTGAACAACTGCTTGAAATTTAGTTCCATCTATTTTTCCTTGATATTTATAATCTTGTAATTCACCACCCGAAAGTACCGGTGAAGCGATCGCACCATTTTTAGAAATAACCGGAATACCTTTAAAGTCAACATAATATTGAAGACTTCCATCAGTACCAGTTTTCATTTTCACATAATCAGAACTGTAAACTGCTTTCCCATGACGGAAGTAAGTACCGTTATGATCGGTGTCCACCCGAGTAGTAACTCTATTGAAGTTTGGATTAAATGCAGGAAGTTCGAGAGTTCCAGATAATGTACCAGTACTTTGAATAGTAAATGGAGTTACTTGCGCTGACACGATTGATGAATTTAGCCCTAAAAATAAGCTAGTTAGACCAGTACCGAATAAAATGGTGCGAGTAAGCGCTGATGTTTTTTGCATTTTTGGTAATTGGTAATTGGTAATTGGTAATTGGTAATGGGTAATCAGTGATGAGTAACGAGTGATTTTTAACTATTAACTGTTAACTGTTAACTGTTAACTGACAACTGTTAACTGCTCTAAAACTGATATGTCGCTCTGAGTGCACCAACCACTAGAGGGTCGTTACTTTTGTTATGGTCGGGATTAAAAACTACAAAAAAGCCAGGAGTTAAAGAAAGATTTTGGTTCACTTGGGCGCGATAAAAAAGCTCTAGGTGAAGTGATGTATCTTTGCGTCCACCAACCGTACCACCATCAGAAAAATTCGGAAAATTAAAACCATCAGGTAAAGAACTGGAAGTGATTTTTGGTGGTTGTCCAACGATCGCACCAGCTAAATTACCGCTTTTTCCCAAGTTAGGTAAAGCTGCAAAAATAGCCCAATTAGTTGTTTGTACGTTACCAGAAATATTTTGCGGGTCTGAATAAGTCCAACCACCCCAACCTCCCACCTCCAAGTTTGGACTTATTCGCCATGCTACCGTCGCACCGACTGCTTGAGTATCAAACTCTGTCACAGGTGCAAAAGGGGAAATTAACTGAGCGTCTCCAATTCCCGTACCTAATAGAGCATCGGGAGAATGGGAGTAGAGATAATGTATTCCAATATTTAAATTATTGGTAGGAGCTAAACTTAATTGAGCTCCAGCACTATATCTACCATTAAATAAACCACCACTATTAGCTCCGGGGAAAGATGCAACTTCAGTGTTATAAATAGCTTGCAAACTCACGCGATCGCTAATTTGCCAATCAAAACCAACTCCACTTCTACCATTACCAATGGTCAAAATTGGGTTGCGTTGACCAAATAAAGAAATAGCTCCTTCTCCAGAACCTTCCAAAGGATTAATTCCCCTAAATGTAGAAATAGAATTAACTCCTGCAGTTCCAATAACAAACCCTAGATTTTCTGAGACCGCAAAGCGATAAGATAATTCGTTTAAAACTACATCATTATCAGTATCAGACTCATAACCCAAACGTCCCATGTTATTAAATACGAGAGGTGCTGAGGAACCTAAATTACCTGTGGATAAGCCAGTCAGCAGTAAATCCTTACCAGTAAATGAAGTAGCTAAAGTTAGTTGTACGCTATTGTTGAAACTCAGGCTGCTTTTTGCTTGACGCTCTGTTTCCCCATCCCGAGGAAATAAATCTACTTCTGGATTATTGTTACCCTGTAAACTAAGAATTGCCTGTCCAAATAGCTTTGTGGTAGGAGAAAAATTATTTTCTTCTGAGCGTGTAACTCTTTCTTCAAAATATTCGATCCGTTTTTTTAGCTGTTGTAACTCTCGTTGAAAATCTGTTTTTAGTCTTTGTAGCAAGCGTAAATCTTTTTCTGTAACAGCTTCGTTAGTATTGTCAGCTATCAACTGATTAATTTTTTCCGTACAATTTGCTAAATCAGCAGCAAATTCATAGCGATTTATCGCACGATTTCCAGCATAAGCTCTATCTTTATACCCTGAGATACAACCATAACGCTCTATTAAAGACTTCAAAGCACCAAAAGCCCAATCATCAGGTTGTACATCATCTAGCTGTGATACTGATGTAAGTTTAGAAATTAGGAATTTTGGGTTTTCTGTTTTAAGTACTGAATGTTCGTTCTTAGCTCTTAGGTCTTGACTTTTGACTTCTGATACCCGTTCAAAATCTGATATTTCTGGTATTTTCTCTTGAATTTCAACTTTTCTTGAAGAGAAAGAGTTAGAAACAGAAAACTCATCACCATTAGTTCTTTGTCTCAACTCTTGAACCCCACTCACTGGAGGTGTGCTGTGTAGTAAATTTTGTTCTGGAGTAATGATTTGAGGTAAATTTTCCTCCTCTTCAATTTTCAAGGTGATATTGGAACCACTCATATCTGGCTCGAGTGTTTCCGGAGGAGCTATTTGAGAAGATTGAATCTCTGGTTTTTTTTGTTCTTGTTTTACTTCTTTATGTTCTAATTGTTGATTTTGCTGTTCTGATACTTCCTCAAAAGAAGCTTCTACTTGTGGTGAATATGGTAATTCCTTTGCTGATGGGATTCCTGTTGTTAACACGCTCGCAATCAACAAGCCAATATTGCTCATTAGTTGTATTTCAATTTACTAACATCCACTATTTCCTGTGACAGATAAAATTAGTATTCATCAGGAAAATATTACATAAAAATGTTGCAAATGATACTAGCGATAGTGCTAGTTTATGACGAGGGTATTAATACTGAAAAAACTTCAAGAATTATCTAAGAAACTATTTTTCTTGCTTACAATAATTTCCGATCTCTATTTCCAACCTATCTGATTGCTTCGCATATTTTGATGCAGTATTTAATGCTAGTTTAATATCTTTACGTGCCTTACGTATTTTCCCTCGACCAGATTTTGAAGCTTCTGCTACTTTTGAAGCACCTAATGCTTTACCAGCTTTATCCACTTCTCGACTCATATTGTTAAAAACCTGAGCAAAACTATTTGTATATTCTCGGAGTTTTGGGTCTTCTAGATTAAGCCTTTCCAACTTCTCAGCGACTTTATCTAAATCTTGAGCTAGTTGTAAGCTGGTGACAACTTGGTATCCTTTCTTGCTTTGTACTAAGGATGTTCCTTCTTCTACTGTTTGAATTAAGCGTTGGCATTGTGCTTTTTTAGTCTCTTCACATGCGCCAACTAATAAGGTCAGACTTAAACTCAGGGGAGTGATAATTTTAAATAAAATCCGAATAGACATTAATTTTCTATATTAAATAATACTGAAATTATCATAACCAAGAGTAGAGTAATTTTACACATTAGCACTCATGTATTTAATCTACCTCGGTTTTAGGTGTCGAGTTGATAAAATGTGTATTTTAAAATAAATGTTCACTTTTATGGGCAGACAAAAGGAAGCTTGGGAGCAGGAAGAGGTTTGAGAAACAAATTAGGCAAAAAGTCTTTATCCCCCATACTATCCCCTGCTCCTTGCCACCTTATTAGATCAGTATTTTTACTGCCTATGATAAAAAAATAGTAATTTTATAGTCGAGTAATTCTACCAGTCTAAGGGTAAACCTACTGCCTCCAAGCTTTCACCATCTTGTAAAAGCAATTTTATGTCTTTGTCTATAACAACTTGTCCTCTCGATAGGACTAAAGCTCGCTGTGTAATTTTGCCAAGCCAATGCAGATCGTGGGAGGCAATCAACATTACTTCTACTGGTAAATTTATCAGCACTTCAGCCAAATTTCGCCGCCATTTAGGATCTAAACCATTAGTTGGTTCGTCTAATATGAGAATTTTTGGTTCTAAAGCTAAAATAGTTGCTAAAGCAGCTAATCTCCTTTGTCCCCCTGAAAGTTCATGTACCGAACGATTAGCATAAGCTTCTAAATTAAAATCTGCTAATAACTTTCTGGCTTTATCCACAGCAACAGCTGCTGGTACCCCATAATTCCGGGGTCCAAATGCCACATCCTCTAAAATTGTCGGCATAAATAATTGGTCATTAGCATCTTGAAAAGAAAAGCCAATATAACTCCGTATTTCTGGTAAAGTTTTCGTTTCTACAGGAGTACCGCGAATCCAGATTTTTCCAGAAGTTGGTTCTTTTAAGCCAATAAGGTTTTCTAACAAAGTACTTTTACCAGAGCCAGTAGCACCCATTAACGCGACTCTTTCCCCTGCATACAAGTTGAAAGAAATTTCCCTTAAGATAGGCTCTTGTTTGGAATAAGCATAAACTAATTTTTCTACTATCACTTCTGGTTTTGAGGTGATTGATTTTGAGGTGGTTAATTGTGACATTTTGAGTTTTCTTTCGATCGATCTAATGAGGTGAAGTTAATCAGGACAAAACGCCCCCGAAAGGGCGCTCCTGTAATGCGAAGACAAATAACAATGAAGATGAATAACTCGAAAGCAAGAGTCTGAAGACCAGTTAATCCTGAAATTCGAAAATAGAAAAACAAGAAATTAGAAAATAAACCACTAATTGAGAAAAAATAACAGTTTATGTGGTTAGAATATCCGTAAAAGTGATGTGCGATCGCCAAAACTGACAGAAAATTTCTAATAAACTCTAAATTCTTGGGAAGAGTAAAGTAAGTCCTCAGAAGTAGTGACCCTAAATCCTAAGCCTTGATTGCTGTTCGAGTGTGAATTCGTAATCAATCGAGGAGATAAGAACCTACAGTTAAACTAATTGCCATTGTACTACTGACAAACAAAGTAAAACGTTCTTTTGTTCTTAGTCCAGAATTTACTGGAAGTTGACCATTGTAACCGCGAGCTACCATAGCAGCATGAACTCTTTCAGCACGGTCTAAACTGCGAAGAAAAAAGGCTCCAATCATCGCCGCACTGGTGTAACGAATCCAGCCAGCTGTACCTCCCAAACCACGTAATTTAGCGCTACGCTGCATTCGAGTTACTTCTAACAACAATATTTCTAAGTACTGCCCAGCTAAAAGTAAGCTTTCTTTGAAGGCTTTGGGTAGTGGCAAATCTTTAAGGGCGATACCAAAGCTATGGGGAGGTAAAGTTAGCAAAAAGCTATTCATAGTTACCAGACAAACTAAAGAACGAACCAGTAAAAAACTTGCTCGTTCCCACCCTAAAGGTAAAGCCATTACAGATAGAAAGACTAATTCTAGACTTAACAATCCTGTTAATTTGCGGATATTAGCCTGCAAGAAAATAGCCCATAAAATTGCTATTACCCCATAACATAGGAGCCAGTACCAAGCTCCTAATTTTAGTAAAGCTGTTCCAATTACGATAATCAGCGACAAATGTAATTTTAATGATAGAGAGACTCGATCAAGCATTCTTTGGTTTAACAATTTTGGCAATTCCAAAAGCTACAGCAAAACAAACAACCGACCCTAAAACTCCAGCAATGCTAGTACCTACTCCCTCATTACCATTAAATGTATAGTCTGAAAATGGTGTGGGTAAAGATACTCGCACGTTATCTGCTAGACCTATAAATCCGTTGTCCTCAGCCACCCTTTCTAAACCATCGGGCCAAGCCGAAGCAAACAAAGATAACACTCCCGCAATCAATAAAATACTGATAACTGGAACTACCCAACCGCGAACTTGTTTCTCTTCTCCTGGTAATAGGTCCGGTCTAGCTTGAGAAAGATAGGCTAATACTCCACCGGTGATTAATCCTTCTCCAATACCAATCAAGATATGAACACCAGTCATCGCTGGTAAAACAATATTTACCTTTCCAGTACCGGATATGCTAAGTTCAATTGCTGCAAAAATTGCCGCCGCGACTACACTTAATGCAGCCGCAATTCCACCAGCAAGAGGTAAACGACTTTTAGACCCACCCAGCAATCGTTGCAAAGTTTGAGTTAATATCCATGCTACCCAAACTCCAATTACAGCCATATTAAAAATATTGGCTCCTAAAGCTGTAATACCGCCATCAGCAAATAATACCGCCTGAATAATTAAAACAGTAGCAATACACAATGCACCAGCCCAAGGACTACCCAAAACAATCGCTGCTAATGCTCCACCTAGTAAATGACCGCTAGTGCCGCCAGCTACAGGAAAATTTATCATCTGCGCTGCAAAGATAAAGGCTGTAGTTAAACCTAATACAGGGGCACGACGAATACCAAAAGCCTCTTTGGAGCGTCCTAATGCCAAACCTAATACTGCTACACTTGCCAAACTTGTAGCTGCTGCTACAGATGGAGAAACAAAACCATCTGGTATATGCATAATTTTTCGATTAATTAGTGATATAAACCAACAAAAAATACTGTAGCTAATACGCAATCTTCTATGTATTAAATATTGTTTGAGTTATTTTTTCAATACCCCTATAGGGCATTTTATAAGTTTTTTCATCAATACTAGTGCTTTATTATATGTTGCTAAATATACTTGTGTTTCGCGATGTAAACTTTATGTAACTTACTTTAATTTGTTGTCTAAAAGTCATTATTAGGTGTAGTGAATTTCTGTAAATATAAAGTTCACTTTAGGAATGAAATTTGTTAGTCTTAACTCTCTTGTTGTTTAATATTTTAGTTGTTAAATACATATAGCACTTATCAATCAACTTAACTATGTTGGAAGAAAAAACAGAGCAACCAAAATTACCTACTAGCGCCATAGATCGTATTTCACATCAAGCATTTGATGACTGGTTTGAATATCCCATCAGAGTACAACCTCACCATACGGATTACCTTGGTGTTGTTTGGCATGGTACTTACGTTGCTTGGCTGGAGGAAGCAAGGATAGAATGTTTGCGCTCGATAGGGGTTAATTATGAAGATCTAGTTGCTTTGGGCTGCGATCTACCGGTTGTTGAGCTTTCTATACGCTATCACCAGTCTTTAAAACTAGGGACTACTGCTATGGTTAAGACTCGTATGGCTGAAGTAACGGGTGTAAGGATTAATTGGGATTATGCTATTACTTCTGCCGATATACAAGAACTATATTTAACTGCTCGGGTAACCTTGGTAGCTTTAGATCGCGAAAAGGGTAAAATTATGCGTCAGTTACCTGCAAATGTAAAGGATGCACTTGCAAGAATTTCAGGAACCACAAAAAAATAATTTATTTGCTAAACTTCATTGGCTAAATAATTTAATAGGCTAGATATTTAGTCCCTAATTCCTGAAAAATTTACTGTAAGGGAACTTTCTCAAATGATGTGGTGTGGGCTGTGCCCACTTTACAAAAAAAATATTACTTTGGATGTGTTTTTCGGTACTAAGACACAATTTTATACCCTTAAATTATTATTGTGGTGCAAAATTATGAATTATGGAAAAGTGATTGTTTATTAACTACAATTTGGAATAAATGCATTTAATTGTATATTGGGATTCTGGCAGTTTCATTTTGGAATTTCATTTTGGTATCTGAGTGAAATTAATTAACAATTTTGAATTCAAAATATTGAGTCAGGAATATTGAATTAGGAATAAGAAATATTCATAGGGAACCTATATGTCATTTGATACTAAATATATAGATTATTTTACCTCAGTACTTGTATTGTGGAGTAATTTAATTATTAGTGTCTATTAAGTCTTTAATGGCATCGTTGTTTTCAATTGCTCCGGATACCTTTTGTAAGAATTCAAATACGTAACCCACAACATCAAAAGGACTAATATCAAATCCAATCTTTAATAAAACAATAATTGCAGCAACAGTTAGAGCTAGTTTTACTGTAGTCTTAACTACTTTAACCAATATTGTAAAGACAATCCAAGCGACTATGAAAGTCAGAATAATCATAGAGTTATATTCCTTGTATAATAGCCCCAATAATCGCCCTGCTCACTAAGCTATATATTGTCGCTCTTAGGCTAGGAGACATCAATCTAAAATAATGTGGCTGGTATACAGCTCGCCATCACTAGAATTAGGAGTTTAAATTCAAGTACTAATATATACGATAAAATAGCAATTTTTGGGATATTTTATATGTAATGAATAATATTTCAGATAAATAAGAAAAATGATGTAAAAAACTATATTATGTCAAATACTTTTCAATGCATAGATATACTTCGAAATCAAAAAGTATCTGCTATTGTTTTTCGGTTACTGAGTGTGCCGATCTATTTTATATTTTCGGCTTGTTAAGCCCATCCACTACACAAATTGGGAATTCCAACTGAAACAGAGAATACAAAACAAGTAGTTTCCTCGTTCTAAAGCGTAAAGCCATATTACTTCTAAAATACCCTATCTGTCTTGTGCGTTATGATACCGACTGTATAATTTTTGTAAAGACGCAAAACCATGACCTTACGGTCACCCTCAGTGCTTTACGTCTCTACATTAAAAATTGATGTTTGGATATTATGGTTGGTCGACACTCCCGCGCCCTAAAGGTCGTGGGATGTAGCGCTCCGGCACTATAAACCAAATAACAAATTGGATATTAAATTTCCTCAAAATTCTCAACAATTGTCAGCAATCGAGAATTCATCGTAAAGAAATTACATCGCTCGAAGATTTTAACTCTTGGGTAACCTGTAAAACTTCTTGCCTTGCCCACCGGTCTGCAGTCAAAATATCATCTAAGGTTGGATTCAAACGATTGCGATCGCGGTGACGGTCACAAACTAATTCTATACTGCGGGGAATATCTAGAAACTTAATTTTTTCTTCCAAGAATAGGGCTACTGCTTGTTCATTTGCAGCATTTAATACTGCTGGCATTGAACCACCTGCTTGACCCGCAGTATAAGCTAAATTCATGCAAGGATACTTTTGATGATCGGGTTCGCGGAAAGTTAAATTTCCAGCTTTTACTAAATCTAACCTTTCCCACTCAGTATAAATACGTTCGGGGAAAGATAAAGCATATAGTAAAGGTAAGCGCATATCCGGCCAACCCAACTGGGCCAAAACAGAAGTATCTTGTAATTCAATGAGGGAGTGGATAATGCTTTGAGGATGAATAACAATCTGAATGTTAGAATAGTCCAACCCAAATAAAAAGTGTGCCTCAATTACTTCTAAACCCTTATTCATCAAAGTGGCAGAGTCCACAGTAATTTTTCGCCCCATTGACCAATTGGGATGCTTAAGGGCATCTGCAACTGTAACCTGTGCTAATTTTTCAGTTTCCCAGTCGCGAAAAGCACCACCAGAAGCAGTTAATAAGATTTTCCGCAAACCACCTTCCGGTACACCTTGCAAACATTGAAAAATTGCTGAATGTTCGGAGTCTGCAGGTAATAGTTTAACACCATGCTTTGCTACTAAAGGTAGAACGACTGGACCCCCAGCAATTAAGGTTTCTTTATTTGCCAAAGCTATATCTTTACCAGCTTCAATTGCAGCAACTGTCGGTAGCAAACCCGCACAACCAACAATTCCTGTAACTACAGTTTCTGCATCACCATGACGGGCAACTTCTATTACTCCTTCATTTCCCGCAAGTAAAATAGGTTGCGGATCGACATCTTTAATAGCTTCTTTTAGCTCGGGTAACTTTTCTTCAGCAAAAATTGCTGCAATAATGGGCTTAAACTGCTTAATTTGAGCAGCCAACATTTCCACATTCCGTCCGGCTGCTATTCCCACAATCCTGAACTTTTCTGGATTTTGAGCTACAATTTCTAACGTCTGGGTACCAATAGAACCTGTTGAACCAAGAAGTGTAATCGCTTTCACAATTGCTTATCAGATGAAAAGACAACTCCACTATAAATTGCTTGGGACACTCAAGGAAGAATCAGGGGATTGAGGACTAGAATTCGGGGATCGGAGACTTACAATCCCACTGACAATGGTTACTATCTATAAAAGTTATTTCATAAACCAATTACAAACTGCATCATTATTAGCTATTTCAATACTTTGCAGTTTTCCCGCTAGAATGTTTGTACTGTTACCGGAGTTATTACCTATTCGTAGAATTTACAATACCTAAGGTTAAATACGCATCCCATTAAAACTGACTGAAGAATCTTTAAAATTAATGTTTTTCAGCGAAATATTTGCCTGTAGAAAGTTACTTTAATTTATTATTTATTTTTCCTATTTTGGGTCTTTAATTATACTGGTGGCACACAGTATAATATTCAAAATTACACACAAAGTTTATACTGACTTGATGTTAAGTAAATACTGAATAAAATGTTGTATTAGACACATTGTATTTTATGCTTAATTATACAAGCATGATATTATTTGTTATAATTATCTTGTGGAACGCTAGGGTTGTCAGTCGAGATAAACTTCAGTATTTATACTGTCAACACAAATATCTAGAGTGTAATATCAATAATGTAGGGTTGTAAGGAACTAACCCTGGAAATATAAACTAATAATTTAATATTTCCTTAAAAATTGTTCTTGTCGTGTTCAAATATTTAGTTTTTTGAACCATTCATCAATTATAAAAAAACAAGTACTAATAATGCATTATTTAGTACTAATTTATTTGATGTTGATAAAGTAAAAATAATGATATTTCGAGAGTATTAGTACTAAGAATAATAAAGCTAATAGTTAACTTTTGCTTAGTTTAAATCAAGAAAAATCAAATTATCTTTAGGTATAAATTTAACTTTGTCTTTAACAGTAATATTCTGAGGTAATACTAAAATATACATTGTCAATGATGAAGGTAATATTTTGCATTCAATAATATTTAATATCCTCTCAAAAAATATTAGTTTTCCGTTGCTTTAATCTCACTTTTTGTGATGCTTAGACATAAACAAAGTCCGTAAAATCAACTAACCTCCTTTTGTGCTCTTTGTTGATGAAATCTGTTAATTTCTGGATTATCAGACAATCAATGAGTATTTATCTATATGGATCTGTAATTATCACCAACCGCCAGTCAAACTTCTGACGTTTACACCCTTGAAGGAGTTATGAAGTGGAGAAGAATAAGTTCTTTGCTTGGCCCCAAAGTATACTAATTGGGCTGGCAGCATTAGGTGGTACTCTTAGTTTAAGTTGGATTATGCCAATTAAACCAAGTCTTTTTGAACTGGGGAGTACTAATGCTGTAGATGCGAGCCCAGAAAAGCTGTTAGCTAAGCCACAAACTCAGAAACAAATTGAATATTTCAAGTTAGCAATGCTAGCTACTTGGCAAAAAGAAGCACGAGGAAAAGGTTTATATCACACCGTACCAAAAACTTTTTTTGGCAAAACTATTAATTCAGCAAAACTTTCTAGCGAACATAAAGTAATTGCTCTAACTTTTGATGATGGACCTTGGCCGGGATATACTGCACAAATACTAGATATTCTAAAAAAAAATCAGGTTAAGGGTACATTTTTTGTAGTCGGGCAAATGTTGCAAACTTACCCGCACTTGGGTAAAAGGATAGTAGATGAAGGTCATACGATCGCAAATCATACATGGCACCACTGGTATCACTATTTTAATAAACAGGCTGCTGCATTTGAAATAGACCGCACCAGTAATTTGATTTATGAAACCACTGGTGTGAAAACAACCTTATTTCGACCACCAGGAGGAAAATTACACAATGGTTTAGCAGCTTATGCTAGAAGTAAAAACTATACCGTAGTTATGTGGTCTGCTGATTCGATAGATTACAAACGTCAATCACCATCAACTTTGATTGATCGCGTAATGGGACAGTCTACTCCTGGTGGGATAGTATTAATGCATGATGGTGGTGGAAATCGCTCTAATACTGTAGCTGCTCTACCGACGATGATTAAAAAATATCAGGAGCAAGGCTACCGTTTCGTGACTATTCCAGAATTATTAGAACTTAAAGAAAAACATCAACAAGTAGCATCTACAAAAAAATAAAGATTACTTCGATTTATTAAAATTTTGTGATTTTGTTTTGTGATTTTGTTTTGTGATTTTTAATTGCAAGAAAGCGAAATTTAATATAAACAATTTGTTCCCTATTGATACATTAAACCACTGATTTCGATTGATTATTCCCAATGTAAAAATACTTACAACATTTTTGGAAAAACAAAACAAGCAGTAATACTTTGATTGAATAATCGTTGTAACTTCTTCTTTAAGGGTAGATTCCTGTATTAAAACTTCGTAGAGACGTAGTAATTCTACGTCTCTCTTAGTTTTTTAGCTACTTTACACAGAACTTAACTGTTTGACTTTTTGAGGATTTACTTCTGGTCTTTCAGCTTCGGAAGGCGGAACCAAAAGCCAGAACTTGGGTAAGTACTCTTGCCAATTTTGCAAAATTTTCTTGGCTTTGGCGGAGTTTGTTCGATTGCAATGGGCTTGAATTAAATCTTTGAGTTGCTTTTCACCTGCAGCGGTAATTACCTTTTGAACTTTGACATTATCTTGATTGACTAATTCAGGGAAATTGCCATCCTCATCTAGAAAATATGCTAAACCACCAGTCATTCCTGCAGCAACATTACGTCCAACCTTACCTAGAACCACAACTACACCACCAGTCATATATTCGCAACAATGATCCCCGGCTCCTTCAATTACAGCTGTTCCTTTAGAATTTCGTACAGCGAACCTTTCTCCTGCTAGACCTTGAGCAAATAACATACCACCGGTAGCCCCGTAAATACAGGTATTGCCGATAATTACATTTTGTGAGGGATCATAAGTGACATCAACTGGAGGATTAATAATTATTTCACCACCATTCATACCTTTACCAACATAATCGTTGGCTTCACCCTCGAGAGTAAGAATCATTCCCGGAAGATTAAAAGCACCAAAGCTTTGACCCGCACTACCTTTGAAGTTCAAATTAATTTCTCCTTCAAAGCCATCGTTCCCATACTTCGCTGCGATTACTCCTGCTAAACGAGTACCAACAGTTCGATCAGTATTAACTAGAACAAATGATTTGGTGACGCTAGATTGATTTTGAATTGCAGCTTGAATATCTGCGTCCTTGAGTAGTTTATCATCTAATACATCACCGTTACTATGTACTTCTTCGTGCTTTAACCAGCTACGATCAGCTTTAGTTTCAGGTAACTGTAATAAACAGTTAAGGTTAAGGGATTGGGTCTTGGTTAACTCAACTTCCGAACGAGGTACCAATAAATCTGCACGTCCGACGATTTCTGTGAGAGAACGGTAACCAAATTTTGCAAGTAAAGAACGAACTTCTTCAGCAATAAAGTAAAAGAAGTTAACAACTTGTTCGGGAAGTCCAGGGAAACGCTTGCGTAATTCTTCTTTCTGGGAAGCTACACCCACAGGACAATTATTGGTATGGCAAATCCGCGCCATAATACACCCTTCAGCAATCATGGCGATGGAACCAAAACCGAATTCTTCTGCGCCCATTAAAGCACCCATTAACACGTCCCAACCGCTCTTAAGACCACCATCAACCCGCAAAATTACTCGATCGCGCAAATTGTTTTCCATTAGAACGCGATGTACTTCCGTTAGTCCCAATTCCCAAGGAGAACCAGCGTGTTTAATTGAACTTAAGGGCGAAGCACCTGTTCCACCATCGTGACCGGAAATTTGGATAATATCGGCGTTTGCTTTCGCAACCCCAGCAGCAATTGTCCCAATACCAATTTCTGCTACTAACTTCACCGAGACTTTGGCTTGGGGATTAATTTGATGCAAGTCGAAAATTAACTGTGCTAAATCTTCAATGGAATAAATGTCATGGTGGGGAGGTGGTGAAATCAGCGTTACACCCGGCTTAGAGCGCCGCAACATGGCAATGTAAGGGCTGACTTTTCTACCTGGTAACTGTCCTCCCTCTCCTGGCTTAGCACCTTGAGCAATTTTAATCTCAATTTGCTGGGCGCTCATTAGGTACTCTGGGGTAACACCAAAACGTCCCGAAGCAACTTGTTTAATGGCACTGCAAGCTCGATCTCCATTCCGTAGACCGTTTAAATGGGGTAATGTGGGGGAGTTTCCAGAATCATCCACATCATCTAAAACTTTAAAACGTACCGGGTCTTCACCACCTTCCCCAGAATTAGATTTACCGCCAATTCGATTCATAGCGATCGCTAAAGTCTCATGGGCTTCTCTTGAAAGTGCCCCTAAAGACATTCCACCCGTACAGAAGCGACGTAGAATTTCACTCACCGGTTCAACTTCTTCCAAAGGAATAGAATCTCGATCGCTTTGGAAATCTAGTAAATCCCGCAAAGCAGTAATCTTTCTATTCTGTAAAGATTGTTTATAAACGCTGTAATGGTCGTAATCTTTCGTGGCGACAGCTTTATGTAGCATTTTTGCCATTTCTGGATTGTTCATGTGATATTCACCACCACGACGATATTGAACAAAACCCAGATTTTCTAATTTTTTCAGACTTAGTTCGGGGAAAGCCTTACGATGAAAACTCAATACTTCTTGGGCTAAGTCACTAATACTTAAACCTCCGATCCGTGAAGTCGTACCCCGAAAGCCCATTGCTAACAAATCTTCTCCAATACCAATAGCTTCAAAAATTTGTGCTCCTTGATAGCTGGAAAGTAGTGATATTCCCATTTTTGAAAGAATTTTGAGTAATCCAGCCTCGATAGCCTGACGATAGTTACTCAAAGATTCTTCCAAACTTAAAGTCGGTACTTTACCACGTTCCATAAATTGTTGGGTTTTTGGATCTTCCCACCAATTTCGAACTGTATCTAATGCCATGTAGGGACAAATCGCTGCTGCACCGTAGCCAATCAAGCAAGCAAAATGATGGGTACTCCAACATTGAGCTGTATCAACAACTAAAGATACCTGCATTCGTAGTCTTTCCCTAATTAAGTGATGGTGCACTGCACCTGCAGCTAGTAGGGGTGGAATATAAGTACGATCGGCATCAATAGCACATTTTTGCTCGACACGCTCTGTGAGGATAAGTACTTTACTTCCTGAGCGTACTGCTTCTGCTGCTTTCGCTTGCAACGATTCAACTGCTTTTTGTAAGCCTTGGGGACCGTCAGTAATATCAAATAATGTTGACAGTTCTACTGTTGTAAAATCTGAATTCTTAATTGCTTCTAACTCAATTTCTGAAATTACTGGTGACTCTAACTTAATTCTGCGGGCGTATTCTGGTTTTGGAGCCAGTAAATTGCCCCTTTCACCAATTTCTACTTTTAATGACATCACCAGCTTTTCCCGTAGTGGGTCGATGGCTGGATTAGTTACCTGAGCAAATCTTTGCTTGAAATAGTCATATAGTAAGTGAGGTTTTTCTGATAATACCGCTAGGGGAATATCGTCACCCATGCAGAAAGTAGGCTCCTTAGCATTTGTAGCCATTTCTTGGATCGTCATTTCCACATCTTCTGTGGTGTATCCAAAGGCAAATTGATTTCTCAGTAAAGTTTTTCGGTCGATATTGGGATGTAATGTTCCTCGACTACCGTTACCATTACCATTACCATTACCATTGCCATTATTTTTGTGTTTACTTTCAACTAAGCCATTAAGATCTTGGCGATATTGACTCAACCATTCCCTGTAGGGGTATTTCTGAGCTATGCGCTGTTTGATTTGCCAATTTTTTAAAATTTCCTGGGTTTCTAAATCTACCGCGATCGTGCGTCCCGGTCCAAGTCTTCCTTTTTCAACAATTTCGGACTCTGGAAAGTTTGCAACGCCGGCTTCTGAAGCAACAACGATATAGTCATCTTTGGTGATGCAGTAACGAGCTGGTCTTAAACCGTTACGATCTAGGGCTGCTCCAACTTTTCGTCCATCACTGAAGACTAGTAAAGCTGGACCATCCCAAGCTTCTTGCATCCCACTGTAGTATTCGTAAAAATCAACAATTTCTGGATAATCTTTCAATTCCGGCTGATTTTGATAAGCTTCCGGCACCATGATCATCAAAGCTTCCAAGGGACTACGTCCGGAACGCACTAAAACTTCGAATACATTATCTAAAGTTGCGGAATCACTATTTTCCATCCGCACAAAAGGTCTCAGTTCATTTAAACGCTCTTCCCAAACAGGATGATTGAGTGTTGTATCTCTTGCCATCATCCAGTTTACGTTACCCACCAAAGTATTTATTTCACCATTATGTCCCAATAAACGCATTGGTTGGGCAAGTGGCCATTTAGGCAAAGTATTAGTACTGAAACGACGGTGGTAAACTGCAAAAGCAGTTATATATTGTGGATCTTTTAGATCGGCATAGAATTCTGCCAATACAGCAGAACGAACCATACCTTTGTAAATAATTGTTCGACTTGACAGCGAACAAACATAGAAGTCTGTTAAAGATTCTTGATTTAAACTGCGAATTTCTTTGACAACGCGACCGCGAGTAATGTATAGCTGCCTTTCTAGGTCATCGCCGCTTTTGTCATTACTTAATAAAAAAACTTGTTCTATTTGGGGTTGGTTTTCTTTTGCTTGTACTCCCAAAACTTGAGGGTCGACAGGTACAGTTCGCCAACCCAAAACAGTTAATTTCTCTTCCGATGCAACTGTTTCAAAAGTTGTTTTTGCTATTTGTGCTGCTTGTTTGTCGGTTGGGAGAAATATCATTCCTACCGCAACTTTGCTCAAGTCTTGTGGAAGTTTTATGTTATCTGCGGTTAAATTAGTTTGGAACAAGTCCCAGGGGATAGCAGTCAATATGCCTGCCCCATCACCAGAATCCCGATCTGCACTACAACCCCCACGGTGTTCTAAGCAGGTTAACCCAGCCAAAGCTTTTAGCAATACTCCATGGCTGGCTTGATTTCGACGATGGGCAATAAAGCCTACACCACAGGCATCCCTTTCCTCCACTAACCACCTTTGTCCCTGGCTGTTACTTTCGGAGGAATTATTGATAAATGCCATATTTTGTTCTTGATTGTTTTGTTTGTTTTTCATAAACTATACCCTGAGATTTTGAGTCGTTATTTTTACCACTCCGCAGTAAATTTGAAATTTGTTAATTATGATTTAGGAGATACATTGCAATGACTGCATGAGCGCAATTAAAAAAAAGAAAAAAAATTACCTCGGGTATCATCATCTTGTTCTACCCGCGTTAATATCTATAAATTGAAAAAATTATACTGGGTTAAATGAGTTACAGCTTATCCTGATGAGCTTATACAAACAGTTTAATATTTTTGAAGGTGTCTATTATCTCAATTCATCGTTTTAGACAAATTTAGACAAAAAAGTTAGCTCGGCTCCAACTTTCAATTCAATACTTCATTAAGATTCTCAATCTCAGTGAGAGTAATTAGAATTAAAGACTTTACCGACCTTCAATTTGTATACATTTTGTTTAAGTGTTTCTGCACTAAAATCAGCGCATTACAAATCAGCGTATTACACTATATGGCCATTTGACAATTCCAAAACTTCACTTGTTCGCACATAAGCCGTTTCAGTTAATGCTGCTACCATTTTCACCTCACTTAAGTAGCAAATAATCCTAAGACTAAGCTATCAATATTGAGTTCTATTTTTTTCTGCAATTATTTGCAGCAAGTTGACTGTTAGTTAGTAAGAAGTTTCACATAAATTTTCAGTATTTATGTCAAAAAAAAACTTGTTTAAATGTTTGCAAAAGGATGTTTAACTATATATACCTTATCATGCCAGACTTTAAAACCCATCTTACATTTTATTCCACCAACAAAAAATTTTAATTTTATACCTTCATAGTGCGAGGGAAGTTGTAAGTAAAAACTTCATCATTTCATGACTTTTAAATTTCGACTGCTAAAAAAGAATCTGAATTGCATGTTTCCTGGAGAAGAGGGATAAAAATAAGTCTCGACGATCATTTTGCTGAAAATGATACTTGTAAACCAAAACTTCGCAGATACCTAAAAAATAGTTTTTAAGAGTGAATGAAAATCATGGTAGAAAAAGTCAATAACTACTTGTTTTTATCAATCTGTAACATCACGAATAGTTGTAATTATAAGCGTTTTAAGGATTCTTTGTCTTTACTGCTTTTGTTTGGACTATTCTTCTTTACTAACCATTCTGTTGCATCAGCAAATTCAACCTCTGGACTAAAATTATCTTCTGAAAGAAATTCTCATTCCATAGTTAATCGCGGGGGTGTAGTTGCTTCAGGTTATCAAATTATTCTTAATGGAAAGAAATTTTCTGGAGCTTGGTTGCAACGTCAGGGAAACAAAAAATCAACACTTACTTATCTTAGTGATGGAGCGCTGAAGCAAATTTTTGGGATAGATTTATTAAATAGTCAACAGCCAGCTAGACAACCTATTCAGTGGTTTTCTTCATTTAAACAGCCTTTTATTCTATCTGGTTGGCTAACAACAGGATATAGATATTTAGATATTACAAGTTTAGCTGCAAGTAAAGGGTGGCAAATAAAAAATAATGGCAGCACTTTAAGTATATATACTCGAACAGCAAATATTAAAAATATTCTTCAGGGAAAGCGAGGAGACATTGAACAGGTAATAGTGGATTTGGATCGCCCGACACCTTGGCAAATCAGACAAGAAGCACCCAGAAAAAGAAAGCCACGTCCTCAGCTTCCTAAACTTGAGAATCCTAAAATTGAGAATCCTAAACTTAAAAATCCTGAACTCAAAAACCCCAAACTTAAAACTCCTAAACTCACAAATTCCACGCCTAAAACTCAAAAAAATCAACCGAAACTCCCCCCACTAAATCGAGATTGGACAATTACTCTACACGGAAATGCTAATCCTCGTTTGCTAAAACGCTACGCGCCTCGTCCAGTATTATCATCAGCTTTACAGTTAAATTCTTCTCAAGAAAATCTCAACCCAGTTTCTTCAAGTTCTGACGACATCAACATCAACGCTCCTGAACCACTAATTAAACAAATAGAAGTCGTTAAGAACCAAACCTTAATTCGTTTGAGCGTACCATTTGGTTACGAACCCCGGGTTAGTAGCGTGGGTAATCCTAATCGTTTAATTATTGATGTCAGACCAGATGCAATGGTAGCCCGAGATATAACTTGGGCTCCAGGATTGCTTTGGCGACAACAATTTGTTAACTTAGCCACAGAAAGCTTTGCTGTTAGATGGTTAGAAGTAAATCCCCGTTCTTTTAACATTCAGCTTAGACCGATTTGGTCTAATCCCAGCACCCTTGTAGGCACAGCACCATTAATTAAAACTGCCCAAAACTATGTTGCTGCGGCTGCTATTAATGGAGGTTTCTTTAATCGCAAAAATCGCTTACCTCTAGGTGCAATTAGACAAAATGGACAGTGGTTATCAAGTCCTATTCTTAATAGAGGTGCGATCGCGTGGAATGATTCCGGACAATTTTATATGGGTCGCTTGAGTTTAAGGGAAACTTTAATCGCTCCAAATCAACAAAAATTAACTATTTCTACCCTTAATAGTGGCTATGTGCAAACAGGAATTGCCCGCTATACGCCAGTTTGGGGATTGGCATATATACCTTTAACAGACAACGAAGTGGTTTTAGTTGTCCGTAAAAACCGAATTTTTAGCAAGTTACAAACAAACAAAGCAGGGGAGCAATCTATTCCCATTCCTAGAGATGGTTATTTAATTACTTCTCGTGGCGCAGGTAACAATCAACTCCTGAATTTGACTGTGGGTTCTGTTTTGCGTATTGCTAGTTCGAGTTTTCCTGTTGAATTTAATCGTTATCCGCATATTCTCGGAGCTGGGCCACTACTGTTGCAAAATCGTCGCATTGTGCTAGATGCAACTCGGGAAAACTTCAGTAAAGCTTTTGCAAGACAAAAAGCTGTTCGTAGTGCTATTTGTACTACTGCATCTGGTCGCTTAATAATTGCTGCAGTACACAATCGTGTAGGTGGTAAAGGTCCAACGTTAGCAGAACATGCCCAGTTAATGCAGCGAATGGGGTGTATCAATGCTTTAAATTTGGATGGGGGTAGTTCAACTAGTCTTTACCTTGGAGGTCAATTAGTTGACCGTTCTCCTAATACCGCAGCAAGGGTACACAACGGAATTGGAATTTTTCTCCAACCAACTAGTAAAAGCAAGTAAATAGAAAGCTAAGTAGGGTTATATTCACAGTTGCTTGTAGTGAAGATAGAATCGATCTCCCAAGCCAAGAAAAGCAAATAAATGCTTGGTATAATTGTTGACCTGCAATTTCAAGTTTAATGAAGTTAAGATTGATTTTGACTTTTGCTTAATAAAGAGTTGATGTAGATTTTCAGATGGGCAAAGTTATTTAATACACTGGCCTGCGAGTTTTTGTTATGTTTGGCAAGGGTGCTACGAATTGCTGATTTCCACGGTTGCAAAATTACGGCATATTTTCCATCAATGGTTAAGGTCACCAACCGATTTATCCTGCTTACCAACAAAAAGAGGTAATTATGTCTCAATTCCAAGAAGCTACAGAAGTTGAATCCTTGACATTTCCTCCTGCTGTTACTCCTAGAGGTGTTGCTGCTACGGAGTTGCGTCCCTGGGGTTCTTTCACAGTTCTGGAAGAAGGTCGCGGATACAAGATCAAGCGTATTGAGGTTAAACCCGGACATCGTTTGAGCCTGCAGATGCATCATCATCGTAGCGAGCACTGGATTGTTGTATCCGGCACAGCAAAAGTAGTTTGTGGCTCAGAAGAAATTCTGTTAAGCAACAATCAATCAACCTATGTTCCACAGTGTACAGAACATCGCTTGGAAAATCCTGGCGTTATTCCTTTAGTACTTATTGAAGTTCAAAATGGCGAATATTTAGGAGAAGACGATATTATTCGCTTCCAAGACGATTACTCTCGTACAAATAGCTAGAATCTTCGCCGTATTTGGTGAAACTCACCGAGCTTTTATTAAACAAGCATTCCTGTCGCGTCTACCTTTGGGAGAACTCACACCGTTTTCATAGGGGAAGACGCGAGTATTCACCCCAAATTCTGGTAAATTTTTACTTTAAGTTTGGCTATATTTTTATTTAATATATAGATTACCAACCAAAATTCTTGTGTTTACCCCATCTGTAAGATATTAGAGATGGGGTTTTAAATATTAAAATAACGGAATCAATGATTCATATTTCTCAATCCGCAGCTAATGAAATTGAACGGTTAAAATCAAAACGTTCTCAATCCGAGCTTTTATTTAGACTATCTGTCAAACAAGGTGGCTGTTCTGGCTTATTCTATGATTTATCTTTTATTTCAAACCACAATCTAGAAGATGTCATTTATGAATCACAAGGAATTAAAGTTGCTATAGATGCAGGTAGCTTGAAATATGTCGAGGGACTAAAACTAGATTACGCTGAGGATTTAATGGGTGGGGGATTCCGTTTTCAAAATCCTCAAGCTGTTTCTAGCTGTGGTTGTGGTAATTCCTTCTCTCAAGAATAAATAAAAATTTTTTAGTTATTAGCCAAAGTTATCAGGCGAATATTATTATCTACCAAATATATTTTCAGAAATTTAGTTTTCTTGCTTGCAGCTTCTGACATCATTGTGCAATCAAATTTGTGGTCGTTGAAGCAAGCTTGAAAATTTTGCATCTAAAATTATGTTTGACAGCCACCAATGGCAAACTGTATAATATCGATTTGTTAAAACTAAGATTAAACGCAGCTTCATGGGCTGTAACTCATGCCAACCATACAGCAGCTAATTAGAAACGAACGCGAACTGGCGCGCCAAAAGACTAAATCGCCAGCTCTGAAAAGATGCCCCCAACGTCGGGGAGTGTGCACCAGGGTATATACAACAACCCCGAAGAAACCTAACTCAGCACTACGTAAAGTAGCAAGGGTAAGGTTAACTTCTGGATTTGAGGTAACAGCTTATATCCCAGGGATTGGACACAACTTACAAGAACACTCGGTTGTCATGATTCGTGGCGGTAGGGTAAAAGATTTACCTGGTGTACGGTATCACATTATCCGCGGCACTTTAGATACGGCGGGAGTAAAAGATCGCAAACAAGGTCGTTCCAAATATGGGACAAAACGTCCTAAGGGATAAATGCAATTTCCTATTGTGCTTACCCCATGAATCGCCAAAAGTGTCAGATGAATCTAAAACAAATTGACCCGAATAAGGCTTTCTGAGCGGCAATAGTCCATGCAAGGGCTTACGCCGCTCTAATTTGCTAATGATTTCCAGTTGGCTAATTTCCTAGAAACAGATGATTTCCTGCAGATAAACTCTTTTTAAGTCTGTGATTAACATTGAGTGTTTTGAATGGGAAATGCTTATCCGAACAGTTAACAAGTATTACTGATGATAAGCATTAATTTTGAGAGTTATTTACAATTCTCTACTTATTCGAAGGGCGAAGATATCACAAATAAGGTATATAATGTTGTCGCCTTATATGTCCAGTAAAAGACAACAGTAGGAAGTAGCACTGCTTTCGGAAAAGCCAAAATTAAGAAAAGAGTGAAAAGCCTGATTCGTCGAATAGTAAGCTTATTTCGATGGTTTGCGCTAACAAATTCTCAATTCTTAGATATCATATAATCTCGTTGCCAAACATAAATTTAAGAGTTAATTATGTCTCGTCGTGGTGTTATTCAAAGACGTCCAGTTCCTCCTGACTCAGTATATAACAGTCGTTTAGTCAGCATGATGATTCGACGAATTATGCGTCATGGGAAAAAATCACTGGCTGCAAGACTTGTTTATGATGCGATGAAAACAATTGAGCAGAGAACAGGAAACGATCCATTGGAAACATTTGAAAGAGCAGTTCAAAATGTTACTCCTTTGGTAGAAGTTAAAGCTCGACGGGTTGGTGGTGCAACTTACCAAGTACCAATGGAAGTTCGTTCCGATCGAGGTACAACATTGGCACTCCGTTGGCTTGTAAGATTCTCTCGGGAACGTCCCGGCAAAACAATGGCGAATAGGTTAGCCAATGAATTAATGGATGCAGCTAACGAAACTGGTAATGCTATTCGTAAACGGGAAGAAACACATCGAATGGCAGAAGCGAATAAGGCTTTTGCCCACTATCGTTACTAATTATGAACAGTTAACTGTTAACCAATTGACAGTTAACTGATAATTGCCGCGAATGAATATATCAAATCTTTATATAAAGAAGGCGGGTTCCCGTAAGAGTATATATTCTTAACAAAGTGTAATATACAAGATATCATGAGGCGAAAGGTATAGGAGGCAGCTGTGGCACGTACTAACCCGCTGGAAAAGGTGCGTAATATTGGCATCGCAGCACATATAGACGCGGGCAAAACAACTACGACTGAGAGAATACTGTTTTACTCCGGGATTATTCACAAAATTGGTGAGGTTCACGAGGGAACAGCGGTAACCGACTGGATGGCTCAAGAACGGGAGCGAGGAATTACAATTACTGCTGCTGCTATTAGCACTAGTTGGAAAGATCATCAAATAAACATAATTGATACTCCCGGTCACGTAGACTTCACCATCGAAGTTGAGCGCTCCATGCGGGTATTAGATGGTGTTATCACAGTTCTATGCTCAGTAGGTGGTGTACAACCCCAAACCGAAACTGTATGGCGACAAGCAGATCGTTATAAAGTACCAAGGATCATTTTTGTAAACAAAATGGATCGTATTGGTGCGGATTTCTTCAAGGTTCACGAGCAAGTATGCGATCGCATGCGAACCAACGCTGTTCCAATCCAATTACCAATTGGTAGTGAGAGCGAGTTTCGTGGAATAGTCGACTTGGTCAAGATGCGTGCATACATCTACAACAACGACCAAGGAACTGATATTGAAGAAACAGATATTCCCGCCGAAGTACAAGAAATAGTTGAAGAATATCGTACAAAATTAATTGAAGCGGTAGCTGAAACTTCTGATGATTTGATGACAAAGTACTTCGAAGGAGAAGAAATCACAGAAGAAGAGATCCAGCTAGCTCTGAGAAAAGGAACTATAGACGGTACGATTGTACCGATGCTGTGCGGTTCGGCATTTAAAAACAAGGGTGTGCAGTTGCTCTTGGATGCTGTGGTAAATTACCTGCCAGCACCTATAGATGTACCCCCAATTCAAGGTACATTACCAAGTGGCGAAACAGTCGAAAGATTTGCCGACGACGAAGCCCCCTTAGCTGCACTTGCTTTCAAAGTGATGGCCGATCCTTACGGTCGTTTAACCTTTATTCGAGTTTATTCTGGCATCTTCAAGAAAGGTAGCTATGTTTATAATGCGACAAAAGGTAAGAAAGAACGAATTTCCCGCCTAGTTTTAATGAAGGCAGATGATCGGCAGGATGTTGATGAACTGCGAGCAGGGGATTTGGGAGCAGCAGTAGGATTGAAAGAGACCTTGACAGGTGATACTCTTTGTGATGAGGATTCGCCGGTAATTTTGGAATCCCTATTTATTCCAGAACCTGTGATCTCGGTTGCGGTTGAACCCAAAACCAAGAACGATATGGAAAAGCTTTCAAAAGCGTTACAAGCGCTTTCGGAAGAAGATCCCACTTTTCGTGTCAGCGTCAACCCTGAAACTAACCAAACCGTGATTGCGGGAATGGGAGAGTTACACTTAGAGATTCTCGTAGATAGAATGTTACGAGAATTTAAAGTTGAAGCAAATGTTGGCGCACCACAGGTAGCTTATCGCGAAACTATCCGCAAAGCTGTTACTAAGGTAGAAGGTAAATTCATCCGCCAAAGTGGTGGTAAAGGTCAGTACGGTCATGTCGTAATCGACTTAGAGCCAGGAAAAGCGGGAAGCGGTTTTGAATTTGTCTCTAAAATAGTCGGTGGTTCAGTACCCAGAGAATATGTTGCGCCAGTAGAGCAGGGAATGAAAGAAACCTGTGAATCGGGTATCCTAGCAGGGTATCCCTTAATTGACGTCAAGGCAACATTGATAGATGGGTCTTACCACGACGTAGATTCTTCAGAGATGGCATTCAAAATTGCTGGTTCTATGGCGATGAAAGCTGCCACAATGAAGGCTTCACCAGTCCTATTAGAACCCATGATGAAAGTTGAGGTAGAAGTACCAGAAAACTTCCTTGGGGATGTGATGGGCGATTTGAACTCTCGTCGGGGTCAAATTGAAGGGATGGGATCCGAACAGGGTCTTTCAAAAGTGACTGCTAAAGTTCCATTGGCGGAAATGTTTGGTTATGCTACAGACATCCGCTCCAAGACCCAAGGTCGGGGCGTCTTCTCCATGGAATTTAGTAGTTACGAGGAAGTGCCTCGCAACGTCAGTGAGGCAATCATCGCTAAAAGTAAAGGGAACGCATAACTAGAAAAGGAAAAAAAACGAGTACTCATGGCACGCGCAAAGTTTGAAAGAAATAAACCCCACGTTAATATTGGTACTATTGGTCACGTTGACCACGGTAAAACTACTTTAACAGCAGCTATCACCATGACCTTATCGGCTTTAGGTCAAGCTGCGGCCAAAAAGTATGATGAAATCGATAACGCCCCAGAAGAAAAAGCTCGGGGTATTACTATTAACACTGCTCACGTGGAGTATGAGACTGAAAATCGTCACTATGCTCACGTAGATTGTCCCGGACACGCAGACTATGTGAAAAATATGATCACAGGTGCTGCTCAGATGGATGGTGCTATTTTGGTAGTATCCGCAGCTGATGGTCCTATGCCCCAAACCCGGGAGCACATCCTCTTAGCAAAACAAGTGGGCGTGCCCAACATCGTTGTCTTTTTAAATAAGAAAGACATGGTGGATGATGATGAACTGCTGGAATTGGTGGAATTAGAAGTCCAAGAATTGCTGAGCAGTTATGACTTCCCTGGTGATGAAATTCCTGTGATAGCAGGTTCTGGTTTGCAAGCACTAGAGCATATGATTGCTAACCCCTCAACACAACGGGGCGATAACGAGTGGGTAGATAAAATCTATGACTTGATGGATAAGGTAGATTCTTATATTCCTACTCCCGAGCGGGCTGTAGATAAGCCTTTCTTGATGGCAGTTGAAGACGTATTTTCTATCACAGGTCGTGGTACCGTAGCGACTGGTAGAATTGAGCGTGGTGTTGTTAAAGTTGGCGATCAGGTAGAGCTTGTTGGAATTAGAGATACCCGCAGCACCACCGTAACTGGAATCGAGATGTTCAAAAAGAGTCTTGATGAAGGTATGGCTGGGGATAATGCTGGAGTATTATTGCGCGGTCTGCAAAAAACTGACGTAGAACGCGGTATGGTTCTTGCTAAGCCAGGTAGCATTACACCACACACTGAATTTGAAGGTGAAGTGTATGTTTTAACTGATAAAGAAGGTGGTCGTAAGACTCCATTCTTTTCTGGTTATCGCCCTCAGTTCTACGTGCGAACCACTGACGTAACCGGTACCATCAAATCTTTTACTGCAGATGATGGTAGCGTTGCAGAAATGGTAATGCCTGGAGACCGCATTAAAATGAATGTGGAATTAATCAACCCAATTGCGATTGAAACAGGAATGCGTTTTGCTATTCGTGAAGGTGGTCGTACAATTGGTGCTGGTGTTGTTTCCAAGATCGTAAAGTAACACCTGTTTACCTTAAATGAAGGAGGAGCAGAGATGCTGAAATTATTCTCTGCTCTTTTCCCATCATTTGAATTGTATTTCTCGAACTATATTATGAGCGATCGTAAATTTACTTTTTCTAGAAGAGCTATACATTGCTACTCAAGTAATTATTTAATTTCCGCTAGCTCATAATTATTATTGTTCGTCTATTAATATGTAGAAGCACAAGCTGCTTTAATAAGCCGAACGATACTCTAATTTTTCAAATAAGCTTTACTAGCTTCTTTCATCTGAACCAGGAAAACTAAAGAAATGGCCACTTTACAACAACAGCAAAAAATCAGAATTCGCTTACAAGCTTTTGACCGTCGTTTACTAGATACATCTTGCGAGAAGATTGTTGATACAGCAAACCGTACCAACGCTACAGCTATTGGTCCTATACCCCTGCCGACAAAACGTCGAATTTACTGTGTTTTGCGCTCGCCTCACGTTGATAAGGACTCTAGGGAACATTTTGAAACACGTACTCATCGCCGTATCATCGATATTTATCAGCCATCTTCTAAAACTATTGATGCTCTAATGAAATTGGATTTACCATCTGGTGTGGATATTGAAGTCAAATTGTAATCAGTTATATTTTTACTAGTTATTAGTTTGCTTTGTTGTTTTATTTGTGGCTGAGTAAGATTTTAAATACTGAAAACTTACATAATAATAACAACTAATAGTCAATCGCATCAAAGTGAGTAGTGAGACGAATAAATAAACCACGTAACAGTTAAGATTGCACTGTTACGTCATATCTGCGGGGAATTATCTCCCGCAGAATTTGTATTTGAACAAAAATGTTGTTAATAAATCCCTGTCTACTAGGAATCATATTTGTGATTCTGGATATGAATTTGTTTCACAATAATTTCTATCATCGCTTTATAAGTTTAAATTCAATACAAAATCTTCAATCTTTATCTAAATAATGTAATGAATTGAGTTGATTTAAGCTTTAGCAAATTAAGTTTTTATAGCAGTAAGTGTATGGGTCAGAAAATTATATTTTGCTATAAAGGGGATAGGAAGCAAAAAATATCCTGAGGCAAAAATATAGTCCTTGATATGTGGAAATTATATGTAATTTTTTTTTATGATTTCTATCAGAAATATAATTGTTAATTTAAAAATCTAGAAATAAAAGAATGCTATCTAAGATTAATTAATATCTAACATTAATTAACTTGTCTTTGTCTACAGATAGCTAATTCATTAGATCTAAAAATCTTAATCACACTTGATTATGTATTCTCAATTGGGCAAATAATATTGAGTTAATAACTTCATACAACCAACAAAAATAAAGTAATAAAAGATACTTAATTGTAAGTCATGGGTTTAAATTTGTAGATATTGAATTGATATTTAGGTACGAAGATTTTTAATCTTCTTATAAAAATATTCTTATTTATGATGTTTCAATCTTTACTAGTGTTTGATATAGATTTCCTCAAGGTTTTTTATAGCCGAATCATAAAATGCTAGAATAGCAAAATACGGGGAATCTAAAAATAACTTTATAAAGATTAAATTTATACCAAGGTTACAATGTCATCTTCTTCTAATATTGCGGTTCGCGAATTACCTCTATTCCCCATAAAGGAGTTAGTGTTATTTCCTTCCAGACCTTTACCCCTACATATATTTGAATTTCGCTACCGGATGATGATGAACACGATCTTGCAAAGCGATCGAAGGTTCGGTGTGCTGATGGTAGATCCAGTAAAAGGCTCAATTGCGAATGTTGGTTGCTGTGCTGAAATTGTTCACTATCAACGTTATCCAGACGATCGGATGAAAATGGTAACTTTAGGACAGCAAAGATTTCGCGTCTTGGAGTACATTCGAGAAAAGCCTTATTACGTAGGGTTAGTAGAATGGATAGAAGACGAGCCACCCAGTCAAGACTTGCGAACAGTTGCAACAGAAGTGGAACAATTGCTGCAAGATGTAGTTCGTTTATCAGCAAAACTCACTGAACAACCAATTGAACTACCAGACGATTTGCCAGAGTTACCTTTAGAGCTTTCATATTGGGTTGCGTATAATCTGAGAAGTGTTCCTTTGGAGCAACAAGCACTTTTAGAAATACAAGATACTGCTGCTCGTTTAGAACGGGAAGCAGAAATTTTAACTTCTACTCGCAATCATTTAGCTGCTCGTACAGTTCTTAAAGACACATTAAATCAAAACTATAGGGGTTAGTTAATACTAAGTACTGGCTAATTATTCTAGTTAGCAGTTAGTTGCTTGACTTGCTAATCTGCAGGACATTGTAACTGCCAAAAACCTTCAGTATTTCTGTATGCTTACTAAGTTCGGTGAGTGCCAATTGTATTTCTGATTGGCTATCATCAGCTTCTAAATCTATAAAAAATAAATATTCTCCTAGGGAGCGTTTAGTAGGTCGAGACTCGATGCGACTGAGATTTATACCAAGTTGAGAAAAGACCTCTAAGGGTTTAACCAAAGCGCCAGGAATATTTGCAGGTAGACTAAAGGCTAATGAGGTGTGAGTGCTTTTAGCAACAGAAGAATGGGGATAAATATCAGGTACGTCAACGTCAACTCTACTAATTATCCAAAAACGAGTGTAGTTTTCTGGACTATCATTAATGCTGCTGGCTAGAATCGGTAAATTATATATTTGCGCCGCACGCTTGGAAGAAATCGTTGCTGTGGTCGATTCTTGATCTAGTATTCCTAATGCTTCAGTTGTAGATTTTGTCGGAATTAGCTGTGCATTAGGTAAGAATGCATTTAGCCATTTCTGACATTGAGCAAGAGCTTGGGGATGGGAGTAAACTTTTTCAATTGTCTCCAAGCTTTTAGCATTTGAGACAAGAGCATGACAAATTGGCATAACTAAGGCTAGATTAATTTGTAAATCATCTAATTGCCATAATGTATCCATAGTGACTCTCACGCTTCCCTCAATAGAGTTTTCTACAGGTATCACAGCTAAATCTGTTTCCTTAGAATCTACAGCGTATAATGTTTCAGCAATGCTGGGATAAGGACACAACTGAGTTTTCACTTCGGCCTTTTCTTTCAGGAAATTAGTATAATTAATAGCAACAGCTTCGGCATATGTACCTAATGGTCCTAAATGGGCAATATGTAAAGTTTTCGGTTCGTCACTTATCATGGGTAATTGGTAGCTAGTAATTAGTGGTTATCAGTAGTTAGCAGTCGCAAATAAAAACAAGTTTTCCTAAAAATAATTTTTCACAAGAAGAATTTTTTAAAATCCATCTCAACTTTACAATTCTCAGGAATGTTTTTCTCGGGTATATTCAAAGTTTAATAGTTCGCCAGATGCACTAATATATTTGAGCCCTAAATTCATGTTACAGATTGGCCAAAAATCTTTCGAATAATTAATCAATTTTGGTGCTATAAATAACTACTAAATATCACAATATGAAAGCATTAATTATTGGCAGCACAACGGTAGAGCTTATATTTGTATTCACCAGCATATGAATTATATTTAGGGTCAAGAAAACAATTTTGAGATTCTAAATCCATTTTTGTGCGAAAGTTAACTAACCACAAATCCAAAGGGCGAGGTACTTGAGTAAGTTGTTTATTAAGTATTTCCATCCCCTCACTGTAAGAGTCTGTTTGAAAATCTTTGTGTACTAAGAAAAACTGCCAATCATTACTAGAAAATTTATCACCAGATAAGCGTTTAAATTCTAGTGCTAAACCCATCATTCTTCCAGTTTGTCCGTGATGTTTGTGACTGGTAGCGATGATAGCTGGGGATTGGGAAGCTTTGTAGATCGTTGGAGCAAGGATATCGGGACGATGATGCTGCAAGTAGCCAATATTCCCAACAACTGTTACTCCTCCCAAAAGGGACATAAAAGCAATAATTCCCACCAACACTCTCTTGTTAATAGCCGAAAAGAATTGATGATTTTGGGAATGAAAGTTTTTTCCTTCCTGCCAGCAAATAGCTAAAGCCGCTGCAAAGACAAGTATAACTGTGGGTGTATAAATAAATTGGAAGCGCGGTGCTAAAGTTAAATCTATACCTAGAAAGTAACTAAAGCTTAAAAATAAAAATATTGCCCCGATAATGTATTCTTTTAAGGAATTACTAATAACGGCAGATGTTGAATTTAATTGTTGAGCTTGTAAAGTACATCTGATGTTATAAATTACCCAACCTAAAAACAGTAGTGTAAATACACCAGAAATTACCACAATCCAAATAGGTACAATAGAAATTGCTGACGGAGGCAATACAAATATACTTATCATCCATAGAAAAAGTCGCCAAATCGGTTCTATGAAATGCGGACTTCCATCAGAGACCCAAGTGGTAAGCTCATTTCCACGAATCTTTGTTAAAATTGGTAACCATACTATAGAAGCACTAAAGGTTCCAAAAGCAACTCCCAACATACGTAACCAGTTTAAACGTATTGACACCCACTTATTACTTTTGATTTGCTTTGCAATGTATAAGAGCAATACACAACCTTGAACGCACAGTGCCAAGCTAAAGAAAAAATGGGTTGCAATTCCCAAAGCATTGACTATAACCCAAGTTAACCCCACCCAAATTGGTAGGCGTCGATGATTACGAGTCACTTCAATTGCTTTCATGAAACAAGACAAAGAAGCAATTAGCAACAAAATAACTAGGGTATAATGACGTGCTTCCCTAGCTAAAAATATATTGTAGGGAGAGACAGCCATTAACGCAGCCGCTATATGTCCTACTAAAGCCGAACGAAAAACTATATATCCGAAACCAAACATTGCTGGAATGGATATAATTCCTAATATGGCACTCAGCGATCGCGCCGCAAAAATAGATGCTAATTCTCCTGGTGGTGAAAAAATTTTCATCCACAAGTGATTAATAATGAAATATATAGGTGGGTGTGTACTTTCACTAAATAAGCGTTCGGTAACATCACTAATTTCTGTATTGGATATTACTTGCAATGGTTGCAACAAGACATCCGCATTAATAATTTGATTGAGGGGTACGTGACGAAATGTGTTACCCAAGCTGAAAACTATGGTGGCACATTCATCAGTCCAAGGTGGTAATTTTTCTAAGCCGATAAAGCGCAGACAACTACCAATAATTATCCATGCCAACAATAACAATAGATGAATGCGCTTGTTCATTATTATAGTTATGAAATGTTTAGCAGTTTTTGATTACTTATCTTGGAGTGGAGCCGATACAAACCTCGGATCTTGAAATATTTTCATTGAGTTTTCAATTACAAAATCTCCACTTTTTTTCCCAAATTCAAAATGAATATTACAACAATCATATTCAGTTTGTGAACAGGTTATGGAATAATTGTTAGCCATTTATATGAAAATAACTATAGAAAAGTAGTTCCAGTGTAATGAACAATTATCGCCCTACTCACTATTACTTATTTTTTCCTTAGTATTTTTTGCTTATATATATTTCGAAAATTGTAAATATAATCAAGGTTGCAAACATGCATTATTTAAATAGTATATATAAACTTTTTGCTCGAGCATTTAACTGTATCCAGACATTACATAAATCACTTATTACTACTTGTGACAAAATTTCCAGATATTTATTAGTATTTTAATTCTGAGGTATTAATTTTAAAGATAAAGATATTTGCAGCTTTTTAGAGCAATGCTATCTCAGCATCTACTTAATGACAAAGTATAGCAAAACATCACATTTCAACAGTGAAAAATACATTAAATATTTTTTATTAATCATGTATTAAAAAATATTAGAATAATTAAATAGTTATGGTTATTAAATTATGGCGACCAAGTTTTTTGCTTCCGAGTCAGTAGAAATTACTGTTACCCGGCAAGCTATTCCCGTTGAGCATTACTTGCGTCAGCCACAAAGATTAGTTAATGCTTTAGTCGATCAAAAGCGGGTTGAACAACTGAGTAGAGAAGTTTTTCGTTTAAAAATGCGTCCTTTACATTTTATGTCTGTAAAAATTCAACCAACCGTAGACATGAAGGTATGGGCACAATCAAACGGCACAATCAACCTAGAATCAATTGCTTGTAAAATCCTTGGTTTAGATTACATTAACCAGCGTTTTAACCTAAATTTAAAAGGATATTTATTACCTATACAGCGCAATGGTGTTACTTACCTTAAGGGCAATGCCAATCTAGAAGTTAGATTAGAACTGCCACCGCCATTTTCTTTCACTCCCCAATTGATTATGGAAAAAACTGGAAATGCCCTGCTCAAAAGCGTCTTAATGACAATCAAGCAAAGATTACTCAATCAGCTTTTGAATGATTATCATTCCTGGGTTAAGTCTCAAACACAGGGACAAAGAATTGACAGTGACAGCACTGAATTTTCTAGCTTGAAATTGGAATAATTATCACTTTATTTTTGATTTGAAGCATCGCAATTAGCTATATCTCTAGATTTATCTTCATTTGTTTTTGACAAGGGCTGAAAGAATGACGGTGCCAAGGCGAAGGCCCATGTTGCTCTAATGCTATCAGGTGAATTTTACTACCGTATCCCTTATTCTTATCTAAGCCATACATGGGGTATTTCAATGCCATTTTTATCATTATCTCATCGCGCCAAACTTTCGCCACAATACTAGCAGCAGCAATTTGGAGCGATTTAGAATCTCCCTTAACTATTGTTTGTTGCTGTTGTTGGGGTAGATCTTTTATCATTTGATTGCCATCAATCAAACAAATTTCCGGCTGAATTTCGAGCCTCGTGATTGCTCGTCTCATGGCTAATAAAGATGCCTGCAGAATATTTATTTCGTCAATTTCTGTGGGAGAAGCACAGCCAATTTTCCAATCTAATGCCAACTCATAAATTTGCTCAGCTAATTTACTTCGACGAGTAGCACTCAGCTTTTTACTGTCATTGATTTTTGCACTAATCAACTCCGGAAAAGCAGTTTGTGGGAGTACGACAGCAGCAGCAACTACAGGTCCAAATAATGCACCTCTTCCCGCCTCATCAACGCCTGCAACAATTTCAGGCAATTTAGATGAAGGGGATAACTCCAGCCACTGGGAATCGCTTGTGGATGTTTGGGAGCCCATGCCAAAAACAGATTTTTGCCTATCAGCCATAAGAATTATTTATGCTTCAAGCCGATTTTTATTCACTTTCTGTAGCAGATGAACGACGGCGACGGCGACGTTTGATACCGGTACTGCTAGATGCACTAATAACCTCAGGTTCTGGTTCTGGCTCAGGTTCTGGTTCTGGTTCTGGTTTTGGTTTTGAAGCAATTACCGGAGTTACCTCTGCTGTACTACTTTCTTCCAATTCAACCTTTGTAGGTGCTGGGGTTTCTACTTCATCGGAATTTTTTACAGGTTTTGGCGCAATAGTAGGTTCTGGATTTTCTGATGTTGCTGTAGAAGCTTGTCCGGGCTGGGTTACATTGATAATTACAGACTTGGGATTTTTTACTTCACGATTTAAAAGTACTAAAGGTGATACTCCCATTAGCGCATAAACGTCTTGTTCTTCCGATGACATCTCCACAGAAACAATTTCTGGTGGTTCGACGACTGATTTAACAGATTCTATTTTACTTACTCTATTAGCAGGGGGGAGGCGATCGCCCCAACCGGCTTTACCAAAAGTAGCTTCTGAAGCTAATTCTGCATCTATGTCCCCATCTTGGTCATTAGCCAAGATTGGAGAATTATTATTAAGCCGTAGTTCCTCTTTGCCATTAGTCCCATTGACACCATTACGACGACGACGGACGCGACGTTTACTACTATCACCAAGTTCGTGATAGCTCGGATGGTTAACCAAATTCAAGGCTGCTAACTCAGATTCGTTATCAAATCCGTCATTAAATCCTTCGTAAGATTCCCGTGGTTCATTAATGCGAGCAGCAGGTAAGCGGGGTTCTTTATGGGGTAAGGAAACAAAACGTTCTGGCGGTACTTCGGTTGGAGCTACAACTTCTGGAGTTTCAGTTTCACCAGGTAGTCTGACAATATGACCTAAACCACCACATGTGGAACAAGTCTTACCAAATAATTCATAAATATTTTGTCCTTGACGCTTACGCGTAAGCTCTACTAGACCCAGTTCTGTAAGCTGAGCGATTTGGGGACGGGCTTTGTCTGCTTTGAGTGCCTTATTAAAATGCTCTAGGACATGCAGTTGGTCGCGCCGCGATTCCATATCAATAAAATCAACAACAATTACACCGGCGATATTACGCAAGCGTAATTGACGGGCAATTTCCGTTGCAGCTTCACAATTAGTCCACAAAACTGTTTCTCTTGCTGTTGCAGAACGTGTAAAGGAACCCGAGTTAACATCGATTACGGTTAGTGCTTCTGTCGGTTCAATAATTACATAACCTCCAGATGGTAAATCTACTCTCGGTCTCAGAGCTTCTTTAACTGCAGCATTAATGCGGAAATATTCCAAAATATCGCTGCGATCGCGGTGGTGATCGATTAATAAACCTTGTGGTGTTTGTCCGCCACTCCAATTTTGTAAGTATTGTTTGACTCGTTTTAACCCAGTACTTGAATCAACCACAATTCGGTTAACATCGGCACCGTACATATCTCGTAGTACCCTTTGGATGAAATCATCATCTCGATTGAGTAATGCTGGTGCGCGGGTAGATTGAGCTTCTTGCTGAATGGTTTCCCATTGTCTTTGCAAAGATTCTAAATCTTCAATAATCGCTTCTTCTGGCTTGCCTTCGGCTTCAGTTCGTACTAACAAACCCATGCCAGCAGGTTTAATCAAAATTGCTAGTGCTCGCAAACGGTTGCGTTCATTTTCATTTTTGATTCGACGGGATAAATTTACACCGCGTCCATAAGGCATGAGAACAACGTAACGCCCGGGTAAAGTAATATTTCCCGTCAATCTTGGACCTTTGGTTCCAGTTGGCTCTTTCATTACCTGTACTGGAACTTTTTGCTGTGGTGCCAATAATTCCGTAATTGCAGCCGAACTGCGCTTAAGTCTGAGTGGTCCGAGATCGGTTACATGAATAAAACCGTTACGTTCTGGGTCACCTATATTTACAAAGGCTGCATCTATCCCAGGTAATACATTTTCTACTACACCTAAGTAAATATCACCAATTTGGTGATGACCCGTAGCAACAACCAATTCTTGTATTTGGTCTTCAGAAAATACAGCAGCAATCTGATGCTGTTCGGCGATAATAATTTGTTTTGTCATTCAATTCCCTCAAAAATTGGCAGCACAAATAGACATGGGGGTTGATTGTTCGAGTTCGCCCTTACAAGCCTGGTTCTGCTGGTAGTAAAAATTACACTTTTTTGCTCTCAAATTTGGCAAGCGGTTGACGTTGTCTTGACGCTCACACGCTTGATTATTCCACAACGGCTGCATAAAATTTTCTAAGCAATTAAATACCCGTCCGTGGTTAATTTTTGATTAAATGCTCTTTCCAATCTTTGGCCAGAGCTTTCCACTGTTGTTTGAAAAAGCATATACTCGGAGAAATAATTAGAGAAGCCGACCCAGTCGCTTGTTTGGTTGCCGATTCACTCGTAGCTATTTTTAAAGAGTGTTTGTCAATCTGCTTCAAGTTTCCTGGGGTCAAATCCGGGAATTTGCACTCTAATATTTTGCTTCCGTATCCTGAATGTCAGGTTAGTGAATCAGCTTACTCAATGCAGCGCCAGAAAATTTCTCTTCATATCATTCTAACGCAACCTTGTCAAAAATCAATTATTTGCTTATGCACTACCTGAGGGCAACTTAGTTCCAATTGCCCTCAGTAAACCTTAAACCGCTAAAACTAGCCGATTGCGGTGAATGTGTAGCAGTTGAAATTCTTCGGAAGCTACTTGCTCTAGCATAAACAAGATTTGGTTGGGACGCAACATTGTGCCATCGTTACGCCATTTTCCTAAATAGCGTAAAACTGCTGTTGAATCACAGAAGTTACTATTCTCTGGGATTAATTCTAATTCCAATAAGCGTTCGCACAGATTTACCAAGTAAGTTTTGCCTGATTTAGTTGTTTGTTCCCATAATATTTCGTCCTTACTGTTAATTATGTCAACCCAATTTTGCCATTGTGTAACATTTGGCTGTGTATTGAGAGCAGCTATTGTTATTTGATATTCAGCAGATTCTAGAACTTGGGCTGCTTTTTCGGATTTTACATCCAGTTGGATAACTTTATATACCGGAATATTTACAGGTAGTATTTGAGTTAGTTTTTGACGAAATACTTCTACATCAATTGCCTCAGTCAATTCAAAATCAACAATTTCGCCGCTACTTGTAACACCCAAAGGTAAAGCATTAGCTGGAGATATTCTAGGTTGTGGATTATACCCGCCGGTAAAAGATATGGGTAATTTGGCACGTCTCACGGCTCGATCAAGCAACCGCATTAAATCTAGGTGACCAATCAACGCCATATCATCTTGCTTGCCAAACCAAACTCGTATTTTTTGAGCTTTAGTTGTATTGGGCACAAAATCACCGGAAAATTCTGGGATTAGTGGTGCCTTGATCGCAATATTATGACCAAATTCGGGACTGCAAACACCGCAATGGGAACAACCATCAAAGGAACAATCGGGTACTACGATCGCTTCTAAGGCACGTTGCAAATCTTCCTTGAGCCACCTTTTATCAATTCCTGTATCTATGTGGTCCCAGGGTAAAGGTGCATCAAGCCGATGGTCGGAATCTTTACCTTCGCCTTCCATTACATTCCATTCACCATTTTCAACTTGGCGATATTTCCAATCCAATCCAGATTCAGCAATGGCTTCTCCCCAAGCAGCAAAAGCTTTATCTAGACTTTCATACCAAGAATCCATACCTGCTCCTAATTCCCAAGCACGCTTTAAGACTGGAGCTAAGGAGCGATCACCTCGACCAATGAAATCTTCCATCGCTGAAATCCGTACATCGGTAAAGTTGACTTTTACTCCTTTCATGCGGCGAAATTCTTGCCTCAGGATGTCTTGTTTGCGTTTAAACTCGGAAGTAGAAACCGAATGCCATTGAAATGGCGTATGGGGTTTAGGAGTAAAATTAGAGACAGTCAAATTAAACGAAAGTGTTTTTCTACCCTTAGCCCAGCATTCTCTTCTGAGCCATCTTACTGTTTCGGCTATACCTAATACATCAACATCTGTTTCTCCAGGTAAACCAATCATAAAATAAAGCTTAATTTTATCCCAACCTTGCTCCCTGGCAGTTTTGATACCCCTGAGTAATTCTTCGTTGGTCAAGCCTTTATTAACGATATCGCGCATTCTTTGGGTTCCCGCTTCTGGAGCAAAAGTTAGTCCTCCTTGTCGGGTACCGCCAAGAATACGAGCAATATTTTCGTCAAATCTATCAACTCTTTGAGAAGGAAGAGAAAGAGAAATATTTTCATCTTTGAGGCGATTTCTAATTTCCGTCCCTACCGCAGGTAAGGACAAATAATCAGAACAACTCAGAGACAGTAGGGAAAATTCTCTATGACCTGTTTGGCGCATTCCCTTCTCAATCGCATCAACCACTTTATCTGGTGCGACATCCCGTGCAGGTCGGGTAAGCATTCCTGGCTGACAAAAGCGACAACCACGGGTACAACCCCGGCGAATTTCAACTATTAAGCGTTCGTGGACTGTTTCTACATAAGGGACCAGTCCAATAGAGTAAGCCGGTATTGGGGTTGCAACACGGCGAATAATTCGCTTTGGTACATCGGGGCGCTTAGGAGTAACTGACCCGTCAGGGTTCATTTCATAGAACTGCGGAACGTAGACGCCAGGGACTTGTGCCAAATCTAATAATAATTCTTTGCGGCTAATTTTAGCTCTTTTACCTTCTTCTAAAATTAAGCCGATTTCTGGTAATAATTCTTCACCGTCTCCCAAGGCAAAGAAATCAAAAAAGTCGGCATAGGGTTCGGGGTTAGATGTTGCGGTTTGTCCACCTGCAAATATCAAGGGGAAATGATTTCCCTGATTTCGTTCCTCCCATGTTAAAGGGATTCCCGCTAAATCTAACATTTCTAAGATGTTTGTCGCTCCCAGTTCATAACTGAGACTAAAGCCAAGAATATCAAATTCCTTTAAATCTCGTTTCGATTCGACAGCAAACAAAGGTGTATTCGTGCTTCGCAATTTACCCGCCAGGTCTTTTCCTGGTAGGTAAGAGCGATCGCACAACTGCCGAGGCTGGGAATTTATGATGTTATAGAGGATGATGTGACCCAAATTGGATGCACCGACTTCATAAACTTCTGGGTAGGTTAAAACCCAGCGAATTTCAGCTTCATCCCAAGGTTTGTGTACTGACCCAAGCTCGTTACCTAAATAGCGAGCTGGCTTCGCAATATCCGGTGTAATTAATTTTTCTACTGCAACAGACACTGTGCTAATCTGCGTGCTAACTTACAGCTAATCACTACCAACCTTAGCATTTATTAAGTGTCTGAAGATATGGAAATCAGTTAAATTCCAGAGTTTTTTTTTATTTTAGGTGTTGATGTTTACACAACGGCGCAAATATCATTGTGATATCTGTGAATTATGCACTGAATAATATTTTTTGGTTTTCAAAAATTTCGAACACTCGATCTAATTGAGTAAGTTCAAAAATAATTTTGATAGATGGGGATACGCAACATAAACCCAAACGCTTTCCCAAGTTTTGAGCTAACTTAAGTGCAGATACCAATGACATTAATCCAGAGCTATCTAATAGTTCCACTTTTTCTAGATTTACTAGCAAAATTTGATTGTTCTCGTGTCTTAAAGCTGTTGTTAAGTCACGCTCAAATTCCAAAGCGTTAACAGCATTTAAATTATCTTGGGGTTTAATAATTGCAACTGTGGTATGGCTAAGTACTGCTTGCATAGTCAATTCCTATCAGAGGCGTCAAAAAAAAACAGGTTAGATGTATTTGACCATAATCTTTTTATGTTCACATCGACCATTCGTCTTACACCTCTTTGCGGAATCTTTATTAGTCTAATGGCTCTGTTTAAAGATTGTTATAATTCTATCCCCAAAAGTATTACCGTATACTTTTTGTTAGATTGAGTAGAAACAAATTTAAATGATTGGGTGTAACATATTATTCTAGTTAAACACATAGCTAAATTAAGATTAAGAAAGCCTAAAATCTGCTGCTGTCAAGGATAAATCGTAATTGCATAAACCTAAGTATTACAAGTATATTCGTCTTGTTTGTGATTCATGTCACTGTTTATCTGAGATCTCGATCGCGTTTTATACTGAAGTCATGCTTGGATAATTAGTATTAAATACACTTTACTTATTTTTTATGGAAACTAAATACGCTATTCGTCAACTAGTTGCTAGAGCACTAGATATCAAAAAATTAACACTAGAAATCGAGAATGAGATTAATTTGGAATTGACTACTCGGGGTTATATTTCTGACGTTGACTACGAAGCTTTAGAGCTATTAATGGCAGAGATGGATGCTGGTAGAATAGCTCTATGCAGAAGTATTTGAGGAAGATTTAGATGAATTTAAATCATCCGAATCTAGTTGAAGTTCTGGAACAATTATTAAATTATATTTTGGGATAATATATATATCAGATATGTAGTAGTTGTTATAATATATGAGACATTTTCTCAGTAAATATATTTATCAACATATTTTGTAAAATTGTTAAATACTTACTGTCTAATAATTTTTGTATGCTAGATGATATTTTACTTATTCTAGTTTCATTTTTATTTACTCATTCTACATTTAATTTAGAAAGAGAGTTGAATAAAATTTAAAAATATTATTTCGGTTTAAATAGACACAAAAATAATAATTTGATTTTAGGCTTATTTATAATATCTATTTTCATCGTAATTGCATTTAGCAGTCTGGAACTACAGCGATAGGTCAATTCGATAATCATTTTTCGTCAGAGAGGTTAGCATTTTTCTGGCTTTGCCAAACACGATGAATAAATTCGTTGAGTTTTTGCTTGCAAATGCTGGGAGTCATTTCGCTTTTTGACCCTTCTTGGGAAATTTGACAGATCGAGTTTATTACTTCTACATCCAAAGCAGGATAAAATAAACTGATAGACCATAATAAGTCAAAAGCTTCTTGAAGGCCAGTTATCTGTGGTTCCTCATCACCAGATTTTACTTCTAGAAACAAAGGACGTACCCAACACAACTGACGGGAAGCAACAACCTGAATGACCTCTGCATACAGACGAGTATCACCTTCCTGTAAATACACAATTTGTCCCGCTTGAAATTTTTGGGTCATATTATTAATTGTATTATTACTAAATATCGCGAGGAAATATTAATAATTTTAGATAGGCTAAGTAAGGTGTTTGAGTGAAAATAAAAAAATCTGCTAGCGTTTTAGTGCTGGGAACTGCTTTTGTACCTTGAGTTTTAGAAATTTTTGTTTGCGCATATGTGGTTTGAAGCAAACTTCGAGGTCATAATATTCTAGTCTTATCGCTATATTGAGAAAACACAAATTTTCAAGACAGTGGATACATTTTGTGAAAACAAGATTCATGGTTAAAATGTTATAAGATAAGTTAAAAAGTGTTAAGTAACCATAAAACATCAGCCTTCTTGTCGTACATCTACTGAAAAAAAAGTAAAGAGCCGTGTCAGTCGAAACTATAGAAAAGCGTTCTACGTCGAGAAAGATAGCGCCTCGGTACCGCGTTCTGCTTCATAACGATCCATTTAATAGTATGGAATATGTGGTCCAAGTACTGTTAACGACAGTACCAAGTCTCACTCAGCCACAAGCAGTAAGCATAATGATGGAAGCTCATACTAGTGGCGTAGCATTAGTAATTACTTGCGCACTGGAGCATGCGGAGTTTTACAGTGAGACTTTAAAAGAAAATGGTTTGACTAGTACGATCGAACCGGAAGATTAGGATTTAGTTGCTTGGGATTGTGAAACTGTAATAACTTCCTTGGCGTCAAGCTAAAACATGCCAAGAAAAAATCATTAATAAATAAGCGTTAATGTTTATTGATTTCGTTATTATTAGTTTTGCGATCGCTGTAACTTGTCATGAAAAAATACTTTGCAATTTTAGCCCAGCGCTCTTTTGGGATCAGACTGGGTAGTTTTATTTTATTTCTATGTTTGCCATGGTTACCATATGCAGCATTAATTTATTTTTTGGTTGATGACAGTAACCTGCAAACGATTGTAACAATGGTACCCTTGGCAATTTGGTTTTTTCTGTTTTTGCCTATTTGGGGTAAGTACGTTTGCCAACAAAAACGTATATTTGAGTATTACGGTTTAGAGTTTAGTCGCCGTAATGGTGTTGAGTTGTTACGGGGTTTGGCTATTGGGGTAATCAATATTTTAATTTTATTTTCTTTGCAAGGGATAATGGGTTGGTTAGTATGGCAAGAACCATCTATTTCCTTGCTAAAACTTATTTTAGAAGGATCGCTTACTGGTTTAGGGGTAGCGCTCGCAGAGGAGTTATTTTTTCGCGGATTTATATATGATGAACTCCAAAGAGACTATAAACCTTCTGTGGTGCTTTGGAGTAGTTCTCTTATATTTGCCGTTGCTCATTTTATCAAGCCCCTTCCAGAAGTAATCCAAAGTTCGCCACAATTTTTAGGTTTACTTCTATTAAGTTTAGCTTCTGCTTTTGCAAAACGAAGTTCTCGAGGACGTCTCGGTTTATCAATAGGGATTCATGGAGGTTTAGTTTGGGGTTATTACATTATTAATGTTGGCAAACTAATCGAATACTCTGGTTCTGTACCAACATGGTTTACAGGCGTTAATAATAACCCTTTGGCTGGAATCATGGGTTTGGTAGGTCTGACGATTTTGACTTTGTGGATGAGAATGAGCTATCGCTCAAAACTCTCAAATCTTTAAGCTCCTAACTGGGTATAAAATTCTTAAGATAAATCCCAAAAGTCTTAATTTAGTAATCAAAATAGTAAATTAAGATTTGCTGCAATTTAATAGTTGCATACAAACTTCAAAATTTAGTTTTAGCTTCTTTTCTGCTATTTTTAATTTGTAGAAGTACTAATGTAACCCCATTGGGAACCAATTTTGACCCACGCAAGTTTTACTTTTTGGTCAACACCCAATCTATCAACTGTAAAATCAGTGGCATGATCGAATTGGGGTTCGATAACTATTTGACCAGTAGTATCAATGTATCCCCATTTATCATTTATGTTTACCCGTGCTAATCCTTGGGAGAAAATACCAACATCGTCAAATTTAGCTGGAATAGCCATTTGACCTGTTTTAGTAATGTAGCCATATTTGCCTTCTTTCCATACGTAGGCTAACCCCTCGGAAAATATTCCTGCATCCTGAAATACTGGCTTGATCGCAAATTTACCAGTTTTATCAATATAACCCCAGTGGTGATTGATACTAGCTAAGGCTAAGCCTTCAGAAAATTTCCATGCTTGAGTAAATATAGGTTGAACAATTAACTTACCACTTTGGTCAATATAACCCCATTTATCGCCTAATTTAACTTCTGCCATGCCTTCAGAGAAGTAAGAAGCTTGATTAAACTTGGGAAGAATAACAAATTTACCGCTTTTGTCGATGTAACCCCATTTCTGTTCTAATTTGACTGGAGCTAATGCTTGTCTGTTTACAGCCTTTGCCTGGTTATCTACAGCAAAAGACATTACGGCTTTAAACTTGGGCTTAATAACTATTTGACCAACTCTGTCGATATAGCCCCATTTATCACCATTGCTAACTTTTGCTAAACCTTGGGAGAATTCTCCAGCAGAGTCGAATTGTGGTTTAATTACCATTTGGCCATTTCTATTGATGTAACCCCACTTATCACCGATGCTTACCCGTGCTAACCCTTCAGAAAATTCTTCTGCGGCGTCAAAAAGTGGTTTTATAGCTACTCGACCATTTTTGTCAATATATCCTTTTCGGTAACCAATATATACTGATGCCAATCCTTCAGAGAAACTACCAACATACTTAAATTTTGGTTGAATTTTATAAGTAAAATTACTAGTACTTTTTAAAACTCTATTCTTTAGTTTGAGAATATGTAAGTTTTGAGGTGATAAAGTTTCTGATTGGACTAATTTAACTGGCAATAAAGTTAACCAACTGAGAGTTACAGTGCTAGTAATGATAAACAACTTTAGCCGCTTACGTATAGTCTGGGATTTCACACGGGATAGGACAGCCATAAACTTATTTGTATCAAATTTTTTCGTTCCTGTTAAAACCTATCTTCAGCAAGAATAGCAGTTTTAACAAAAATTTCTGGGCTTCAAAGACTTTTACTTGCTAAAACTCATCGTATCTGTAATGGTTTTCTTCCAGGTATAATTACGCTTTTTCCTCCGTATATGTTCCCTGAAATTTTTCATGAAAGAAAATTAAGCTCTTATCAGTTTGACTTTTGTTAGCAAAGCGTATGCGCAGGACATAACTTGAATGTTACTAACCGCATATCAAAACTATGTGTTAGCGGATCCGTAGGCAATACCTAGGGCTGCGCTACCTTGAGGATCTGGTACGCTGCGCTAGCTACGCGCTTACCCACTAACACTGTAAGGTGCGGCTATAATGAATGACCTAGCTGTGTTAATTTTGTGTAAATTCTACTAGATATTCAAACACCTTCAAAAATTGGCAAATACTGTTTAATTTGCGATTTTTGAAGGTGTTTAGAAGTAGTTAAAATTATTACAAAAGAAAAATTGAACTTAATCGATGATCGTGAAGAGAGAACTTAAGAAATATTTTCTGTTGCAATAGTTCCAGCCAAACAAGCTCCATTCAGATTAACTCCTTTGAGGTTTGTACCTTCCAATTCTGCACAGAGTAAATTCGCCCCTGTGAGGTTTGCACCTGCAAGGTTGGCTTTACGCAAGTCAGCTTCTTCTAAATTTGCTTCTCCCAGTAGGGCTCCTTGTAAATCTGCACCACTTAAATCTGCGCCTTTAAGGTTAGCTGCTGTCAGATTAGCTCCTCGCAGGTCTGCACCTCGCAAATCAACACCTTGTAAATTGACGTTCATTAAGTTTGTACCACTTAAAAAAGCTCCGGTTAAAGAAACATCATTGAGCCTAGCCCCCATAAAATTAGCTCCCCGCAAATTACTACCGCGTAAGTCCGCACTAGTTAAATCCGCTTGCATCAAATTAGCTCCCATAAAGTTAGCTCGCAAATTTGCTTGATGTAAATTTGCGCCCATTAAATTTGCGCCTTCTAGATGTCCGCCTTCTAGATTAGAATTAGTTAAATTTATACCAACAAGGTTTGCACCAGCTAAATTGATTCGATTTAAATCTAATTGCGATAAATCTTCATCTTCTAAATTTACTCCGGGGAGTTGTTTTAATTGACCAGATTTAATTGCTTCTATATTCATTTTTTTATTAACTGACTTTGATTGAGTGCTTTATTGGGTTTTACCACAAGCTACTAACTTTGAAAGTAGAAAGTTTTCGATAAGTTATATTACCTATGCTCAAAATGATAGTAAGGTTAACCTTGTATCAAAAATTAAGTCAGATGAGAATGTGAGAATTTCTACAACTCAACGTTCCCGTCACTGGGTGTAAGGTAAGTATCCAATATAAGATACTAACTCCCAAGAAGGGGAAGTCAAAATATGACCTGTGGTCACGCTAGAGTCTGCGACGTTGGCAGATCCGCAAGGTGACCTTAATCAGAGACTATAGCTGTGCTACCCACGGATCCGCCGATGCCGTAAAAGCTCTAGCCTCTAGCTGCGCTACCTCCGGATCCGCTAACAACAGTATTAAACCGTTAATTAACCCCCTTGCAATGAAATAAAATAACACATTTACTGGCTTTTGACATTGGCTGAGATCTTTGCTGTGTAGGGGTTACAAAATGTGGAATTTGACGACAGGGAAAATTGAAATACGGCAAATTTGATTTTTGCTGGGTGTATTGAATTTAGGAGCAAATCAGTTGAAGAACCAGATAAAAGCCTAAATGCAAATTAAATTAAATTAAATTAAATTAAATTCAAGCAAGTTCAATCAAATTTTGTTGATTCTAATTTTTGATCGCTAACTCGAGCGTCGCTATCGGCTTTAGAATCAATTAACCACATTCTGGAACTAAATTTCGGTGTATTGGTAGGTAATTCTAGTCCTTGCTGTAAACCCATAACCAACAGAGTCAAAGCATCAACTAATTTCGGATCGAAGCGGTAAGATTGTTGCTCCTTACATTCTTCCAAGGCTTGTGTGAAAACTTGTTCTCTACTTTGTCCAGAATTTTTTTTCTGATTAACTCGGTATTGGAAATCTGAAACTAAGGCTAAAATTCTCGATTCTAAGGGAATTTCATCCCCTGTTAATCTTGCTGGTTCTCCAGTACCATCCCACCATTCTGTTTGATGAGTTATAATTTGGGCGATCGCACGCAACCGGGGCATTTTACGTAAAACTTGCGCTCCCGGTACCAAGGGACAAGTCAAAGGAGTGCTAGGTGAATTTTCTTGATAACGCGTGCTAACCCCAGGAGTAAGAATGCTTTGACTTCTTTGTAATGGATCTATACGATGCAACCAAGCAGCAAGTCGTAGTCGCTTAATTTGCCATGCTGGTAATTCTAAAAGTTGAGCTAAGGTTTCTGCAAGGGAAACTACCTCTGCAGCAGCCATTGGATTATTAATATCAGCTTGATCCATTAATTGCGCCATGCGCAAAAATGCCTGAATTTCGTTGGAAATTAAATTACTATCTAAGGCTTCGTGACGTAAAGCCGTAGGTGTACCAAGTTTTTCTTGCCCAGTTTGTAGATATTCCACAACGCGAGAAACCACCGTTGCATATTCTTCTGGGGTAGCTACCGCCGTTTTAATTTTCTTCTGAGCTTGCAGAAGTTTTTGCTGAAGTTCGGGGTTGTAATTGCCAATATGCTTAATGGCTAAATCTGCTGTTTGCTTAACCAATGTTGGTTCAAATGTCCACAAACCATAGAATTTTCGTTCTACATCTGACTCCGGCTGTCCTCCCGCTCCATAATCTTCTGGCGATAATTCTTGGCACAGAACCATTGCTGTGTAATTTGGGGATAGGATAATTAAGTGCCATTCTTGGGCAACAGGATCTGATGTATCTAAAGGAACCAAGTCAACATTGGCTAGTTTACTGGTTGGATGTTCTGTCCAAACTGTATCCGGTGCTGCCATAATCGCAATATGACTAGAATGCTTAGCCATATCTGCATATCTTTCGGCCTCTTCGAGATACCATTTACCTTGTTGAAAGGCTGTAATAACTATTGGCGAACTCTCATCGGATAAAATATGATCTTCAAGGGCATGACATAAAGAAACAAGAGTATTTTTGTAATATACTCCTAGTTTTAATGATGTTTTCTGATGGCGATGAGCCGTTTCTAGTTGGTCGAGAATTGAGCCTTTTAACATAGGTATGGTAAATCAACTTGAAATAAATAAACTTTTTAGAAATTTAAATAAAGTAACTATTTAGAAAAAATTAAAAGTCTTCTCATAATAATTTAGTTTACTGCCATACCAATGATTTTTGTTACATACCACAATAATGTCTTTACATTCACTTGGTACTTTCAAGATTTAACTCTGTATGTAGGCGCTCTGTATCTTTATGATTTTATCTTTCTACTTCCTATCCTTTCTACTTCCTATCATAGATAAATCAACCATAAAGACACAGGAGCACGAACATTTTCACCGACTTTACGGAATAATTACACGGGGAATAACTTAATAATTAAGATATTTTTGCCAGTTGTTTGGGTTTTAACTTTTGCTCGATTGGTGCTGTTAATGCTTCTTCCAATGGCGCACAACCCAGTTTAGCTTCCAAAATATTCATAACTTCCCGCCCAAAATCGTTGGGATTTTCCCGCATGGCTTGCAAGCAGACTTTGCCAAAGAAGGAGCCGAGTGGTTCTGGGTTCCAAAGTAGTTTTCTTGCAGTCCATGGTAACAGGAGCATGGGATTATAACCTGGTTTGAGAATATCCTCTTTAAAAGCGTATTCTTCTAAGTGGGTATGGGGTTGTAGTCCAATGAAGAAGATTGCGGGTTCGACTTTATCCGCACCAAAAATTCGTTCGAGTTCCCGATGATAAGCTATGGTTTGGCGAATTGTTTCGATGCGTTCGTCAATGACGTTAAAGGAGTAGTTAACAGAAACTAAATCATTGAAACCAGCAGCTTTGAGATCCCGACAGTTTTGTAAAACTGTTCGTAGGTTATAACCCATACGCATTTTCCGGACTAACTCTTGGGAACCACTGGTAATACCGATTTCAAAATAGTTCATTCCAGTTTTTACCATCAATTCGCACAATTTAGGCGTCAAGTTATCAGCACGGATATATGCTGCCCAATGAATGTCCGTCATTCCCGAATCAACGATTTTTTGTAATAGTTCTACTGCATCGTCGATAAATCTTTTGGCTGGAATAAATTGAGCGTCGGTAAACCAGAAGTTGCGAATTCCCCGATCATATAGTTGGCGCATTTCTGCAACAACTTCATCTGCAGGATTTATACGTACTTGTTTCCCTTCCACTACTGTATAAACGCAGTAGCAACAGTTATGAGGACAACCACGCTTAGTTTGTACGCCAATGTAGAAGTCGCTTTCTTGCAGATAATAATTAAAGTCTGGCCAAATACTTTCGATATATTCGTAATTACAAGCTGTTTTTTCTAGGGGAGTTGGTGCTTCGTGAATTAATCGTTGACGTGGTTGATTTTCTCCTACTACATAGCAGCGTTCGTCACTAAAGTCTTGACCGCTAAGGAGTTTTTCGAGTAGTGCTTCCCCTTCACCAACGGAAACTATCGAACCTTTGGGGAGGCTTTTATTCAATTGCTCATAATATATGCTTACCGCACCACCACCAACGATAACGCGGACATCTTTGTTGTATTGCTGAGCGCGTTTTAAACCACGTTTAATCAAACTCTGGTTTTGCCAAAGTTCTGTGTAAAAACTTTTGAGCATTTGTAAGCCGCCCAACGCACCATGCAATTTCACAAAGGGATTTTTGGCATAGAAAATCTCAAAAGAATACTGTAATGGATTGCCACCTCGTCCACCTACAGGAGCAAAAATGTGAATATCTCGCCAAGAATAAATTAGTAAAGATGGCTTAAACTCATCAATACAATTTTCTAAAGCAGAAGCATAATCTAAAGGTGGTATTGTTCCCAAATCGAAGATTCGCTGTTCGATTCCGGGAAATAATTTGTGTACGTGGTCTGCAAGGTAGACGACCCCAATTGGGAAGATAGGATTACATGGGAGACGGACGTAGAGAATTCGACAATCCATAGCGGGTTCTTTGATTTTCATCTTGCCTTGATTTAACAGTTTTTGGACTAAAGATTTAGGAGAAAATTAATCAGCTTTGATTATCGGTAGTCTTTCAATCGATACCTGTAGATGATTAGAAATTTAGTAAGTTTTATTAAAATTGTTTAAGTCATGAAAATCAGTCATCAACCTTAAAAATACGAGAAGAAATTTGTTTTTTGTATTTTGCTCTTATGATAAACAGCTAAATATCAAACCAAGTTTCAAATAAGTAAATATGCTTATCGGAATTTTCTCACGGAAAACCAAAGTTCTCAGTTTGTTAAATTAATCCTGTGTATAGGTAAAGTTTTGTGAATTTATCTGAGCCATAGCTTTACGATAACACTCTTGCAGCGAAGATTTAACCGTCGGAGAGCTAAAAACTTTCAAACGTAAGTCCCTTACGTGGGTAGGTGAGCGAAGAAGTATAGCAATCGCCAGCTTAGTTAGGACGTAAGGTAAGATAGATCGAGAAGTGATTAGTCTGGACAATTCCAATGGCAAGGTCTTA
>NZ_LMTZ01000036.1 GCF_001456025.1 Mastigocoleus testarum BC008
GGGACGCCCCATTGTTCGCTTTTGCTTCTTTTATTTCTTCATTCTTTATTCTACAGTTATATGCAACTTCACATAGAGTTGGTATCACCCATAAAATATCAAGTTAATTTTGCTCAAATAAATTTGCCTAAATAATTTTTTCTGAATAATTTCAAATTTTCTTCAATATTTGAGTATTATTCAGATTTAGTCAGATAAAAAGGAGAATTCATTCCAATATTAGCCTCTTGAGTTACATTCCCATCAAAAATTTTCACGCTCAGATTTCCATTAATTCTGGTAGAAAATGGAATCAAAAGTCCATTTATATAATTTTGTGCATTTTCTACAGAATCAAACTCATAAAACCCTCCAAGAGTATTGGTGTTTATACCACTTAACCAAGTTTTAGATTTTAATCCTGCAAATTTTTTCATTTCTAAATTGACAGACTCCCAATCTATTTGAGTAAAATCAATCGAAACTTGATACTCGGCATATACAAATACTTTATTCATTGACATTTTTGGTTAAATGTTGATTTGATAGTTTTTAATTATCAAAATTAAGTCAAAGGTTTGGAAAACAATAGAGAAAAATTGTTAGTCGGCATATCTAGTTTATCTTTAAGGGTCAGACCATTCTCCTTTGCTGCTGCAGTTAAATCAGCCACATCCTTAAGACCCCAAAAAGGAACCCCAGCAGAACGTAATTGTCGGTCGAATTCTTCATTGGATGGAGAAGAAAATTCTCCATTAACCTTGAATGGTCCGTACATATACAGGAATCCACCTGGTTTGAGTAGCTTTGCAGAGCATTGCACGATTCCTTCCCCAACCTCAAACGGAGCAACCTGGAGGATATTAATGGAAATAATGACATCAAACAATTGCTCTAAAGGATTCGACCAGGTTTGCTGGTCGAGAAGATCCAACTTCACAGGATCTCTCATATTCTCGATCCCTTTTTCTTGCTTCAACTGCTTGATATTATCAAAAACACTTTCATCAACATCCGATGGATGAAAGCACAAATGCTTAAAATGTGGAGCAAAATACGATAGATGCATACCGCTACCACTTGCGATTTCCAGAACATGACCGTCGCTTTCGGGAAGTTGCTCTCTCAATACGGCTAAAATTGCATCGCGGTTACGTTTACCAGCCCATGCGACATAAGTACTAAGGGGATGAGGATCTAGCTGTGGTTTCTCTTCGTTCATTTTACTCACTTAAAAAGTATTTTAATCACTTAAAAATATTTTCACTTTACGTTTTTCCAAGCTGGATTTGTTCGGTGAAAATAGAATATTTTGCGTCAATCAACTAACACTAATGATAGTTGAGGTTTGGCAGATCAAAATAAATTTTAAGCATATAACAAGAGAATAAAAAATCACTAATGCGGTCTTAGTATCAACTAGGTAAAGTATTTTTTATTACTGTTGCTTGAACTCGAATAATAATGAATAAAGTTTGATAATGTCACAAAGAAAAGTATTTTTTGTAACCAAGATGTTTCTCAAAAAGATTCTTCATAGATTTCAGATAAAGCATCATGAAATCCCCATCCTATATCCGATGTATCTTCTACAATCTTTTGGCAGCGTTCTTGAAAAATATCGTTAAACCCATTATCACTGATGAATGTAACAGCTTTTTCATACATTCCTTCTATACTGATATAGAAGTTTTCATCAATGTCACCGCAAGTACTGATAAATTTAACACCTTGCTCCACGTAGAATAGCATGATATCAACCAGGCCTAGAGGTGTTTGACTAATTTTCTTATATTCAGAAATAGCTTTTTTTGCAGTTTTGTGCATTGTGTTATCAAAGCCCCTCGATGGTAAAAACTCATTTTCGATCGCTTTTTTGTATTTATTAATAACCTGTTCTTCACTTTCAGGGTAAAGCTTGATTTGGTAGTACTGTTTTACTGTAGGGAATCTTCGAAAAAGTTCGGAAATCTCATTGACTAGTTGTTCTTGAGAACAAGTCTTCAGGTATTTCTTTAAGCGACTAAGAGTAATATGAGGTTGTGTCATTTAATCTCTGTGACTGGGTAGTGGTAGAAATTAGTTACTGACTAACCGTAGCAAAATTATTTACTTAGGAATATGTAATCAAAGGATTATCCATTTCCACTAACGGATCCTAACAAACCCAGCCTCAGAAATTAACTTTTGACCTTCTTGGGTTAGCATGAGTTGAGCGTAAGCTTTCCCCGCTTCTTCTTCAATCTGACCGTTGTTTTTCACAACTACAAATAACCTTCTGGTCATGGGATATTCATCACTCTTGAAAGCAGCAATATTTAGTTTGTTGCGCTTATCAGGACATTGATAAGGTGGAATCAATGGCTTTTGGTAAGGTGAGACAAATCTTTGACCGACTCGACCTATTGGTAAGGGTTTAACACTGCATTGTCTGACAATTTCTGGTGCAGATGCATAAAAGATACCACCCCGATTTTGACTTATTTTTTTAAGGGCTTCGGTGGTCGTTTCAACCTTTTCAACGGTCTTACCAAATTTATCTTTATGTAAAACGTTTTTCATGAAAAACTCTACAGTACCTCCTTTATTCTGTTTGGAGTAAGGTACGACTTTTAAATTGGGTCCACCTAATTCTTTCCAGTTATAAATCTTACCTGTATATATATTTTTGAGATCTTCAATCGTTATACCAGGTATGTTGATATCAGGATTTACTGCCACTGCAATACCATCAATTGCTACTGGTATTTCTGTAAGTGTAACGCCTTTCATTCGGGCGGCTTCATGTTCTTTATCTTTAAGGGAACGAGAAGTTTGAGAAAAGGCTAATTCATTATTGAGCAACATTTCAATCCCGACAGCAGAGTCGGGAGACCTTGTAATAGGGTTTGTATAACGTAGGTCATATTTCAAAAATGCCCTTTCTATTTTTCGTTCAGTTTTAGACCTAATAATAGCCCAGGTAGTACTACCTCCATAGCGAAAGATCCCGGAGGGTACGTTTCTAATATCAGCAAATCTTTCAGTTGTTGCTTGAGTCGATTTTTCTCCTGGAATTTGAGTTAACTCCTCACCCCCCAATGATTTCAACTTTAGTGAGTGTCGCTTGTTATTCTTACGATAATCCTGAGAAGAAGGACCTAAATCAATACGGTAGATATGAGCCAAAATCCAAAAAGCTCCAATGATAATGCTTGAAGAGATCAGCAGGGTCAATATCAAAACGGCATTCTTGTTTTTTTTTGAAACATGGTTATTTTGGATTGTATTAGTAAAATTTTCTGCTTATCTAAATATTATGTAATTAGAAAAAAAATATATAACCTATACACTTATACAGTCTGGAGTACGTCAAAGCCAATCACAGTTTCCTTGAAACGAATATTTTATGTCAACCCTTGACTTACTGTACTGTTTTTATACATTTATTTTTGTGCTTATCCATCACACTAAATTTTCAGTTATTCGCAAGCCATAGCAAAAGAAAGGAGGAATATATAGCGCTACGCGTAAGTAAAAAATCATTAGCGGATCAGACCCATAGGTAGTGCTCCGTATCCGTAGTTCGCGGCTCCATAGGTAGCGCAGCTAGAGGCTATAACTAAGTTACCTGTGTCTTAGATTTTCCTTCAGTTTGTTCTGGCCTTAATGACTTTTTTGTGATAGTGGTATTATTTTTGTAGTGATAAATAATAACACCCTGTAATTATTTGGTGATGGACCTAATTGTGTTGTATTTTTGGTGCAAGTCTGTATATTATGGTCTGTCCCATGGAAGGGCTCCTCAAACAAATTAAAAAAATATTTCCACTATCAGTAATATCACTGATTTTCGCAACTTTAGCTGTATTGCTGATGTGTGCTCCAGCATCAGCTACAGGTGTTTATGACATACCAAATTTTAACTCAGATACTTGGGTTATAGACCAAGGTGAGGTTATTAACCGTGCCAACGAAGGTCAAATAAGCAATACTTTTGCAGATTTAGCACAAAATACTGGGAAGCAAGTAAGAATAGTTACTATTCGTCGACTTGATTACGGTGAAACGACTCAAAGTTTTACCGAAGCTCTATTCGATAAATGGTTTCCAACAACCGAAGACAAGGCGAATCAAGTTTTATTAGTGATTGACGTTTTGACTAACCAAAGCGCGATCGCTACAGGTGAAGAAGTCAAATCATTACTTCCAGAGGAGACAGCTGAAAGTGTAGCATCAGAAACTTTGTTAGTACCCTTGAGAGATGGGAATAAATATAACCAAGCATTTTTAGATTCAACCGATCGCCTGAGTAAAATCCTCTCAGGGGAAGCAGACCCGGGACCACCTGAAGTTAATAATAATATTTCGGTGGAAGGTAATTTTGGTAAGGTAGAAGGAGAAGAACGTAGTAACGCTATTGCTTGGATTGTAGGATTATTAGTTGCTGCAACTATAATCCCAATGGCGACCTACTACATTTATTTAGCAGTTCAACCTTCATCTAATAGTTAACTATCGGTATGACCATTAGTAATCTCAGATATTAGAACAGCATAAGTTTTGTAAGGGTTAACCATTAACCGTTAACTGTTAACAGATTTATTGTTAACGGTTAATGGTTAAAATTGAAAAGATGAAAAAGATAATGTTTGTATTTGTTTAATCTTGAACATATTCTTTTCCTGTCACCAAGGCGATTTCAGCCCGGATAAATTCCCGACCGAGATAAGCTGCATGGTCTAACATTGTTACGGGAGGAGATTGAGTCTCCTCAAAAATTTTGACACACAATTCTTTTGCTGTTCTTCCAGAAAACAACGTTGTGTGAGTTCGTTCAACTTTCCCCTTTGCAGGAATCACCTTTCCGGTTTCAGGATCTACTGCTAAACCGCGATCATCAATAACGTTGGTAAAATGCTTGGCGCAAATTAACCCAGCATCGCGATCGAGATAAATAATAAAGTAGCCGTTAGGGTCGAGGTCAATATGACGGTGAGAAAGTTTATTATCTATTGCCGTTAAATTTTCCAGCAAATCCATGTTCTCTCTCTCAATATTTACTATTTTTTAGGTTTTTACACTTCATTTCCAGTGTAATTCTTTCTCAATACTTCTCTCATACATAGAAGAAAAATTTCTCAATTTAACCGATAGATATAGCACTGCGTGCAAGTCAAAAGTCATTAGCACAGCGTGTCCGTAGGACATAAGTCAAAAGTAAAAATTGAAGAAAGTTTGAGGCTTCGCTATCGAATTGAATAATATACAAATTAGATGCGTAACAACTTACAACACCATATTTTGGGCGTTGCTGAATTCAAATATGTTAGCGGCTAGCGGAAGCGTACCGGATCCGTAGGTAGCGCAGCTATAGGTATTGCGTGACCGCAAGGTCATATTTTTTTTCCATTTGAGTTAAGCCCCCTAAATCCCCCAAGTTATGGCTAACGCCACGCTATGCTATGGGGGACTTTAAATTATCTTTCTCCCCCAGAATTGGGGGTTGGGGGCAAAATCATATCTGTAATCAGCAATGCCATATTTTGGGTATTACCTGGCAAATACAATATCTTCCTTAGTTGTACCCATCCCTAGCAACTCATCAGTAATTAACTTGTCGGTCTGATTACGTTGAATCCAGAGTTTTACTAAGAATCTTTCTTACTAAAAGGTAATTCGGCGTTAATTGTTTCAATATCTTGTTCTTCAAGTTGATTTACTTCGCGCATATAAGGTAGGAAAATTTGCTTTAAGCGATCGTTATAAAAGCGGTGTAAACTATGATTCGGACTAGCAGGAAAACCGCGACGTTTTTTGTGTCTTCCTCCAGCACCAGGGTCAAAACTTTGGATGTTGTTAGCGATCGCCCATTCTATGGGTGAATAGTAACAAGCATTAAAGTGCAAGCAATCAATTTCTTGGTAGCTACCCCAGTACCTTCCATACATGCGATCGCCCTTATACAAACAAAATGACATTCCCAGTGGTTGGCGATTATCCTGTTCGCTATATGCTGCAATAAATACTACGCGATCGCGATAATTGGTATGTAGAAGTTCAAAAAACTTTCTCGTTAGATATTTGCTTCCCCACCAACCAAATTTATCGCAGGTGTCAGCATAGAAATCATACATCAAGCTAAAAAAGGATTTGGGAATATCATCGCCGGTTACAGCTTTTAATTCCAAACCATATTTAGTCATTGCTTTGCGTTCGCGTTTGATATTGCGACGCTGATTAGCATTAAAAATTTTGAGATAATCATCAAAATTAGAAAAACCGTGATTTTCCCAGATGAAACTATGATGCATCCAAGAGCTAAAACCCTGTCTTTCTAAGATAGGACGCCATTGAGGATCTACATAGAGAAAATGACAACCACTTATACCATATCTATTACAAAAATTATCAATTTCCCGTACCATCAAGGCAACAATTTGATCTTCATCTTCCCCCGGAGCGATTAAAAACCGATAACCTTCAGCAGGGGTAAAGGGGGACATACCAAGTAATTTAGGATAGTATCTCACACCCACGCGCTCGGAAATATCTGCCCACTGATGGTCAAAGACAAATTCTCCAAAACTGTGAGATTTAATATACAGTGGAGCAACTGCAATTAAGTTTTTGTCTCGCCATAATGTTAAATGGTGTGGTTTCCAACCGCTTCTAGCCGTAGTGCTTCCAGAAGCTTCCATATTATGTAACCAGTCCCACTCAAAAAAGGGAGTTTTTAGGGGGAGAGCTAAAGCATCCCATTCACTTTGGGGGACTTCAGTAATTTTTTCAATCCAAGCAACAGAATAGCGAGACTTAATTTGTTCCACCATGTTATGTGGTTCGGATAGTAATGCTTTAATAAACTTAACTTAATCTGGCGAGGATTGGGGATTGGGGATTGGGGATTGGGGATTAGGGATTGGCGATTTGGTAATAAGTAATGAGTAATGTTAGCGCAGCGGGGCGCGTAAGCGCACAGTAATAAGTAATAAGTAACGGGAGATGCTTAACTGATAACTGATAACTTTTAAGTGATAACTGATAACTGATAACTGATAACTGATACATGCTCCCAACAGATCTACTAAGTTACCGCCATAATGGCGAAGAAATTATTCCCAAGCGGTTGAGTATTGACGATCGCAATTTAAAAGTAGCTACTGAAATTATTACTTGTTATCAGGATGCTGTCGGTAATACCCAAGGTTTATTGGAGCGTCAACTTTCTGACCTGGAAGGTGATACCCCAGATTATCGGATGAAGCGGGGTTTGGCTTATATTCTCAAAAGCAGTTTTTCTACCTTTGAGGTGGTAAGTCCATTAGAACCACCGATGCTACGAGCAAAGGTATTTGCTGTTGCTGCAAAATCTTCACCTAGTCGCGAATCAACTCAAATTACCCTGGGTAAAGTTGCAGATGAATTAAGTCGAGAATTAGAAAAAGAAATTCTTCCCTCACAGGTGCGGGATGGTTTATATGCAGATTTAAATGAAAACAAGATTTTAACGAATTTCGATGCGCCAACTCCTGAATCATTATTGCACCGTTATAATTTGTCTCAGGTGCAGGGAGTTTTTTATAAAGCCAGTCAGTTAATTATTAACGCCCATCGCAACGTTCCGGGACAATATAAGCTATTGTTTCGCTACCTCAAATTATTTCAATTGATGTCTTATATTGAGGGCGATGCTGACCATGGTTTTACAATTACCATTGATGGACCTACAAGTTTATTTCATCCCAGCACCAGATACGGTTTAGCGATCGCGAAATTAATTCCTGCATTACTTCACGTTACCAAGTGGAGTTTAGCTTCAACCTTGCAAACCCGCGATTTTTACACCAAAGCTCGGAAAACCGGACGTTTTACCCTCAATTCAGAATGTGGTTTAGTCACCCACTATTCCCCCGGTAAACCCTACGATAGTATGCTGGAAGAATCTTTTGCGAATAAATGGAAGTCAGCAAAAACTGAGTGGGTATTGGAAAGGGAAGTCGATTTAATTCCGATTCCGGGTAGTGTGATGATTCCCGATTTTCGCTTGGTTCATCCCGATGGGAGAACGTTTTTGTTAGAAATTGTCGGGTATTGGCGTCCTGAATATTTACAAAAGAAGTTTTATCAGGTAAGACGTTCCGAACGTAACGACTTAATTTTGGCGATTTCGGAACGGTTGAATTTAGATAAAGCAGGGGTCAAATTAAATGATGTCCCGGCTAAAATCGTTTGGTTTAAAGATAAGTTGTTACCCAAGTCAGTTTTAGCGGTGTTAGATTAAGATTTCCGATCTCCACAGCCATAGAAACGTACCACGAACAATATTTGTTTATGGTAGGGGCGCACCGACGTGCGCCCTAACGAGTATTATATTTTTTAAGTCGTAAGTCCCTTAATTGAATTGTATTGGGTAATAATCTTCTTGGCTTTTGAATCAAATTAGCTTTTTCGAGGTGTAGCTCTGAGGATACAGGTTTGAAAACACAGGTTTGAAAACACAGGTTTGAAAACACAGGTTTGATGACACAGGTTTGAGGATACAGGTTTGATGACACAGGTTTGAGGATACAGGTTTGATGACACAGGTTTGAGGGCGCACGTCGGTGCGCCCCTACGGGTAATATCAATATAATTGCCACAGTTCCCATAGTAGGAACAATAAATCGATGCCTTCGGCTATGCCCTTCGGGCTTATCGCAGTACCCGCACCTGGAAAAATTAGATCTGCTATTAATGCGATCACAAACGCAGCAATCAATATTAACTTCTTCTTATTCCGTTGAATAAAGCTGATTACCTTCCTCATTTGTTAAATTCCTAACTCTGAGGTAAAGGTAAATTTGGGGTAGTACCCGAAAGAAAATTCTCTTTGTTGAAAAACTCAAATCCTGGGAAGTTGCGAGTTTAAAGTTTCGGGTATGTAGAATAAGTTTGGGGGATCGCTAGACTTTATTTCGAATTTTTTATCTCAAACTTTTACTGCAAGCTTCTATAGTTATAGTTATGCCAAATCCTTCCTACGGTGATGATGTTAAAGCGCGAGTCAGAAAGCTTTTAGAAGAGTTGTTAGCTTATGCTAATTACGAATTAGATAATCCCGAGCGTTTTAAAATTACATTTAATTGGGAATCAGACCAAGTACTAATGGTTGAAACCACTTTACGTGTACTGAAGGAACTTGCTGATTTAGATAATAATGAACGGGTGCGAGAAGCACTCAAAGCATTAGAAGAGTTTTTAGGAATTTTCGAAGATTTGCGCGTAAAGAAACATGGAAGCGATAAATGGCGTTTTAAACTAAAACTGTGGTGTCCCAAAAACAATAAAGAAGGGAATCTCAAAAAGTTTGATGAAGAATGGCGAAATCGCCATCCAAGAAAATCATCCAAACCCACTCCTACCAAATTGCATAATCTTCCCCGGAGTGGAGTCATTAAGTTTGTGGGACGAGATGGGGAATTGCAAAAACTCCACAAACTACTACAACAAAATCAACAAGTAGCAATTAACTCAACTGGGTGGCGATCGATTACCTCTATTGATGGTATGGGTGGAATCGGTAAAACAGAATTAGCTTTGCAATATGCGATCGCGCACCGTGAAATTTACCAAGGTGGAATTTGTTGGTTACGAGCATCAGAAGATGTGGGTTTGCAGATAGTACAGCTTGCTCAGACTTACTTTGATATCAATCCACCGGATAGTTTAGATTTGCAAGCACAAGTACAATACTGTTGTCAGCGCTGGGGTAAAGGTGAAGCGTTGCTAGTGTTGGATAACCTCAACAACTATGGAGAAATCAAACCATTACTTCCGTGCTTATCCCGGTTTAAAGTCCTGATTACAACCAGATCGCATTTAGGAAGGTCAATTAAGAAATTATCCCTGAATGTATTAGAACCAAAAGCAGCATTGAAATTATTGCAGTCATTCATCGGTATAGAACGGGTCAACGCAGAGGAATCCCAAGCAAATAAGTTATGTGAATGGTTAGGATATTTACCCTTGGGGTTAGAACTAGTCGGGAGATATCTGGCGCAGAAACAGGATTTATCCCTAGCTGAAATGTTGAGCAGGTTAGATAAAAAGCGCCTGAATCATCGTGCTTTGACTAATACTGATGGGGATATGACAGCACCCCATAGTAGTGCGTTAGCTGCATTTGAGTTGAGTTGGGAAGAATTAAAATATGAAGAGAAAAAACTGGCTTGTTTACTAAGTTTATTTGCTTTCGCACCAATACCTTGGGAACTAGTTGAAGAATGTTTACCTGAGGAAGACCCTGAAGATTTAGAAGATATTAGAGATTGTGTTCTCCTAAAACTGAGTTTGCTACAGGACAAAGGTGAAGGAACATATCAACTGCATCCACTGCTACGGGAATTTTTCCAAATCAAGTTGGAAGAGTTAGAACCCCCCGATACTACTTACCAATCGGGAGAAGAATATCTTATACGTGCTTTTAATCGGGTAATGTTAGCGATCGCTAAACAGATCGATGAGATTGATTCACTCACTCTCAAGGATATTACCAAATTTGCCCCCGCCATACGTCATCTAGCAGAGATGAAAAATCAGAAACTGATTCAATACATTAGTAATGATGATTTAATTTGGGCTTTTGTTGGTAATGGTAAATTTTACCAAGGTCGGGGATTATATGACCAAGCACAACCTTGGTATGAGCAGTGTCTAGAAGTAGTGAAAAAACGTTTGGGGGAGGAACATCTCCACATTGCTCAAACCTTGAAAAATTTGGCTAATCTCTACTATCAGCAAGGACGCTACGGAGAAGCGGAACCTTTGTATCTACAAGTATTAGATATGAGAACACGCCTGTTGGGGGAGGAGCATCCCAAAGTTGCTGAAATATTGAGCGACTTGGCTTTAATCTACCAATACCAAGGACGGTATGAAGAAGCCGAATCTTTTTTACTACAATCTTTAGATATGGACAAACGCCTCTTGGGGAGGGAACATCCTCATGTGGCTATTGACTTGAACAACTTGGCTACTCTTTACGAATATCAAGGACGGTATGAAGAAGCCGAACCTTTGTTACTACAAGCTTTAGATATGGATAAACGGCTGTTGGGAGAGGAAAATCCTTCAGTCGCTACCAGCTTGAACAACTTGGCTAATCTCTACACAAACCAAGAACGATACGAAGAAGCCGAACCTTTGTTCCTACAAACTTTAGATATGACAAAACGCTTGTTGGGGGAGGGACATCCCAAAGTCGCTATTCGCTTGAACAACTTGGCTTTACTCTACAAATACCAAGGACGGTACGAAGAAGCCGAACCTCTCTTCTTACAAGCTTTAGATATGAACAAACGCCTGTTGGGGAAGGAAAATCCTCATATTGCTATTGAATTGAATAACTTAGCTTTACTCTACAAATACCAAGGACGGTACGAAGAAGCCGAACCTCTCTTCTTACAAGCTTTAGATATGGACAAACACCTGTTGGGGGAGGAACATCCCGATGTTGCGATTGGCTTGAATAATTTGGCTAATCTCTACAGAGACCAAGGACGGTACGAAGAAGCCGAACCTTTGTACCTACAAGCTTTAAAGATTATGGAGCAAAAGCTTGGGGAGAATCATCCTCGCACTATTAAGGTACGTGAAAATCTGGAAAAACTTTATGCTGCAAAGGAACAGGAAACGGGGAAATATTCTAAGTAGAGACGTTGCATGCAACGTCTCTACAGGACCGACAGGAAATATTCTTACTACATCCGTTATCCGTTACTTACGCTCGTGGTTCAACCCAAAAACCACATCCGTTACCTAACCGATTCCTCAACAACCAAATATCAATAACTTTCCACTATATTTCGTTCGCAATGAAATAATACTTTAAACCGCATGTGTGAACAAATTTATGTTCACACATGCGGACAAATTAAGGATAACAATAACAAGCTTTACCATTCAAAAAAATATGAATAGCAAAATTTACCTGCTCATGTTATTATTAGCAAGTGATTTAGGTTAACCTTCGCTCTACAGCTTTCAAGAGCGGGGTTTTTTTTTATACTTCTCTTTTATTTGTATCACGCATAATGCATGAAACTAATCGTGTTGCGATCGCAATCACATGTGTTGGAATAAAGCGCTAGTCTTTAAATCAACTTGTAATTACAATTGTCAACATCTCTAATATAGCATGTGGAATGGGGATTGGCGACTGGGGATTGGGGATTTGATAACTTTTGAATTTTGACTTTTGAATTTTGAATTGTGACAGTACTTCCTTAATATTCTGTTAATAATTTTAAATCTTGCCCACCTGAGGGAATGACTTATATAGAATTACCTAGAGACGTCTGTCAAGTGGAAAATTATTAAGATAAACACACCATGACAATCGCGAAGCAACATAAAACAAAACTACAAGAACTGACAGAAGAAATCTTCAATTTATTAATAAACAGAGACTTAGTTGGAATTACTCAACTAAAACTACGTTATATAAGAACAGATGATGACGGATTTGTGATGTTAAACAAAGAATATTGTTTAGCGATGGATGCAGCACTATACCAATTATCAGTAATCTATAGCACTTGGTTTAATGCCCAACCAATGGCTAGAGAACATTTATTTACAGTTGACTATGTAGAGTGAGTGAGTTAACCACACTACTTTATATTATCTACTCAATAATTTGTTGCTGTTACCCGAAAACATCTATTCCAGATTGAGCAGATCGAAAAATCTAGTTCTAGAAATTGTTCAGATGTGAAATTTAGTCAGGGTGTATATTCTCATAACGTCCCCATAACCCCTACAATCAATAAAATTTTGATTTTTTTACTCATTACTTATTACTCATTACTTATTACTTATTACTTATTACTCATTACTCATTACTTTTTTCCGGCGCAATTCCTTCCAACGGGATCAACGCTTCCATAACTGATTTTGCAATGGGTGCAGCAACAGTCGAACCATAAGCATTTTCACCCTTTGGTTCATCCACAATCGCTAAAACAACATAACGTGGAGAATTCACCGGTAAAATACTTACAAAACTTGTAATCTTTGCATCATCGAGATATCCACCATTAGGACCAGCTTTTTGTGCGGTACCAGTTTTCCCCGCAATCCGATAACCTGATATTTCTGCCGGTTTACCCGTACCTTTAGAAACTACTGTTTCCATCATCTCTACAACTTTTTGGGTAGTTCCTGGAGAAAAAATCTGGCGGGGTGGACTTAAATCAGGTTTGACATGCATTTTCCCCTTGCTATCAACCAAACCTTCGACTACATGCGGTGTAACTAACTTACCTCCATTCCCCAATGAACCAACCATTTGGACTAACTGTAAAGGTGTAAGGGAAAAACCCTGACCAAAAGAAGCCGTTGCAGGTTCAATAGGTTTAATAGTAAATTCTTTTTCAGGCTTGAGACGACTATTAACCTCAGAAGGTAAATCTGTTCTTGAACGTTCACCTAAACCAATTTTTTCTAACCAACTATAATAACTAGAAGGTCTCATCCTTTGGATGATTTTTACCATTCCAATATTGCTCGAACGTTGGAGAATTTTAGCAATATCTACTTGTCCATTACCTTTGTTATCTGCATTTTTAATAGTGCTATCGGCAACCTGAATAGTTCCATTATCGTTAAATACATCAAAGGGATTTATTACGCCAGCTTCTAGAGCGATCGCTATGTTTAAAGGCTTAAAAGTAGAACCAGGTTCGTATAAGTCAGCAACAGCCCAATTTCTAAATAAAGGAATATCTTTTTTGCTATATCTGTTAGGATTATAAGTCGGGCTACAAACCAGCGCCAATAAAGAACCATCCCACGCATCCATAACAATTACAGCACCGCGTTTAGCCTTCCACTTTTTGAGATTCTTTGTTAAAGCAGAGCGAGCAGTACGCTGCAGGCGACTATCAATAGTTAGTTGCAATTGTAAATCGTCAAAATGTAAAAAGCCTTCTGGAGCATAATCCGGCATTAAAGAACCATTACCAGACCTACTCAAGCGTACAGTACGGGTGGGACGCTCCAACATTTTTTGCTGAGAACGCTCAATTCCAGCTTGACCGCGTCGATCCCCATCAATATAACCAACAACATCTGCAGCTAAATCTTCCTTGGGATAGTATCGGGAATATTTTCGACGCAGATCTAAGCCATCAAATCGTAAAGCGTATAATCGATCTGCGGTTGCTTCGGGGAGAGCATGAGATAGGAGGATCCCACTTTTATGCTTGCGGAATCTTGTTTCTAATTCAGTTGCATCCTTACCAAGAATTTTCGCCAGGTTAGATGCAACTTCTTCAATGGTGTAGTTAAACTGATTGGGATGAACGTACAAAGTATACACAGGACGGTCGATCGCTAACACATCTCGATTGCGATCGATAATTTTGCGCCGAGGGATAAAAGGGCGCATATTAAACATTTGTTGGGAACGCGCTGCTTTAGTTAACTTGGGTCCCTGAATAATTTGTAAACTATACAAATGAATTCCTAACCCAAAACCAGCAATAATTAGTATGCTCCAGACAACAAATAACCGAAATCTCACACCTCGTTTTTGATGTTGTCCCGGGATGCGATTTTTTTTCCATCTGCTTTGAGAAAATCTCTGTTGTTGAGAATCTCTCAAATTCTTTAAACCCAAATTCTTTAAACCTGAACCCTTAGAACCTGAATTCTTTAAGCTAGAATTCTTGAGATTTTTTAACTTTGTTTTACGGGAGAACTTTCGCATGGACTTGCAAAAATATTAAATCGAACCAAACCGAACCGAAATAATGATGTAGTGCTATATACTTAAGTTAAGAGATCGATCCTTAAAGGTATTGAGTAGTCAATTTCGGATCGCCCTCTTGTATGGTTTATTTTGACTTTGGTTATCAAAGTGTGTCCTTAGCAGGATATATTTTGACTTTTGAATTTTGAATTTTGAATTTTGATTTTTAATACCCTATAGGTGTGTTATCTGGTTGTTGAATTTCAAAGTTTGGCGTAATTTCCCCAGGAATCGATTTTCTGACACTTGATGTTGGTGGAATAAAAATCGCTCGACTGGGTGTGGGAGCAACTAAACCAGCTGTTGGTTTTTCTGCTTCTTTTGCCATTTTATTTTTAATAGTTTCGTTTGCTGTGGTTATTTGTCGTTCTTGACGTTGTAATTCCTGCAATTTGCGAGAATTTTGACTCCAAAGTTGTTGAGCATATACCGTCCAACCATAAACTGTTAAACTTGCCATTACCAGTAAAAAAGCTGCGATCGAAGAATAACGCTGAACATTTTGCCAACGAACCAACCATAAAGGTAGTGATTCTGAATTGGGAACAACAGGAATCGCATTACTTTTAGATACTTCCCTAAACTCTAAACGATTACCGCGAGTAAATTTACTACGCGGTGGTTCTAAAATTTTTCTTTTGCGATCAGGAATATAAGAAAAATTCTTCGGTGTTTGTCGATGTCTTCTTAAAGATGCTTCTAAAGGGAGTTCATAATTTTTCACACCACTGCTCCCAAATTCTCTGTTTCCGGATTGGCTATTTATTTTTTGACGTCTCGCAGAACGGGAATTCTGTGGATAAGGATTATTTCGATTGCGATCGTGAATTTGATGTTGACGTTGATTTTGATTCACTTGATACTTTTCCTAGTAACGGTAATTGAACCCAAGCCAAATTCTGTTCGGAAACTATCTAATTTACTGAACTAAAGACATAATTTTTCCTAGTTAGCGAATACTACACTTTAGATGAATTTTTTACCTTTGCGAAGGTCAGTATTATTTGCCAAAGCACTAATACTTTTGCACTATGTAAATCATCAAAAACATTGATGCTTGCATAGATAGGTATTAACAAAATTACAAGATGAAATATTCAGCATCAAGGTAATAATCTAAGATTTGTTACAAAACAACAATCGGGATTGTCAATGGTTCAGTTATTCAATGGATACTAAGTTGATTCAGGATTGTTAATTTTAGTCAAATATGGCCGATTCAGGCAGCAAATAGCAAGGTAAAAATATTATTCTCATAACTGAGATTAGTAAAAGCACTAATTAAAAGACAGTAAGTACAGACAACAAATGCAGGTAACGAATACAGGTAACGAATATAGGTATTCGGAGTAATAAAGCCTAATTATTCTCGAAACCTAAACTCAATTGAAAACAAATAAGCGTTTTTCAGCAGCCTCAGGTTAGATGACTGCGCTTGGAGATGTCGTTGATTGCAACTCAGAAAGCTAGAGCAAAACAGCTAAAAGCCAGGTGTAGAGGATTATCTAACTCTTAATCCTGCATGCTGAATCCTGACCTCTTTTATGAGTACAGATGTTTTGTACAGCTTAGAAATATAAGTTTAAAAGTCCCCAGCTAAAAATATTCAACGAGCAACTAACCCAAAAGTATTACTCTTTGGTATTTAAACTGAAAATAATGTCCAAATAATCAGTAAATAAGGTATTGTATTCAACAGGCTAAGAACCTTTATTGTCAAAATTGGTGTAAAGAGGAGTTATGAAATTTAAGATCCTTGGTTTTGCTCTTTTACTTGGTTTGGCTACCACTCTAGGAGCCTGCGAACAAGGTGGAGAAAGTACAGAAGGCGGTTCTACCCCTGAAACTACTGCTAGCCCTGCAGCAGAGCCCACTGATGGTGAGGCTCCTGATGCTAAAGCAGGAGAAGAAAAGAAAGAAGAGAAGGAATAAGTCTGAAGTTGCAGTTTGAATTACTCTCACGCAACAAACTAGTGTTTGCGCTCCTCACCATACTTAGGTAACTGTTATTTTCGGTTTACTAAAATCAATAAACACTCGAATGTTAAGCGTCATGAGGTATTGCGAAGCAATCGGAGACTTGAATTGCGAAGCAATCGGAAATTTGAATTGCGAAGCAATCAAAAACTTGAATTGCAAAGCAATCAATAAATCCAATTGCGAAGCAATCAATAAATCCAATTGCAGAGCAATCTAGTAATTTTAACTGCACAGTAATCTCATAGTTTTAATTGTGTTGCAGTTCAGTAGTACTGACTGTGTAGAAGCGTAGTAATTTTAAATTTTCAGCTATCTAATTAGCTCTATCGTTGAGAGTAATGTAATTTTAATTACTTTGTTTCCTGGCGATTGCAGTTGAGTAGCCCTTTTCACTTTGAACTATTCGAGTCCACCTGGTAAAACCTAATTTTGATTACCAGGTTTTTGTTTGGCTTTCACATACGTAGCGCTACGCACAAGTCATTAGCGCAAGCACGTAGCTAGCGCAGCGTACCGGTTTGGACGCATCTATGACGTTACTGTAGCATGGCCGTAGGACAAACAGTACTCATACCCAAGTTCATTATGTAGCGATAAATGGCAACTTCCCACATTTCCCACACTTCCCACATTTCCGGCATTTCCCACACTCCTATTCTCAGTAACTTTGCCCATTACCTCTGGTGGTATTACAAAATCAGAGGCTACACTTAGGTATTAGTCAGAGTACAAAGGAAGCTAAGAAGGGTGAGGGCAATAGTAAAATTAATTATCTTGGGTGTGACCATCTTTATTTTCACTGTATTAACTAGTACAGTGTTAAATTTTCAATGGGGAGCAAAGACGATTGCACTACCACCCCCAGAAGATATACCAGAAGAAATTTTACGTACGGAAATTATTACCGAAGCGCGATCCCCAATAGATGGTAAAATCTTGACAGCTGGTGAATATGCGCAACTTAAAGCAAAAATACAGGAACGTACTTTTCCTCCAAAGTTAAGTCCTCGGGTCCGAGAAACAGTTTTTTTATTGCGTTTACGTAGCTTAATTAAACAATTTTTCCCTTTTATAGATATTTAGTTAGATATTTTTAGTTAGGTGTTTAGTTGCTCTCTAAGAAAAGCTAAATACTTTTTGTAGTTGAAAATTTACTTCAGTGTTATATTCATTCAGAATTATGATGAGGGAAGGGGCTTGTAAATAGAGTTGAAATATAAAACCAAATATCAGATTCTATTTGCACAAATAAAATTGCAAATTCGAAATATTGAACTCTTTGTCTAAATAAAGCTGGTTAACTAGCTTAACCGAGGCCTGAGGTCATCAAATCAAATTTAGCGTAAAATCCTAGATTGGGATCTGAACCTAAGTTTAGATCGAGAACCTAAAACTAACAATCTAAACCAAGATTTAGTTTTATCAAACAATAAGCCTTCCCAAACCCTTAATATCAGGTTGTCGATCGCTAAGAATGGAATTGATATCCGTTATCTTTGGTGAAGAAAAAATTTGCAAATAAATGTAAAGAATATATAGATTATAAAAAAATCTAAATAACAGCCAATTTAGTTAATCGCCGATTTAGTTACTCAATTTATTCAACCCGGATAGCTTCATGTCAATTACCACCATCGCCCCAGAACAGGTCAATAGCATTGTTTGGAACCAGCATCAAGACCCTTTTGAAGTTCTTGGTTCCCACCTAGTAGAAGAAAACGGCGAAAAATTTTGGGTAGTGCGAGCCTACTTACCTAAAGCCGATAAGGTATGGGTATTACTTCCCGAAGAAAGGGAGGAATACGAAATGAAAACGGTGCATCACTCACATTTTTTTGAATGCACCATAACAGAAAAAGAACCAAAAAATTACCTATTAAGAGTTAAAGAAGGAGAACACGAGCGAGTTATTTACGATCCTTACGCTTTTCGTTCTCCCAAGCTTACGGAATTTGATTTACACCTATTTTCTGAAGGTAATCACCATCGGATCTACGAAAAATTAGGAGCACACCCCACTGAAATAAATGGTGTTGCAGGAGTTTATTTTGCTGTTTGGGCTCCTAACGCTCGTAATGTTTCCATTCTTGGAGACTTTAACGAATGGGACGGACGGAAACACCAAATGCGTAGGGGTATGACTGGTGTTTGGGAGCTATTTATCCCTGAAATTGGAGTTGGAGAAGGTTACAAATACGAAATCAAAAACTATGAGGGTCACATTTACGAAAAATCCGATCCTTTTGGTTTTCAGCAGGAACCACGACCCAAAACAGCATCTATCGTCGCAAATTTAGATGCACATACTTGGAATGACCAAGAATGGATGGAAAAGCGACGCAATAGCGATCCCCTCCAAGAACCTATTTCTGTGTATGAAGTACATTTGGGTTCTTGGTTACACGCTGCTGCTGACGAACCAGCTAAATTAGCGAACGGGGAACTTGAAGAGGTCGTTATTGTATCGGAACTCAATACCGGTGCTCGTTTCTTAACATACCGGGAATTAGCTGAAAAACTGATCCCCTATGTCAAGGATTTGGGATACACCCATATTGAACTATTACCGATCGCAGAACATCCCTTTGATGGTTCTTGGGGTTATCAAGTTAGTGGTTACTATGCTTGTACTTCCCGGTATGGAAACCCTGAAGATTTTATGTATTTTATCGACCAATGCCATCAAAATGATATTGGGGTAATTGTCGATTGGGTTCCGGGTCACTTTCCTAAAGATGGACATGGCTTAGCATTTTTTGATGGAAGTCACCTTTATGAACATGCAGATCCCCGTCAGGGCGAACATAAGGAATGGGGAACCTTAGTATTTAATTATTCACGCCATGAGGTACGTAATTTCTTAGTTGCGAATGCTTTATTCTGGTTTGATAAATATCACATTGATGGGATTCGGGTAGATGCGGTTGCATCTATGCTTTACCTGGATTACGCCCGTAAAGATGGTGAATGGCTTCCCAATCAGTACGGTGGTAGAGAAAATATTGAAGCTGCCGACTTCCTCCGTCAGGTAAATCACTTACTATTTAGTTATTTCCCCGGAGTCCTTTCTATTGCAGAAGAATCTACATCTTGGCCCATGGTATCATGGCCGACTTATACTGGTGGATTGGGTTTCAACTTAAAATGGAATATGGGCTGGATGCACGATATGCTGGACTACTTCAGCATGGATCCTTGGTTCCGTCAATTCCACCAAAACAATGTTACTTTCAGCATGTGGTACAACCACAGCGAAAACTTTATGTTGGCGCTTTCCCATGATGAAGTGGTTCATGGTAAGAGCAATATAATTGGTAAAATGCCAGGAGACCGATGGCAGAAATTTGCTAATCAGCGTTGTTTATTCGCTTATATGTTTGCTCATCCTGGAAAGAAAACCATGTTTATGAGCATGGAATTTGGACAGTGGAGTGAATGGAATGTTTGGAGTGACTTGGAATGGAATTTATTAGATTTTGAACCCCACGCACAACTGAAAGGTTTCTTCCAAGATCTTAATCAGCTCTATCGTTCTGAACCTGCTTTATATACTCAAGATTTTGCTCAAGAAGGTTTTGAGTGGATTGATTGTAGCGACAACCGTCACAGTGTAGTTTCATTTATCCGTCGCGATAAGGGAAGCAGTGATTTTGTAATTGCTATTTGTAACTTTACTCCTCAGCCCCATTCCCACTATCGCATCGGCGTTCCCGAACCAGGATTTTACACCGAGTTATTCAACAGCGATGCTCGTAAATATGGCGGTAGCAATATGGGTAATCTGGGTGGTAAGTGGACTGATAATTGGTCGGTTCACAATCGTCCTGATTCTTTAGATTTATGTTTACCACCTCTGAGCGTATTGATTTTGAAGTTGGATCGAAATAAGACTGCTGAGGTCGTGGAGGAAGAGTAGCTTTAGTTTTGAAACCTTTAGGAGACAAGTAATAATTTTTGGTTACCAGGTTGAACCTGGTAATCAAGTTAATTGTCTAGTTTCTTGTCCCGAACTCAGGTTATACCAAATTAGAAAAATAATGGGACAGATAGATTTTGTAGAGACGTTGCATGCAACGTCTCTACCGGAGAATCTGTTGCAATAATTTATCGAATTGGTATTAAGTATAGGACTTACGCAAAATTAACGTAATTCCGTCATTACGTTAGCGCAGCGTGTTCGTTAGAACAAGCGATAGCGACGTATATGTCCTGCGGACACGCTGCGCTAACGCAAGAACTCTGAGATTGCTATCTCCTAAACGGAGACGCTCTGCTAACCCTACACTGCGTTTCGGTCGCAATGACAAATATTCGTTGCGTAAGTCCAGAAGTAAAAGCTTGACCTAAGTCAAATAACAAATATAAAATAATTTTCTAAATAATTTTTTCAGAAATCAAAAAATTTGAATTTTGTGGAAGTTGAATTTGACGGGGGAAAGCGAGGGCGAAAACCCTGGGGTCCCGTCAAAACGTCAGAACCTTGATAAATCAATACTTTTAGAGTTTTGTGCGATGGGGTTGATTGTTTTCTCGATCGCCGTAATGGGGTTTTTAGATTCCCCCGTCAAAATTGGTTGTGGAAATGGCTCTGTAAATGGGTTTTGATGACTAGGTTTCCCCACTCGTTGGGGAAGCGAACTAATGGAAACATCGCACCATTTGACGAGCGCGTCTTGCAAGTGCAGTTTCCCCACTCGTTGGGGAAGCGAACTAATGGAAACATAAACATAAGAGAGCTTTCGAGAAAAATAAAATAGTTTCCCCACTCGTTGGGGAAGCGAACTAATGGAAACATGCCCTTTCCGTCCCCAGTTGCAGCCATTACTCGTAAAGTCTCCCCACTCGTTAGGGAGATGAACTAATGGAAACTTGTAGTTTTTGTTGTCAACAGTATGGGCTGTTTCAGGTTTCCTCACTCGTTAGGGAAGCGCACTAATGGAAACATATATTTCCTTATTTTTGTTCAAGAAGTTCTCTAAGGTTTCCCCACTCGTTGGGGAGACGAACTAATGGAAACTTATCTGAATACAGACAATTTAAAATCCAGTGTGTCGTCTCCCCGCTCGTTGGGGAGGTGAACTAATGGAAACGTCATTGAACTGGCGGAAGTTGAAGAAATTCATCAGTCTCCCCACTCGCTGGGGAGATAAAAAATCACAACTAACTAATATTATTTCTTACTCTTCAACTGCTCCAAGGATTCCCGTAGCGACCTTTTTAACCTTCTCCACTAATTCAGATGGCTGTATAACTTTAACACTTCCACCAAAACCTAAAATCCATCTCAACAAATCAAAGTCATTTAAAGACCACTTTGGTAAAACCGTCTGAAATCTATTCGGGAATTGTTTATCTTCCGTAGGTGCTTCCAAACAAAAAATTGATTTTGGTAAATTTACTTTACCCACAGATCGAGGTCGAGACATTTTGATTTGTGCAAATCTTTTCGTACCTTCAGTGATAAAGTGAAATATCTTATCGTCGAACCACAGTTCTACCGTTACACATACTTCCATTCGCTTATTTTTATTTCGACTCAGGAATCGATATTGGTCTTCAACACTATTCCCTAGATATATTCCCGCACTTGCTTGTAAAAGTTTTTGAAGTTTTTCTAACGCTTTAGTTTGCTCTTGACGGGAACGATGTTGATTTTGGAAATTACCAAGGAATAGTCTATCTAAACGCTGCAATTTTAGTAAACCCGATTGTGCATCTTTACCAACACATTCATACCCCAAGTACCAAGCAAGATTATGAAAAACTATCTGTAAAGGATAAACAGTTATGAAGCTATTTGCATCACTTTCGTACTTGGGACTACCGCTAAAGGTGTTTAGTTCGAGTAATTCTCCTTTAACAATTGCACTTTCCAGGTATGGTAGTTTTTTTAGAAGTGAGGTTTCGTGTAAGTGTTTCTCATCAACAATTGAGTGATTCGCAATGGAACGAATGGGATAAATGTTTTCCTTGGAATCAATCAACTTGGTCTGTAGCATTCGTTCCTTGAAGGTATTGTAAAAGTCGAGTACTAAAGGGTCATCTAAACTTTTTGCTTGAGATTGGAGTATATCAAATAGTTTGATTAATTCTTGTTGGGAAAAGATTCCCGTACCTGCAAAGTAACCATGTCGCATGGGAAAGCTAGGGATAATTTGGTAAGGTTTGAGAATGTTTTCAATATCTTTTCGCAACATGGGGAGTCCACTTTCTGCATTATATATCCCTCCCGCTTGTTCTAAGGCTTGGGCTAAGGTTTTCATGCTACCTTTACCAAAGTCTTGCAAAAATGGCTGATTAACAATTACTTTTATTGTACTAATTAGGCGTTGAAAAACTTCTTGATCTGAATAAGAATGAAAAAATACCTTTGTTTGTAAAGATAAAGGTTGAGGTTTTTTTTCTTCCCTTGATATTGGCGTATCTGATTCTGTGTTTGATATTTTTATATTTAATAATTCTATATTTGATTTATCACCACCGGAAATAATCCCTACCTCTGTAAGATATTCTAAATCATGGGCTATTGCTTGTTCGCAACCGCAGACAGCACCATGTTTTTTCGCTACGATTGCGGTTATTTCTTGAACATTATTGTTAAATTTTGGTTGATGACCCAAAATATTTTCTAAAAGTTGTGGATTAGTATGATGTAGATTACCGATACCAGGGTATTTAATAATTAGGGAAATTAGGTGCATTAATCGGTCAAAATCAGCAAGCTTGCTATATTGATGAGGTGTAATATTAGCGTTGCGATTTTGGGAGTTAATAATACTGCGTTCGAGAACTTCCACCTGTTGATTGATTTGTTTTATGACAAACTCAGGTGACATTTTATTAGATGTAACATCAATAGTTCTCACCTTTGCAAATCCTTCTCCAGTAACCGGTGGAAAGTCTTTTAAAACCGCATACATATTTTTAATAACAGCTTCTGGAACCTGACGAACGCGTTTTTGATTCCAAGCTATACAGGTTTCCAATGGGGTATTGAGATACCATGCTATGCAGTAGAAGTCGAAATTTGCAGTTAAGTCTCGATCGCCTGTTCTTTCGAGTTCTATTTTGTTATTTTTAACTTTTACCTTTTTACTTTTAACTTTCTTCGTAACTTTCTGTAAAAAATCTATGCGAAAAGACCGTTTAAAGTTTGTTGCGTCGTAAATTACGTTCTTACTGTTGGTAAGTTTATTAACGATACCATTAATTGCTTCAGTTTCGATTGAATGCCAATCGCCTTGTATCGTAGCATTACCGTATAGTTCAGCCCGAATATCATCTGTAGAAATAATTTCGCAATTTTCAGCTTGAGCGATTAATTGTGCAAAAGTTGATTTACCACTAGCAGGTAAACCAACAAGAAAATGGATTATAGGTTTTTTAGTTTTTTGGTGTGATTCTTTGAAACTCTCTTGTGACATATAGTTCAATACAGTTCACTTAAGGCTAAATCTCAAGATTGAAGTAGGTTGGGTTGACAGAGGTTAGTAAAGCGTGTCCGTAGGACATAACCCAACAATAATCAAGTTTTTTTAGGTTCGCTGTCGCTTAACCCAACCTACAAAAATGCTTAACTGAACCGTATTGATATCGTGTCCGGTAAAACACTTGTGATAAGGTTCGTAGTAGCGCTTTAGCGCCATAGTAGATATATTGGCGCTAAAGCGCTACTACAAACATATTTTTTCATAAGTAATTAAGCGGACATGATATGACATATAGTTACATTTAATAAATTTTTTATTGCATTCATCATAATTGTGTGCAATTTGCTGAAGCGATCTTGTTAAAGAGTATTTTTCCATACACTTATCTCTATAGGTTGAATTTCTAAAATTTATACTCGCCAGTGTAGCCCCCTAAATTCCCGAATTATGGCGATTTTGAGAGATTTGTTCCCCCCAGAATTGGGGGGTTAGGGGGGCTAAATCATCCCATAATTAAGCAACGTCCTTTTTTAAGTTTTTATCAAGAACACAAACAACATACCGAAAAACTCAAAACGCGTTCTTGATGCTTAAAATGCTTTTACCTACTTGATTTCAAGTATTCATTCTCATAGATTTAGAAGTTTTATAAGCCCTGGAAAAGAATAATACTTTTGTAAAATTTCGTCATTCGCACGACATAGGCTTTACTTTTAATATTTTTAAGGCAATATAAATAATGATGTTAATAACTACTCATATAGTAACCCTAAATCATTTGTGACAATTAATATTGTAGAGACGTACCATGGTACGTCTCTACAGGATTTATCTATTCACAAATGAAATATGATTGCTATATTTACTCTAAATAATTGATACCTGTAATTGAATTTACTTAAAAAAGCTTATTTTTACCCTATAAGTCACTTTTTCTTGGCTTTTATTTCTTATTTTTCGCGATCTATATATTTATTTTGTCCGGAATTTAGCTCGAACACTATGGAAAACTACTACAAAAAAATACGTGTTAATACTTGTATTTTATATATTTTATATGTCTTATATGCAAATCCATAAAAATTTTATGTACAGCAATTATGACAATTTACACAGCAATTACCTTTGCTCCCGTACAGGGGTTTATCGAGAAGTCGCGTAAACTTAGAGACCTATATGGAGCCTCACAGATTCTATCTTATCTGAGTCAGCAGATAGTAAAACTTGCTAATTCTGAAGATGTCATATCACCAGCACGAATCAAAGTTCAAAGAGGAATGCCGAATCGTATCCTTTTAAAAGGGGAATTTACTCAGGAACAGGTAGAAAAAACCATGCTGTCAGCATGGAAACAAGTCCTAGAGGAATGTCGAAATTGGATTGAAAAAAAATTACCTGAATACGAATACCACTGGAAAAAAGATTGGGGAAAATGGGGGAACTATAGCTGGGAAATTTTTGTGGGAAAGGGGGATAGTATCACAGCAGCAATGGAAGACTTGGACAACTGTAAGCTTTCTCGCGGTTGGATTGCAGTAAATTGGATCGGTGAAAGTTCTAGTCTTACAGGAACGGATGGGATTGCGTTTCCTGGTTTGGGTGCAGAAGATAGACACCCTGATAAACTGAACTGGCGAAATGAAGGGATGAGGATTAAGGAATTTTACCAAAAACTTGCTTTTATACTAGATGAACCACATTCCGATAAGGAACCGAAGGGTAAATATATTGCAGCAAATGAACGACTAAGTATACCTGAGTTAGTTAAACGACTGGTAACCCTACCAGAAATTGCGAAAATCTTAGAGATGTCAGTACTCGAGAGTAGTTTTAGTGATATTTATCGCCGTCCGGAGAAGATAACCGAAAAAGATAAAGGACGTTGGACCGGTTGGTTTATGGGTGATGGTGATGAAGTCGGTAAATATCTCAAAAAACTTGCAAAACAAGAAAATGAAGAAGTTTCAGTTAAAAAGTTTAGTCAAGATATGCGGGAGTGGGGGAAAAACTTTTATCGAGCCTTTCCCCAAGATTTAGGTAGGGTTATTTATGCAGGTGGAGATGATTTTTTAGGAGTTATTTACAGCAAACAAAATGAAGATGAAATTCAACCCCAAAGGGCTTTTGATTGGTTGAAAAGTTTACCTGAAGAATGGAAGAAAAATAAACACAAAGATATTACTTTGAGTGTGGGATTTATTTGGGCTGGTCACAGCGTTCCCCAAAGAGATATTCTACAACATTGTCGAGAAGCAGAAAAACATGCTAAGTCTTTAGGGCGCGATCGCATAACTATCAGGATTTTGTTTAATAGTGGACAATATGTTCAATGGACTTGTCCTTGGGACAATCTAGATATCTTAAATCGGTATCGCGATCGCGAAGGGAAATCAAACTGGAGTCATGTTTATCAAGATTTGGCACAATTAAAATCTCGACATGCTTTTAGAATAGATGCCCAAACTTTTGATTATAAATTTGCAATTAATTTTTTAAAGATTTACTTTCCCCATGAATATGTCGATCAATTATTTAATGACTCGACTGCAAAATATATAGTTGGATTTAGTGATGATGCAAGTGGTTACGAACGCCCAACAGCAATAATTGCGTGGATTAATGACATGATTAATATAGGTTGGCATTTATGTTCAAATACATCATCTCCATCAGCCCTTTAGGTTATATGTATGGTAGTTCTGGTGCATTTTTATCGCCAGAAAATCTAGTCGGACGTTCTGGGAGAAAGTTTCCTCCGGAAGCAGCTACCCTTTCAGGTTTAATTTTTAGTACTACGAAGAGTCAGCATCAATCTTCTGCACGAGAAGTGCGAGAAAAGTTACAAGCAGAATTAAGGGAAAACTTGTACGTTGCTGGACCGTTCTGGGCGGAAGTAGATGATAAACAAGACTTTTATGTACCTATCCCTTGGAGTAAAATTATTTCCCGTAAAGGTATTGATGAATGGAAATTTAAAGATGGAAAATGGGGTCGTGAACATGAAAAATCAGATGAAAAACTAGAACCTGATTACCAATGGCAAAAAATTTCCGCTTGGGGAGATTCTGCAAAAAAGTTACAAGCTAATAAAGTTGTATCCGAACATCCTTGGAAGTTTTCTTCTCTTCTACATCCTAGTTTAGAGAAAAACCAGCGTTGTGTTAAACAAGCAGATGGTTTATTTCTGGAAAACTCCGTGCAAATTCCAGAAGATATTTGTTTGATTTATCTCTCAACATATCCCCTAGAACATGGTTGGTATCGTTTTGGTGGTGAAAATCACATTGTAGAAATTAATTGTGAAGAAATTACTCGTAAGAAGGTTTTACAACTATTAAATCAAGAAATTCAACGGACATTTGCATTAGTAGCACCGGGAATTTGGGGTTCTACTCGCTATTCATATCGGTATCCGCAAAAAGATTTCTTCCTGAATCAAAACCAAACAGTGCAAATGCTAACCGATAAACCCGTAGCTTACCGTTATCGGGCTAAGGGACGTTTGGGTACGGGAAGATATGCTGTACCTGCGGGTAGTGTTTATGTTCTCGACCAACCTATTGGTAAATCTTGGTGGAACTGGGATGATGATTGGTTTCCTAGTGAAGGTATCAATCTAAAAAAATTAGGATGCGGTTTTTGCTTACCAATAGATATTAAAGGAATATAGCACTACGAAGCTACGTTATACCAATTTGGAAAAATAATGAGACAAATAAATTTTTGTAGAGACGTACCAGAGCCTGCGGCGTCGGCGTTAGCCTCTGGTACGTCTCTACGGGGTAATCTGTTGCAATAATTTATTGAATTGGTATTAGAACATATATTAACCCTCAAAGCCATATATATTAAGCTTTTTACTTTTTTTGATTTTTTACTTTTTACTTTTTACTTGCGCGTAGCGTAAAGGAGTTGCTTAATGTACAAAAAAGCCTATGGTACCATCGAAACCTTAGCACCTCTCCATGTGGGTGCAACAGCTGGCGAAGAAAGTGGAAATTTAAACCTGATATTCCGCGATCAATTCACTCTTACGGGAATTATCCCCGGTAGTTCCCTACGCGGTCGATTGCGTGCAGAGATGCGCCAAAATCCAGAACTGGGAGAAGCAGAAGCAAATTATTGGTATGGAGATGCTGCGGGTTCAGCACACTCGGAAGTGAATAACGAATCAATTGTGAAAATCGAACATGCTTCCATTGTTTGGTTACCAGTATTTTCTCCAGGTCAACCTATTGTATGGGTAACTTGCGAGCGTCTTCTCAAACGATATAACCGGATTACTCAGAAAAAGTTGACGATTCCCGACCCCTACACTGGTTCTTCAATTCTAAAACCGCGCCAGTCTCAAAATAAGAAAACTCTTTTTTTCAACCTGGGATTCTTAACTGTCAATAAAATGGAGAATTTATCTGCTTGGTTTCCCGATGGTCAGGAACTACCCGCTGTAGTCGTCAAAGATGAAGATATTTCTATGATTCACGACATGGCATTATATCGTCAAAGCCGTGTCCGTTTAAAATCAATACCCGTGAATGAAATGCTCAAGCTGCCTTTGGAACAATAATTTCTAAATCTTTTTTCAAATCTCTAATTTCCGATTTATGA
>NZ_LMTZ01000037.1 GCF_001456025.1 Mastigocoleus testarum BC008
GGGACGCCCCATTGTTCGCTTTTGCTTCTTTTATTTCTTCATTCTTTATTCTACAGTTATATGCAACTTCACATAGAGTTGGTATTACAGATAATAATAACGAACCAGATCCAGCTGATTTGGTTGAAGTCACTGTAACTGTTGAGAACCTAGCTCCCGAAAATGGTACTTTACTAACACCATTGTGGGTGGGTTTCCATGATGGTAGTTTTGATACTTATGACCGAGGTAGACCAGCTTCTGGAGGCTTAGAAAGCTTAGCTGAAGATGGAAGTACCAGCCTAATTTCTAGCGAGTTTATTAGCAGTGGAGCCGGTACTGTAGATGGTACAATTACTGGCCCAGGGGGAGCAACACCAGGTCCAATTGATACTGGAGAAACTACTAGCCTTACCTTTACTCTAGACCGTTCCCTAGCGAGCAGTCGTTTCTTTAACTATGCAGCGATGGTTCTTCCCTCTAACGATGCTTTTATTGCGAATGGGAACCCTGAAGCATTTGAGATTTTTGACGAAAACGGTAATTTCTTAGGTGCAGATTTCGTAGTCAGAGGAAACCAAGTTTTAGATGCTGGTACGGAAGTAAATGACGAAGCAGAAAATAGCACCGCCTTTTTTGGTCAAAGTACCCCAAATACTGGAACTGATGAAAATGGTGTAGTCACAGTTCACCCAGGTTTTGAAGATGGGGGAAGAATTTTGAGCGAACCCAGATTTGCAAACGCAGACTTTACTGCTGATGGTTATGAAGTTGCAAGAATTAGGATAACAGCTAATAATGTGGAACAGTTTCCTTTAGGAACTCGTTTTCAAGACGACGGTCAAGGAGATCCATTACTTGATTTTAGATCGGTAGTTAATCAAGAGATAAGGGTTTCTGATCTAGACATTAGCAGTGAAGCTGCTTTTGATAACACTGTCGGTTTTTATCGCATTGAAGATACGAGTGGAACTATTCAGGATGAATTTGGTAATAATTTAAATCCTGGTGATGACGGTTATGCTGCAGCTGCTGTAAGACAAACAGTCTTGAATTTAGATCGAAATACTAGCGAGATTAGCAATTTTGCAGGAGGAAATCTATTAGCTCCTTTTGTAATCGCGAATGGAACAGCACAAGAGTTTCTCAATCAAAATCCCAATAACCAAGGAGGGGAAGAACCGATCGCTTATTTCTCTTTCCTAGGAGCAAATCCGGATGGAGTTGAGCATATTCGTTTACTAGATAACAATACTTTCGCTTTTGAAGATTTATTTGGTGGTGGGGATAATGATTTTGATGATTTAATCTTTGGGGCTAATTATGAAGTTGCTTAGTTATTTCTAGATCGAGGAGAAACAAAAGGAGCATTCCAATACGGTTATCTACACTACGTGAATGGATAAGCAGAGGAAATCCAAGGAGACTGAGGAGGAAAAAAGGTATATTGTATTTTCTTCCTTCTTTTATCCTCCTACTCCCCTTGCTTCCTCTAGTCACTTTATGCCTTATGGAAATTGTAAGCCGAAATTACTTAAGCTAGCAAAATACTCAAACCCTATTAGCCAATATCAAGTTCTTCAATAAATATACTCCAGAACTATCTTATATCTATTTCGTAGACATATTTTATGACAAAATATAAATAATTATTAAAAAACATCACTTATATAATTGAATATAAAAGTAATAAGAAATCATTTCTGTTTTATACTTACACATTAAACAATAAACTAAATTTTAATCTGTTAAAAGATGAAAAATAATAGTATACTAAATATACTTTAATATCTTTGTATGCTGATTAATAATATAGTTAAATTCATATACTACTATTTTTTGATTTTTATGATTTGATGTTTCGAATAATAATTATATATTCTAGATGCTGTTAAAGCACGATCTCAATCAAAAAATAATATCATTAAGTTTTTAAAACAGATATTTATTATTTTTATGCATAATATTATACTTACATGTATCAACTTTAATGTCATTTGCATCTACAAAAAACAGTATATTTATAGAAGTTGTATCGGATGAATTATTTCCTGCCTCAAAATATAAAATACAACTTCGTAAAATAATTGAATAGTTTATTCGCTATAGTCATAAATCGGCAGCAATTAGCAACACAATTAATTAGCAACATAAATAATTAGCACAACTATCATGAAAAATTAAATATAGACTTGCAGTTTTGGAGTAAATTCACGACTGTAAATGCTCTGACACAACATTATCAGGTTCTAATATCTACATCCAATTTAATTTATAACTAGATAGATTAAATCCAAGCCATGAGTAAGAATACGAAAATTATTAATCACTCACTTTTTCTATTTTTTTGATTATTCACACTATGATAAAAAGAGGATTTTGGGTTTTATCTTAAGTTTTATCTTGTACTTTATCGTTGTAATTCAATCATAAATTATGTGAGTTTTTAATCTAAAATATATTTTTTTACATGTATTTAAGAGTTTTAATGGGAATTAACTACTCAGGCGAAATACATTAATTCTTATATAAAAAAAATAATTAATTTTATTCTTTTTAAGAAGAATTAAAAGTTTATGCGATCTCAAATTTTACTTATTTTAATTCCCATTTCCTTCATTATTAGTAGTTGCAGAAATGAAGACTTAAAAATGGCGAGGTCATTTAGTACTTTATCTAAAGAACTAAGAAGTGCAAACGAAACTATTTCGGCTGATATTTATGTTTCCTGCACTAGATCTGCAACTTGGGAAGCTGTGATAACAGCTGCTAGTCGACAAAATATGCGAGAACAATTAATTATTTGCGATCGTTTATATCGTCCTAATTCACAAAATACTAAAATTGCGGGGAGTGTTTTAGTTAAATATGTTGCAGCGATAGGAGATTTAGCTAGCAACAATAGTAATAGTTTTACTCCTCAACTCGCAAATCTGTCAGAAGCTTTAGCTAATCTTGACATCAATGGAAATAAAATTAGTGACAATGCTCGCGAAGCTGGATTTCAAATTGCTGACTTTATCACTAATCTTATATTTAAAGATTTTCGTCGTCGTAATTTGAAACTCGCTGTTATTTGTACCGACCAAGATATTCAGAAGTATTCTACTAATCTCTCCAGCTTTATCGATTCATCCTATGTGAACTATTCTCTGAATAGGGAAATCGCCCAGATTCACGAACATTTTGGCTTTTATATCGGCGATGTCAATAAAAGATTGAGGAAAATATCAGATCGGGAAAATAATCTACAAAATTTAAAGATTCTTCAAGAACAACAGACTTTATTGGAGGAAAAAGAACGAGCAGAAATTAACAAAGTTATTGAACGAAAGAAAAAAGGGTCAGCTTATGTGGCTGCAATTCGTTTCACTGCTGACTTTCACCACAAATTGAAATATATCTTTAATAAGAATCAGGAAGAGCTTTCATCAAAACAAATTCAAAAATGTAATAAATATCGCTCCAGAAATCAAAAAAAAATCAGCCTCCAAAAAACTAATCAAGAAGATGAATCCTGGGATTTAGAAATTAGTAATTCGGAATTAAAGCAAGTCAAGAAAGCAACCAATGAGTACATTGATAAAATTACTCCTCTCTTTGAAGAAATTCAAGATTAATTGTCATCTAATCTAATTTTTTAAAACAAAGTAAATATGAATTATGTCTACCGAACTCAAGTTGGATGATTTAAAAAAGATTCGTCAGGAACTAACAAAATTAATTAATATTATCAGAGCAGAAGTTAGTGATGCTTTTGATATGGGGGAAATTTCTACTCAACAATGGCTAAGAGCAAGAGATAAGTGGGGCGATCTGGAAACTATAGAACTCGAGCTACAGGGTTATATTGACTATATAGAGCTAGATTTTATTCTCAATACGAATGTTGATAGCCCTTATTCCCGAATTTTACAAGCTACAAATAGCTTAAAAAATTCTGCGAGGAATATTGATAATTTCAATAATTTTTTATCTGATGTAACTGAAGTACTGAATATTTTTACTAGTACTGTTCGGGCGTTTCAAACCGGTGGAATTATCGACTTACAGGAGATTTAGTATGAATTGTATGGATTCTTTCGGTGCAGATGTCAGAGGCTCACCTTGACTTTAAGGTACCTGACTTCAATCAAAGTCAAGTTTGTCAATATGGGTGCAGGTAAAACGAAAATTCAACTAAATATTTCAACCAAATATTTCAACCAAATATAAATTCGAGATTGTCGTTTCACTCAATAGGGACTAAATAAGAATATGCTTTTTGCAATTGACCTAGGACATAATTGTCCTCCAGATACGGGAGCCATATCAAATAACTATTCAGAAGACGTTTTGGTAAAAGAAGTTGGTACTCGAGTAATTGAACTTCTACAAAAACGGGGACATAAAACTATCGTCGTAACTCCCCAAAATAGCTCTAGCGTAAGCAATTCTTTGCGTCAACGAGTCAATAAAGCAAATTCAAGTGGCGCGGATATCTTCGTATCAATTCACTTCAATGCTTTTTCTTCTCCTAACGTAAGGGGTTCAGAAGTTTTTGCTTTTAAACCTGGTGGAAAAGCCAGTGCATTAGCTCAATCAGTCCTGACTCAAATCCTCAAATTAGGCTTTACTGGTAGAGGAGTAAAATACAGTGGGTTTTTTGTTCTCAAGAATACTTTAATGCCAGCAATTCTAATTGAGTGCTGTTTTATCACTTCCCCAAAAGACATGCAGATATTTAATGCGGATAAAATGGCGATCGCAATTGTTAATGGGTTAGTTGGCGAAGGTGTCCGCAAGGATATAACCGGTAAATTACGCATTAATGTTGCCACTTATGCTAAACCCAACAGCGAACAATCAGAAGACTTAGAGCCTGGACTACTCCATTTTCTCCAACCTGGAGATTATCCTGCAAAACTTATTGGCGAAGAAGAGTCTCATCTTGTTGTTGAGTTGATTAACCGAGAATTAGGTGTTCGAGATATCCATTACTTTTACTCCGGTCACTCCCAATTTTTAGAAGCTTAAGCAATAGCAAATTTTAACTTTACATTTCAATTATTTATTCACAATATAATGGAGTCTTAGTCATGAGAATATCCCGTAGACTTCGCAGAGAATTGATACTCATAGCCTTCGATTTAGCCGATGGTCAAGTGGACGATCTAGAAGCAATGTGTGAAACCTTAGAAGCAATTGCTGCAGCAGGAAGAAAAGAACTAGAAAAAAATAATTAACGAAAGCTTAAAGGTTTATTACGATGAGAATGCAAACATCTGTTCCGGCGCAAAAAGTAACTGTTGCGACTGCTGCTGCTGCAATTGTCCAACTTTCTGTAGGTATTTCAGAGGTATATTTGAATAAACCAGTTCCAACCGCAATCTCAGGTCCAATTACAACACTAGTAGTATTTATTGCAGGGTACATAACACAACCAGCAAAACGCGACCAAATAAAAATACAATCAGACTCGCATGATGGAATGCAATAATATTAATTTTCTGGAATAGGTATCTTAAAATATAGGCGCTTTAGATATCTATTAAATTAATTCAAAATCAAAATTATTCTGGGTAGATAAAATATCTATCCAGAAAATATTCTTGTTTGCTGCTTTCATATTTAACTACAAAAGTAAATTCATATTCTTCAATCTTAATGAGAATAAGCAAAGGATTCATCCCGAAGTCGCTTTAAACAATTTATTTAAAATATTGTCAAAAGAACTTTTAAGTTGGTACTTGCGATACCATTTTTGAAAAGCAGCTTCGTAATCTTCACCTTTGGTTTGTAAACTATTCCAAGCATCAAGTGCTAACCCCATTCCCCAAAATAATACAACGTATAGTGACCAGCCCAAACCACCTCCACCCATTAAATCCACAGCTACCAAAATTGTATTTACAATTGCGTAATTACCTAAGCGTTTTTTGAATCTAGTACGACGTAAAGTATTGAAAGTTTGCCGATGCTGTAATTCTCCTCTTAAATTTTTCCAATCTCTTTCAGCCAATTTTAGGGATTCTGGAGAAATATCCATCTCCACAGCAATTTCCAGAAGTTGTTGATAAGAAAATTCCTTGTCATCGTCATCAACTTGACGAGAAATTGCTAAATGCAGAATCTGTTGTACATCTTCCTGGCTGTAATAATGAGCTTGCTTTGATTCAAATTCTGTCATAATACAAATCTCTAATATTAATTATTGTTACGGCTGAACGCCTTTCAAATACTACACATCAAACTAACAGCTATCAATATTAATTCAGGATTAATTCAGCTATTTTTAGAGTAACAAATCTAGCGAGTTTGGGAGTTAACATATAGCGTTACCTATATGGTAAATTAGCAACTTTTGAAACTTTTTACTTTTTATTGGCAACTGGAACTATGATTTTCCAAAAGCGTAAATATCCTTGATCGCACTTACCCAACCATCAGAAACAGATTCAAGGATTTGCCAACCTTTCTCTTTTGTTGCAGTTGTTGGATCTCCAATTACCCCACTTTTACTCAAGTCGCGGGTGGTCCAAGCAAAAGGTAGTTTGCCCTCGGGGCTCAACAAACTTCCTTCTGGTTGTGCTGGAGGGTACTCAGCAATTGCTTTTTCCATTTTTACCTGTTGTGGTAATAAAGCCAGCATAATACTGGTTTCAGCATCACCAGCATGCATTCCTTCTTTTGCTTCCTTGGGAGTTAATAATTCTTTAGTAATGTTAGGAACTCTCCAAGTGAAAAATGGAAATACCATCAAATCATCATATTTGACATGTAAATCCCGCGCCGCCATTTGCATTACTTGGGGTTGTCCACCGTGAGAATTCATTAATACTAATTTTCTGAACCCCGCCCGGTAAATGTTTTCCCCCACTTCCATAATAATGGCTGTCAGAGTTGCTGTGCTCAAGGTAATTGTACCGGGAAAATGCCAGTGTTCGTTAGACTTTCCGTAATAAATATTTGGTAGAGCATACGCGGGTATACTAGTATCAAGTTTTTCTAAAGCTTTTCCCAGAACTCCTGCCCCAATTGCCGCATCAACAATCAATGGTAGGTGGGGTCCATGTTGTTCTATTGCTCCTACAGGCTGAATTATCACTACATTTTCCTTATCAGGCATTGTTTCGATATCAATCCAGGAAAGATAAGGGAAAAAACGTTTAGGGGGTATAAAACCATGCATAATCAGTAATGAGGCTAATGAAATTGAGTGATAAATGATTCTCAGGCTAATTACCCGAATCGACTTTATGTGTCGCAACCAGGTTGAATGGGATTTTGTACCTAAAAGTTATTTGTAGGAGTGGGAAGAAGTAAAAAATTACCTTTAATACCACTTTCGTCAGACCAATTAATTTTCATATAAAGATTTTACCTGCCTTGGAGGAATTAATATGATGTCCGGCATAACACTTAAGATAAATTTCGTAATTAGGTTATTTTCGCAAAATTTAACTTGTGTTGAAGGTGCTGCAAATAAACATCTCTCTCGCTTTTTACTGAGTAGAAGCGATCTCAAATATCTATAAATATCCAAACTATCCCTCTCCTAAGAAACAGAAATGTTTCTTTACATTCATAAGGAAGCGATAGCCTTCCTCAGACGCTTTCGTCACTCTGGTGAAGTAAAAATATCAAATAATTTTTTGGCTTAAAGTTTCGGAATTTATCCTGTATATCACTTAATTACAATCTGCTATAAATGAAAAATTATAAATTATTTGAGGAAAAAAGACTTTAAAACTGTTATCTATATCCTAATAGCAATAAAGTTAAATTCATGGAACAGAACGGTAATATTCGTACTTTGACTGTTGATATTGGTGGTAGTGGGATCAAAGTAATAGTACTAGATGTCAAAGGAATGCCTTTAACTCAAAGGATACGATTAGATACTCCCCGACCAGCGACACCCGAACCCATCATCAATACCATTGTACGTTTAGCATCTTCCCAAGGTAATTTTCAAAGAGTTTCTGTTGGTTTCCCTGGCGTTATTCGTTATGGCGTAGTAGAAACAGCAGTCAACTTACACCCGGAATGGTTAGGATTCAACTTAGAAGCAACACTATCCAATAAATTACAAAAACCGGTACGAGTCATTAACGATGCAGATATGCAGGGGTTGAGCGCAATTTCCGGTAAAGGTGTAGAATTAGTTCTTACCTTAGGAACTGGTTTTGGTTCTGCTTTATTTGTTAATGGTAAATTGATCCCAAATTTAGAACTAGGACACCATAAATTTCGCAAAGGAGAAACCTATGAAGAACAGTTAGGACGGGTCGCGTTAAAAAAAATTGGCCAAAAAAAATGGAATCGGCGATTGAAAAAAGCAATTAAGCTATTACAAAATGTATTTAATTATGATTACCTATACATTGGTGGTGGCGAAGCTAGAAAAGTACAAATAGATTTAGCGCCGAACGTGAAGATTATTCCCAATGTATATGGTTTATTAGGTGGTATTGCTTTATGGAGAGATTAAGTATTAAGTAAGAATACTACAATTAAAGGTATTGTAATTAATAAGATGTCTCTTTAATCGCTCTTGCTGCCCCATTTATCATATGTGCCATTAGATTATTTTCTGTTAGAATGATATTTGTATATCAGGCTACATAATTTTAAACTATCCCATCTCATCAAATTTAAAATTGTTAAGTTAATGAATTTTTAAGTTAACTTGAGTGGGTTAATCTGTTCTTTTCGTTTTGCCACAGGTAATATATTTGTCCCTTATGGATAAATTGCACATAAACCAACTTGTGGGGAGTATCCAGTTTGAATTACTACCCAAGCTAAGGATAAAGAGCGTCAACCCACACGATCCAATACAGGTCAGTTATATTCCCAATCCTTGGAACCTTGTGGGTGCAGGTAATTATGCTGCTGTTTTTTATCACCCCAATTATCCAAATCTTGTGGTGAAGATTTATGCACCAGGACGTCCGGGGTTTGAGGAAGAAGTAGAAGTCTACCAACGCTTGGGTTCCCATCCTGCGTTTTCTGACTGTTTCTACGCTAAAGATGGATTTTTAGTCTTGAGACGGTTGTATGGAACAACTTTATATGATTGTATGAATCTCGGTATACCGATTCCCCGAAAGGTGATCCAAGATATCGATAAAGCTCTGGATTATGCACGCGATCGCGGTCTTTTTCCCCATGATATTCACGGTCGCAACGTAATGATGCACGAGGGTAGAGGCTTGGTTGTAGATATTTCTGACTTCCTCGATGAGGAAGAATGCTCAAAATGGGAAAACCTGAAAAAGGCATATTATTTGCTTTATCGTCCTTTGATCTCTCCATTGCGACTAAAGGTTCCCTACGGTGTTTTAGATGTTGTGCGCAAAAGCTATCGGGCTGCAGGTAAATTTAAAACAAGGTGTGAGAAATTACTTACAATGTTCAAACGGGAACAAAAGCAAAATCGCGGTGTCCGTTAAGAGTTAAATATTTACTGTTTTTATTCGTTGTTATTCTATTTCAACGCGTTCCCAAATTAGTTCAAATATTTTTGGAACATCATCGCTTTTGCTCGGTGGTGTTTTTAATTTGATTCGATTTCCATCTAAGGTAAAAACTCTGGTTAAATTTTGACCAATTCGATTTGGCATTGATGCGACTTCTACATGATGGGTTACAGTATTTTCATTTATAGTATATCTTCCTGCGTATGCATTAAAAGTGGTGAAAGCTTGGGCACGTTCCTCTATTGGTACTGAATGTATCGCCTTACTAAGGGTTGAACGCGCATTTCCACTTAAGGGTGGGCGATCGCCTCGAGAAAATATCACCATCATTTTACCCTCTGGAGTGTAGGTAATGTAGCCAGTGGGATTTGCTCCAAAAGCTTCGGGTTCAATTTTTCCATCAGGAAGTATTGCTGTAACGGAACTTAGTTTCCAAGTCCCAATTAAGGGGTTGTCTTGGGTAGATAAATTCATAAATGTTAGTTATTTAGTTCCTCTAAGGGTATTTTTTACCTAGGCTTTCAATATTATATTATTCCGAAAAATGTAAATAGCCTTATGTAGTCATTTTACACAAGCTCATTCGAGCAAAATAACTAACCAATTCTAGTAACAAATCTATAGTTTATAAGGATAAGATTATGTCCAAAGTAGTTCCTGTTTATCAATATTATGCCGAGCAACCTTATGGAGGAATTAGATATTTTTACTCCGTAGACCCTAATGTCGAGGCTGGTTGGACTTTAGATAAAGATTGTAATGATGGCGTAGCTTTCAAAGCTTTCAAAGATAAACAAAAAGGTAGTGTTCCGGTTTATCAATATTATGTAGAACAACCTTATGGAGGAATTAGATACTTTTACTCCACAGATCCTAATGTCGAAGCTGGTTGGACTTTAGACAAAAATTATAACGGTGGTATTGCCTTTTATGCATGTGCAGAACCAACCCTAAGTGCAACACCTGTTTATCAGTACTATTTCAAGCAAGAGGATATTGGAGGTTTTAGACACTTTTATTCTAAGGATCCTAATGTTGGAGCAGGATGGACTTTAGATAAAGATTATAAAGGAGGTATCGCTTTCTATGCACTTTAGTAAAAGCACTTATAAGTGATAGCTAGCATAAGTTAAATTCTTTTCTGTTCGGGATTTACGCACAAATAATTTAATTAAGCTATTTACAGCAACGCGATCTGTGTGGGGTTAGTAAATGATTGTCACGAGAGAACAGGAATCTCAAGCTATAAATAACTGGTTTCAAAGAGACTCCCAATACTGTAGTAATACTAAATTCGTTAATTATCCTCTTTTAAAAATGAGAAAAGGAGTGTGAAAAGTGCGAGAAGTGTCAAAAATATTTTAATAGAGGGGTATTGAACTTAGTATAAGCTTTGGTAAATGCTAAGTTAATGAGTGCGTAAGTCCTAATATAAATACTATTTCCATACACCTAAGAAGATATATTCAAGCTTATTTTGACTTTGTTAAATGCTTAATTAATTAAATTCGACCGCTTATTTATTGGAAATTTAAATTTGCAGAGATATAGCAATGCTACATCTCTGCATAAATTATTGATTAGAACCCAAATAATTTAGGGTGAAATTATTTTATACAAATTCTGATTAGATAATACTATAAGGATTTGAAGGGATCTTGTTCGGTTTTGTCCAGTTCTACAAAAAAGTTTTTAATCTTACCTCCAAGTTGATTCGCCGAATTTTTCAATTCCTCTTTTTGCGAATCATCAAGACCATCCCAAAAAGATCGCCATAAACTTCCTGCCATTTGAATACCGACAAAAGGAGAAATAATACTTAGAGGTATAAGAATAGAGCTACCAAAAATCATGACAACTAATGTCAAAATAGCACCGACAGCCACACCCTGTTTACCTGCTTTCCAAGCAATATCACTCACTCGTTCTATAACTTCACTATTGGTTAGTTCGCCTCGGCGTCGTGCCCCTTCAAGGTGCAGAAATTCCTTTAGAGCTTTATAGATGGCAAAAGATATACCGGCTCCAACGATACCAGTCGCAGCAGACTCAATAACATCTAATTTTCCCAGAACTTCAGCTATTTCTCCTTCCTCTAATCCTGCTTTTAAAGAATCATTCATTTTTGTAGCTTTCGACTTCGAACCTTTATATAACTTGGCTAAGTCAAAAACATCCATGTTTACTCGAGAGGGTTCATATTTAACACTATCCATTGTCTGAAAACCTGTCATTTGTTGTAATTACAAGTAAAATTGAGCAAAAAACCCTAAATAGTAGCATTTTTGGTCAATTTGCTCAAAATAAACCTCAGCCAATTACTAATTAGTTATGTTTTTTGTGAGTTATATTTATGAATCTTGAAAAAATAACTCATACAAAAACATAATTGAGATTAGTTTTGTGAGGAATGAACATATAATTCAAAACCAGATTTTTAACTTTTAAATTATATGAACAACCATGTTTTTTATTATAGTCATTTTGCATTTTAATACCATAAGTAACTATTTAATGCTTCAATCGTTTCCATAATAAAAACTTTACTGTTTCTAGGGAACTTTTTTTGGCTAATTCTTTTGGTAGAGTCAATTAAAGTACTTAACTAAAAACTTAAATTTATTACTAATTGAACTTAGCTTTTATTTGATGAACTTTTATCAGTAAACTTATATGCTTTGGCTAAGTAATATCCACAGTTAATAAAAGGCTAAAAGTTTGCCCTGTAAAGGATTCGCAAGACTAATAATGAATTTTGGAGTTATAGATATCGCGTTCTATATTTCTCAAAATTCATGATTATTATTTGACTAAGTAAATATTTTCTAGTGAGCGTAAGTATCAATACGATTACATAATTCGCCCGATATTTTGGCAAGTAAATATAGTAAAAATAATCAAACATATATTTCATGTGATGTTTGACTATATGCCAATTTTTTGGGCTTATTACTAATTGTTACTTACTAATTTTAAATTGCGATCACATTTAAATATCCACTGTTGATTAGAGTAAAAATATGAATAATTTTTTACTTTTTAGTGGTAATTGCTGCTAGTCTTTTTGTACCTTTTTTTGCTCGTAATATTTACTAAATATAATGGAGGATAATATAGTAACATCTTAGGGAGTGCTAATGGTAAAAATAGCTCTAAAATTCCCATAATTAAATAATTTCTAATTTTCATCTTCCTTTAGGAGGATATCCAGACCCAATTTCTGTTTTAAGGCTTCTGGTAGATTTTTTGTAGTTTCCAAGCCACGCACACCTTCCCAGTTCGTGTTTTCATCCCAATGTATGTCTCCAAATAATTCATCACTTAGGTATGCGCGGCTGAGGTATGCGCGGCTGAGGTATGCGCGGCTGAGGTCTGCGCCACTTAGGTCTGCATCGCTGAAGTCTGTGCTAATGAGATTTGTGTTGATTAGCTTTGCACGACTAAGGTTTGCGCTGCTAAGGTTTGCGCTACTGAGATTTGCACGACTGAGGTTTGCACTTACAAGATTTGCGCTACTGAGGTTTGCACTATTAAGGTTTACACTGATGAGATTGGCAATACTCAGGTTTGCACGACTGAAGTTTGTTCGAATAAGGTTAGCACTACTAAGATTAGCGCTGCTAAGGTCCGCATCCATAAGGTTTGCACGACTTAGGTCTACGCTGTTGAGTTTTGCACCAACGAGATTTGCACAACTGAGATTTGCACCAATGAGATTTGCACCGACGAGATTTGCACCAATGAGATTTGCACCGACGAGATTTGCACCGACGAGATTTGCTCCGCTGAGATCTGAATTACTAAGGTCTATATTCGTAAGGTCTGCACTGCTGAGGTATGCACGTCTGAGATTTGCACTACTGAGGTCGGCACCACTAAGGTATACACCTCTGAGATCTACACTACTGAGATACACAAACCTAAGGTCTGCATAACTGAGATATTGCCCAACTACACTATTAAAAGTTCTAAATCTGATTGCATCACTGTAGTTAATAATACGGCGTAACTTAAATGTCCAATTATTTTTTGCTTGACCAGAAGGATAAAATATTATCTGTTCTTTTAAATCATTTTGTTCTTGTGCATACCGATGTAACTCCAAGAGCAAAATCATCACATTTAAACCGGCATAAATATCTACCTGTCGCTGTCCCAGTTCAATATTTTCCTCATGTAGTTGTCGTGATTTTTTCTGGGGTAATGTTTCTGCATAATCATCAATAAATTCCCCATCACACCAGCGTTGATAAAAATCTTCCAAACGTCTGAAGAGTTCTACAGGTCGAAAATGCTCACTTGCTGTTACCAAACCCATCAAATATTCGACAATTTCTGGCGTCAGTCCCCCATAACCCAACAAATCATAGATTTCCCAGTCCATTTGTTCTTGTGGAATATTAAAACCTCTTCCCTTTTTATTTGCTTTTGGGTCTGTCCAGCTTTCAATATTTTCTTTAAGGCGCTCGGAAAACAAAAATTCACTAAAACTTTTATGAGCAAATTCCACTGAACCTGTTTGTCTTACCGGTTGCAAGTAGAAAGCAGCTAAAGCATTTCTCAGGGGATTATCACCTATATGTCTTCTGGCTTCCTCAAGGAAATTCTTTGCTGTTTCATCTCCCTTAAGACGTTTTTCAATCATCGACATTGCAGCACATTCATCACCGGACTGTACCACACATAAACCAGCTTCCGTGAGAATATATCGTAAATCTTCTGTATCTTGTTCTGTTATTTCTCGCTGTAAAATTTCCGGACGTTGTTTTGTTAGTACCCAATCTAAAGATTTTTGGTAAATTAAAATTTTACTTGTAGAAACAGAATATGTTGTGTCTTTAGAAATAGCAAACATTTCTTCTGTTAATTCGCCATCGCGATGCATTGCAGCCAATAAGTAAAGTAATAATGGCTCTTGTGCTAGTTCACGAACTCTTGTGGGACACTTTTGATTAGCTAAAAACTGTTCAAACGCTGTTGCTTTATCATCTCCAACTTGTACAGACCATTTTTGAAACCATTGTTCTTGGATATCTTCATCCATTGGTAATATTTTCACTCGTTCCAGATTAGCTGGCATATTTCTTTCAATACTTTGCAGTGCTAAAGTACGTCCAGTAATTAAAACTCGATGACCTTTTTCTGGGTTTCTTTGACAGCTTTCCTGAAATACACCTACTTGTTTGAGAAATTTTTCTAAACCACCGCTGGTTCGACCTTCCATTAATAATTCATCAAAGCCATCGAGCAAGAACAAGTAACGGATATTTTTATCTGTCAACCAACCGCGATCGCTGTTAGCAAAATCTCGATCGACTACTGCTCTGAGTGTATTCTCAAATTGTTTTTCAAAAGCCTCAATATCCCGTAAGCAAACTAAAACAGGTGTCCACACTGGGTATAAATTCTGTCTTACCCAATTGGCAAACATGCGACAAAATACACTTTTACCACGTCCTGGGTCACCTTGGATAAAAATTACTTGGTTAGCTTTTTGGGGATTTTGAAGTAAATTATTTGCCCAAAATTCTAAATTAACAGGTTTTTGTTGTTTATCTTCTTCACCATTACTGTTTAATGGTTGCGCTTTAAGGGGTACGTAAATATCTTGAAAAGTAAAATCTTCTGCAAAAACTTTTTCTTGCGGTTGCTTTGAAATCTCATATTCTAGGTAATCATCAATACTCTGATATTTTTCTAATTCTTGAAGCAAACGTTCGGACATACCATGGAAAATCTCTAAATTAGCTTCAGCTAAAGCTTGATTCATATATCTCTGAGTACTCCAAGCTATCCTTTGGGTTAAAATGTCAGCTTCTATTGGAGTTAGTCCTGCTTGTCTGAGAGAAAATGAGAGATGTCTGTTTAAATCATGGGCTAATTTCGTTTCTCTAAAACAAGTAATAGCAATTCTTGCTTCTTCTGGATCGAATTGAAAATTTTCTGTTAGTTCCCCTAGTTCCTCTAAAGCCTGTATTTTCTCAATTTTTGTTAATACAATTTTTGTGAAAAGATTTTGATTGCTATCTTTAATCTTGCAGAGAATTCTTTCAAAACTTTCTACATAAGCTAGTCGCGATGCGATTGCAACACATTCTTCTAAAGTCAGTTTATCTTTAGTCCGGTCTTGATAAAATTTTATTCCTTTACTCGCAAGTCCCACAAAGGAAAGTCCTGCAACAGCGACAGCAGCAGGTGCAAAAGAAGAACCCAACAAACCTAAAGCAATCGCTAATTCCAAACTGGTTTTAGAAACCTCTGCACCTGTTTCTGTGGCGCTACTTGGTTTCTTTGCAAGCTCCCCAATATCATTTCTGAAAAACTTCCAGAACTTTTTCAGTTTGGTTGTCATTGCTAATCCTAAAGCGGGTATTAGATCGAGTCTAGCTAATTGCTTACTATAGAGATAATATTTGATTTTGACTACACCGGTAATGAATGACAAATTTAGCAACGGATACATCCGGATTTTATCCGTTGCTCAATATCCATTACTCATACCCGTAACCCAATATCCGTTACTAATCTTTCATCAATTTCTTAAAATCTACTGCTCAATATCCACAACTCAATATCCACTGTTAATCTTTCATCCATTCCCAATACATCTAAAAACACTGTTCCCTGTTCCCTGTTCACTGTTCCTTTTCCATGGAAAAAATATATGATCCTGATACGGGAGGTAGATTCGTGTTTATAAGTTTAAGATTAATAAGTTTAAAATTGATAAGTTTAAGATTCATTCTGTAAAACACCCCCACTAAATTGTATTTAAACCAAGGTGTATTTGAGGCGTTCAAGATTTGGGTAGGGAAAACCTGTATGACTTGGGAGCAACTATGAAAAGCGATACAGCAGTAGAACAGTTAAGCCGCTACAAAGATTATGGAGAATCGATACTACAAAGCTTAGAGTTACTATCGCAAAACCCACCACCAGAAGAAGTTTGGTTCCCTAACAGTTTTCAGGAAACGGTCGGGCGATTACGTTCCTACGCTCAAAAAACGGTTGAACTTGCTTCTTCTCCGGTGAAAATCGGCATTATGGGAGAATTTAGTAGCGGCAAAACTTTACTAATTGGTAGTTTAATTGGTTATGCTGATGCACTTCCCGTAAGTGAAACTCCGACTACAGGTAATGTCACTGCTATTCATCTGGTAGCTCAACCCAATTTGCAAACTACCAAAGTTGGTAAATTTACGGTGGAATATCTTTCCCATATGGGGGTGAATGAATGTTTGAGATTTATGCTTAAGGAAACGGAACAACGAGCAAAAGCCTCAAATGTAAGTGTTTATCAACTTGATATTCTCCAAAATTTGCAACCGACCGATACGGTAGATACCGAGGGAATTTTACGATGGTGTGAGGAAGTTTGGCAGGAAACTCAAAGTTTAGAATTGCGATCGCTACTACGGGAATTAGTAGTATTTATTCGGACTTACACTGCTTACGGTAGTCAAATTTGTGGCAGAATTTACCAAATAGATTATGAAACGGCGAGGAAAGGACTAAAGTTAGTCGAACCGCCGATGAACATTTTAGAACTTGAATTTAAAGACCTTCCTAAGGTGCAAGAAGATTGGGAAAATTATACAACTCCATCAAGTAAAGATTTAAATAACAGTTTTTCTTTGATTCGGAGAATTGATGTCACGGTACAGGTATCTCAGGAAATTTGGGATTTATCTTCTTTACAAGGTGCGAATGAATTTGTATTGTTAGATTTCCCTGGTTTGGGTGCTGCTGACTCTGGAGTCAGAGATGCTTTTTTATCTTTACGGGAATTAGCAGAGGTGCAAACTATTTTGCTACTGCTGAATGGAAGATATCCCGGAGGTGGAACGGCGGCGAAAATTCGTAGCATGCTAGAAAAAGATAAGGGACAAGACCTTAAGGATAGAATCATTGTTGGTGTGGGTCGGTTCAATCAATTACCCGTAACTTCTAGCGATGAACGGTTAATTGATGAGTTATTAGAAGAACTATTACTTTCGGAAGAAACAGTATTAGAAGACCTAAAAATTCTCCAACTGATTATTGCAAGTGCAAGTAATTTAACAACAGAGAAAAAGAATATTGTTCTACTTTCCCAAATTTATGGATTGAAAGAACTAGCGGAAATTTCCCGATTGATACAGGTTGGCTCGCCAGAATTTCTCCCCGAATTAGATATACTCAATAAACCCCAAGAGTTAGAGTGGCGACAAAAATGGCAACAATTAAGTGAAATGCTTCCACCTACAAGCATTTTGAAAAAACAGTTGAGTGATTATGTAGAAGATGGTGGGATCGGAAGGTTACGTTCCTTGCTTAAAGAGCACGTCGCTTTACATGGAATGAAGCAACTTGTCGCAGATACCCAACGTTCAGCTCAAATTATCCGTCAAGAACAAGATAACTTAGCCAATATTCTCGAAGAAATCCCCGCATATATCCCAGTAGTAGAAAACCCAGCTTTTTTGGAACTCCGGGAAGCCATCGAAAACTTGGTTAGTACCTACAGGGAATTCCAAGACGATCTAGATAAACAACCAATTTTGAAAAATCGTTACGGAGTAACAGTAAGCGATGTTGTCAAAGACGAATTAACCCACAAAATCTTTTTTGATTGGAGTGAATGGACTTTATTATTGGACAGTACCAAAAATGGTACCATTTCCCTCACATCCACTGAAAGTTTCTTTGGTGATGAAGAAGTAGAAGATTTTCTTCCCACTCGGAGCGATGATTTTTATCCAGCTTTCGTTCAGAGCTTGGAGGAAATGCAGATATTCGCCCACGAACATACAACTGAAGCAGTGAAAGACCTATTTCACAAATTAGCGATCGAGGTAGAACAAGACAAGAATAATATTTTTGAAATAGTTGTACCGGAAATGGAGCAACATATTCAGCAAAACTTTGGTAAAAATCAAGTACGCTTGTTTCGTAACCTGATGCGAGCAATAGATCCGGTGAGAAAATGGCAAAACCTTGTAATTCAACATAGCGGACTTGGTGGTAATTCAAATGGAAAAAATAGATCCATAGACGCCGAAAACTTATTTCCTCTAGCCCGTCAAGATAATAAGCATATCCAAGGTCAAATCTTTGATTGGAGTCCCGAGAAAAAATATCCCGTACCCCCCAGACCTTTTAACCATCAAATAGCTGTTTTAAGATTGCGTAACGAAATTACAGCGAGCGCCGGATTGCATTTAACTCAATACGTCAGCGAACTAACAAAAGAAGTTAAATCTACATTTTATAGAGCATTAAAAGAAATTTTAGATAGCTTGCAACAACTACTCAAATCAAGAAACGAACCATTATTAAGATATATAGCTTCAGCAGAACAACGTATAGCAGCACCGACACCACCTTGGTTAGAAACATTGTCGCAAATACCGAGGATTTCGTTTCCAGAAGAAGGAGTCAGGAGACAGGAGACAGGAGACAGAAGATAGGACAGACCGCGTTTACAGCGTTAATGTAAGTGGGGCGTAAGTACAGCAGGAGGAGGAAGATAAGAAAGGAGTTTTAGGAATGGGTTAGAAATGAATTATTAAGACCGAAAAGTTCTCCAAAGTGAGAGATATAAAAAAGCGAGATATAAATATGAAACAAGCTGCAAAAAGTTTTAAGGACTTAATTGTTTGGCAAAAAGCACATGAATTTGTTTTATCTGTATATCGTTTGAGTGGTGATTTTCCAAAAACCGAAACTTACGGATTGACATCACAAATTAGACGCGCAGCTGTTTCTGTACCAGCAAATATAGCAGAAGGTTTTAAACAGAGAACATTAGCTGACAAAGCTAGATTTCTAAACATTTCCCAGGGTTCTTTAGAAGAATGTCGCTATTACTTAATTTTGGCAGCAGATTTAAATTATGGTAACACTCTTACACTAATGTTGCAGCTTGAAGAAGTAAGCAAATTGCTAGATGCGTATGTTAGTAAAATTCAACAACGTAATCGCACTTGTGAATTAGTAATTGAGACTTATCAAACTGCAAAAAGTAACGAAAAGTAAACAATCATAGAATTCAGGATTCAAGAGTCAGAATTTAGAAATAAAAATAGCGGACTCAATATCCAGTTTTAGTTAGCCATGTCATTGAGTCAAATTATTCATATCTAAACCATTCTCACTACAAATCCCCCTTCTCATATCTCCTAACTCCTGTCTCCTAACTCCTGTCTCCTAACTCCTGTCTCCTAACTCCTGTCTCCTGACTCCTGACTCCTTCATCAAGCAAAAAAATGCCCATCAAAGTAGAACTTTTAAATCGTTATCAATTACGTGCAAAGGAAGATAACCCAAACTTATTGGTTTTACCTGTAATAGAAATTATTCCCACAGAGGGATTTTATTTTCCTTTTATTTCCCGAATTAATATTTCTGTGAGTGGGTTTCCCTCAGATCTCGCAGCGCTGATCCAGTTTGCTTATGGTAGTGCTAATTTTAGTTCTGTTCAACCTTTACAACTGTCTAGTCCCAAACGGTTAAAGCAAACTGAATGTCGTTGGGGTCATGTTTTACCATCGGGAGTAGATTGCACTTTGGAGGTGTCAATCGAGTATTTCAATTCAGACAGAACGGGTTATCCAATTATGTCTGCACCTAAACACTGTACTGCTGAATGCAATATTTGGACGAATGGAGAATCTGCGACTCCAACAAGTATTAAGCAACCATTGCTTCAGCCTGCTCTATCTCTCCCGGAGGAAAATAATAAGTTGGAAATTACTTATCCTGGTTGGTTTGCAATTGATTTCGGTACTTCTAATTCTACGGTAACTCTTTACGATCCCAAAACCATCGTGACTCCAGATGGTTTACCTTACGAACAAGAGGTCAAGTTACGAGAACGTTTGATTGATTGGTTAAATCGTCGTCCAGTGGATGATGTTCGAGGTGTGGGATCGGATACTTGGAATTTGGAATGGCAAAAATTTTTGAGGGAACTCACCAAACAGTTTCCTGACATTGACCCCAATAATGAAAATGTTGGTACTCAGTTATTGAGTGCTGCAAATAGCACAACTTTATTGGAAGCAATTCGCCAAATTGAAATTGCTTTAGGTAAACGTTTGGCTTGGTTTCGCCGTTCTGCTAGCAAATGTTTAAACCAGATATACCATGATGTTTTTCGGGTTCCGGCTTTAGAATGGCAAAGTCTTATTCCCGTAGAGTTAGATAAAGACCGGCGTTTGAGTGAAATTCCTAGCGAACTGGAGGTTGTGGATCTCAAACCTGTTTTACCAAATGATGACTCACTTCAAATAAAAGTGCGTTTGGGTAAACAAGCTAAGGATAATCGGGAATTTACCATTCGAGAAGGAGAAGAAATTGATGGTAGATTTTTACATTCTCCGAAACGTTATTTTGGTCAAGAGCGGAGTTTTAAAGTTTCTTTGAATGGTCAAGAGGATTCCGTTGCGGTAAACAAGATGCTCCAAGCTGCTTATGCTGAGTTGATCGAGTTAACTGAAGATTATCGCCAGCGTTATCCGGGTAAGTGTTCTTCCGGTAAGTTTTACCGGGCTGTAGTTACTTATCCCACCATTGCTTCTCCTTTTGTACGTCGAGAAATTGAACAGTTAGTAAAGCAATTAGATATAGCTGATGTCCAAATGGCTTATGATGAAGCTGTTTCGGCGGCAATATTTTTCCTATGGCGAGAATTTGGTGGTGATTTAAATGTCGGTATCGAATCATTTAAAACTAGATGTCGCAGCGATGGTAATAAATGGTGGCAAAATGTTCTAGTGTTAGATATTGGTGGTGGAACTACAGACTTAGCCTTAATTCGCTTAACTCTGGAAGAAATAGATCCTTTTGAACCCGGTGAAGATAGGGGTGATGGGGGAAGATATTACAAATTGACTCCGAAACTTTTGGGTTCTTCCGGTCATTTGCAATTGGGTGGGGAATTAATCACTTTAAAATTATTTTTACTATTAAAAGCTGCGATCGCAGATGCTTTACTGAGTGCTGTATCAGAGGAGAGATTAGCAAAAGATGTCCTCAAAGTTCAGCCGGAAGAATTGAGCGATCGCTTTTTAGATAATGGAAAATTTCAACCGGGAAGTTTGTTAGCTTGCATAGATCGGGAAGTACCAGAAAGCGAAGCTTACAAGGAAGCTTTAACTGCTGCGGAAAGGGTAATACCTACTCGTTGGAAACAGTCATCACTACGCGCACAAACTTTCTATACTCTTTGGGAATACGCAGAAACTGCAAAACTAACATTGGGTCAAAAGAACCGGAATCGCGACTCTGTGAATGTATTTGTGCTTGACGGACAAAAAATTGCTGAATTGCTAGCACAAAACGAAGTTCAATTACCGGGTAAATTAATTGATCGACTCAACGTTACCATTACTCAACAACAATTTGCAGCCTCGGTCTTACCAGTAGTTCAAGAAGCTGTGGGTATCGCCCAAGGATTAATCGAAAATGCTTTGGGTAGTAAAACAATAACTCATCAAGCTAATTCTCCAACTACTGATAATTTATCAGATCGGCAAGAAAACCATAAAGAACAGGTAGACTGGTTAATTTTATCTGGAAAAACCTGTAATTTGGAATTAGTAGAAAAAGAACTTTACCGCGTTTTCAGTAAATCAGATTATTTTGTTTGGAACCAGGAACGAGTTACCTTTGAACCTGAATACACTAAACTAGCAACTTCTGCTGGTGCTTGCTTTGCGGAAAAACTCCGTCAATTAAGCTTCTCTCCCCAACAATCAAAAGATTTACTACGCAAAGGTGCAAATCAACTTTATATAGATGTCAAAAACCTATTTTATTTTCTTCCTTGTTCCTTCAAGCGGGAAGTAATTGGCGGTAATTCCGATCCCATATTTCAAGCAGGAGAAGAACTCTATCAACTCCAAGCAAATGATTCAATTGCCAAACTTCGGTCTAATTGGCAAGGGATGCAATTAACCAATAATATCAAACGCCAAGACTTTGAAAACGTTAAACCGCAACTTTGGGGTTATTATAATGGCGACGCCCTAATGAAAAAATTGGGGATGTCCGAAGAAGAATTCAAAAACTACATTAAAGTCCAATTTGAAATCAATCAAAAACTAGAAATTGATTTACTATTGTGTCGCGGTAATCCCCATTACTTAATTTCTCTCGATGCTCCGAGGCTTGATGTTGCTAAAGTTACTGGCAAATCAGTCATCATTGGCGATGACAGCAAAATAGTGTGTGATATCGCCGTTAATGTCGCTGAATCAGCTAGCGCCTTAAAAACTGACGCCCATACAGTCTTATTTGCAGCTAGCAAGGATTATACCCCTGAACTGCGAGTTTTCCGCTATGAAGAGGGTTCTATGGAACCCCAAAGTATCGGTTTAATAGCAGAATTACCCCCCTTTCCTGCTAGTGGGAAACATACATTTTACTTCCAGTTTCGTAACCCCCAGTCTAATAAATGGGAACTAATTGGCGAACTACCAGAACCAGAAATTACTACGGAATACCCCTGTCGTTATTATGTTTCCCTTAACTATCAAGGAATCCTACGCATCCATGCTTTTGAAGTCCCTTACTGGACATCTACAGACGCTGAGTCTCTCAAGGAAGAAGGATGTGTATTTAGAGACACTTTAGAACTCCAGCCAAATGACATCGAAAGCACCCGCGACCCCTTTTCTGGAGAACATTAGTCAGTTATCAGTTATCAGTTACCCATTCACCACTCACCATTCACTACTCACCATTACCTATTACCCATTACCCATTAGCAATTCGCGATGAAACACCTTAGTAAGTTATTAGCAACCAGTGACTCAGATTTAGCTTGGGTGCTGCGTTTGGGTTTACACGGACTCCGGACTCAGTTACTCGTAGCCCTGGAGACATCTGCAAATGACTCTGGAAGGGAAAGTTGCGAGGAACTACTTAAGGAAATAGATGTACTTTTGAAGAGTAATATACCACCCAGTAAGATATCACCTACGCTTCCCATGGAAAATAATTCTCCTTGGGAAGATATCTTGGAACCCATACCAGCAGCACAACCAGAAAAATCTTCACAAATAAATACTGAAATCCAGCTTCAGTCAGAAAAAATTCAACCAGGAATAATTAAACCAGAAACAATTGAGTTAGAAGAACTTAAACTAGAAAAACTTAAACTAGAAAAAATTGCCCATTCTTTAATTTGCGATCGCGACATCTCAAACTATATTGGCGAATATCAAATATGCAGTGATAATGATGCTCAATTATGGGATGAAATCCAATACTTATTGTTGCGGGTTCCAGAAAAAATCGCCAGCATCCGGCAAAAAAAAATCTTGAAATTAGTAGGGGAAATCGGCGTAATTGAAAATAAGCAGAATTTAAAGCAATTACCATTTATCCGCACAGAATATCTCTACCCCGGTTTAACAGGTAGCGTTAACGCCCAAGGATTATTATTATCAGACCAAATCGATTTTGACCCCCGTCTCAAACTAGTTAACTCTGACGTCGAAAATGTTTTTTTAGGTAAATTAGTATCTATTTGTCTCAAATTTATCGATACAGACCCGTGTTTGCACCACGCACTCAAAAGTGTAGATCGATTTGGTGTTAGGTCTTTACAGAGCGAATCAGAAAAATCCAAGTATATAGCAACACTTATAGAACGATTTCAAAGAGTCCAACTTAGCAGCGATAAACGCGATTCAATAACTGCATTACGCGCCAAACTGGATTTAGATGAAGCCATTCACTCTTTAGTTTACTTACCACCAGTGGAACGCTATTCCTGGTGGGGAAAACTTCAACAAGAAGCCCGACGTACGCTCGATATGGTTGTAGCAAAAGCTAGAGAAGCAGGTAATCAGGTTCAAATTCGCCCATTATGGGGAACCTACGCTGACATTTATACCTATTCAAAAGATGATTTGCGTTTGGAAACTGGTGGTATTCCTGGAGAAGTATCAGCTTGCTTGCGGGTTTACGCCAAAATTAATGATGAAATACTTCCTGGACGGGTGCTTTTCCGCGCGTCCTGAGTGGATATTTTAGAATGTGAACAGTATTTGCCCAGAGATATTTATCCAAACTTCAAACAATTTGTTGATATTATTGACAGTTTATTTAGTTTGATTTTAACTATTTCAATTTGACAGCGAATATAAATGTAAATAAGAGGAAATAAATGGGCTTAAAATTTCAGCACTTTTAATCAAAAACAAACTTAATCAAAAACGAAATGAAAATAAGTAAAAGTTTATCAATGATTGCTACCGGAGTTTTATTTTGTGGAACTCTGAATGTAATAAATATTGGTTCTGCTCGGGCAGCTAGCATGTATCGAAATGTTGATGTGACTATCGACTTTGACGAGCAAGTAGGTGTTGCTAGTAATCCATTAACTGGCGGTCCAAAACTTGATAAACTTTGGTCTAAATATGGTTTAGAGATGGATTCGAGCAAAAAAGAATTATGGCTCTATGATAGTAATTGTAAACCCACAGCAAGTGGAGTTTCAAAAAATGGATTTACAAACGTTTGTACCGGCGGTGACGAAGACTTAGCAACAGGAAAAGGTAAATATAAAAAAGGTAATAAGTGGATCAAGTACAAAACTCCCGAACAGGGTAAAGTCTTAATTATCCAAGAAAATAACGGAGCCCCAGATGATTTAGCGGGTGGAGGTATAATTTCATTTGATTTCACAGATAATCAAGGAGTTTTCTTTGACCATATTGGTTTACTCGACTTCGACGATCCAGGAGTACCACAGTTTTCTTTTACATTCCTTGACGGTACTACAGAAACACTTCAATTTGATAAACAAGCAGATAAAAACGATCCAGATGTCACACTTTTAAGTGAAAAATGGAATGGGAACGATCTCAAAGGAGATAATTCACTGCGGGACTATAAATTTGATTTTAGTAAAAGAGTTAAGAAACTAGATATTTCTTTACCTGGTAGTGGAGCTGTTTCTTACTTGAAATATCAACGGAAAGAAAAGCGTAAAATACCCGAACCCACGTCTGGTTTAGGGTTATTATTTGGAACTATTGGAACTGCTACTGCACTCAAGCGTAAAAAAGAAGAAGTTTTGTAGTAATAATTTGAACTTAGATTTTAATTTGGACTTGAATAATTTGTTAAGGTTGCATCTACACAAATTTAATATCTAAACAAATTTAATATCTAAACAAATTTAATGTTTTGATTCCCTGTCTGAAAACAGACTACATATTTCAGCACCAATGAGCCGTAAAATACTTTGAATTGAAATAGCTGTCATTAAAAAAACAAGGGAATCATGAAACGCAGAGAAATATTGGGTAAAGGTGCTATCGCTGCAGCTGCTGCTACAACCGTAGCCGCTTGCAGCCCCAGAAATGGTACGGGTGCAGGTGTGAGCGTGCAAGCAGGACAGCGCGTACGTTGGCGGATGGTAACAAGTTGGCCTCGTTCTGTAGGTATTTTTGATGGGGCTAAAGTTCTTACCGATCGCGTCAAAGAAATGACTAACGGGCGTTTTAATATCCAAATTTTTGCAGGGGGTCAGTTAGTTCCACCATTACAAATCTTGGATTCGGTACAAAAAGGAACGGTACAATGCGGTCACACTGCAAGTTATTTTTATATTGGTAAAAGTCCGGCTCTGGCTTTTGCTACTTCCGTACCCTTTGGTTTAAACGCTCAACAGCAGAATTCTTGGCTCTATCACGGTGGTGGGCTAGAAACCATGCAAAAGATTTACGCCGAACAATTTAATATCATTAACTTTCCCGCAGGTAATTCGGGAGCGCAGATGGGTGGATGGTTTAAAAAAGAAATTAAGTCTGCAACTGACTTAAAAGGTTTGACTATGAGAATTCCAGGTTTGGGCGGACAGGTAATGAATCGTTTAGGAGTGAATGCTCAAGTATTACCTGGAGGCGAAATCTTCTTAGCTTTGGAGAGAGGTGCAATTGATGCTGCTGAATGGGTTGGTCCCTACGACGACGAAAAACTCGGCTTGCAAAAAGCTGCTCCCTTTTACTATTATCCGGGTTGGTGGGAACCAGGTCCAACATTAGAAGTATTAGTTAACATTAAGGAGTGGGAGAAATTACCTAAAGAATACCAGGAAGTATTTAAAACGGCAGCTTATGAGGCTAACATGAGTATGCTAGCTCAATACGATGCCCGTAATGGTGAAGCTTTAAGTAGATTAGTTGCTGGTGGAACGAAGTTAATTGCTTATAGTCAAGATATTTTACAAGCTGCTCAAAAAGCTTCCTTTGAATTATTGGATGAAAATGCGGATAAAGATCCTAGTTTCAAAGGAGTATACGAAAAATGGAAAACTTTTCGAGAAAAAATTTATAACTGGAACAGCATTAATGAACTTAGATTTGCTAATTTTGTAACTGCTAGTAAATAAGAGTTTCTTACCGCTTGCTACTAACCCCTAATTATCACTGCACTAGCTTAATTGTCGCTGGTCATTTGTCAAATTTATACGACTAATGACCAGCGATTACTCCTCAATCATTTTTACCGCGTTGAAAAATAAATCTTCACAGCATCAGATTTGTGATTTTTAGTCAAAAATGGAATTACTTTTGTTTGCACAACTTTATTAGAATGACCCAAGCGAATCAAAATTAATCTGGTAATTTAAATTTTGGTTCTGTTCCTTCTATAACTCTTTCAACATTAAAAGTTTCAATAAAACCTTCGAAGAGATTGAAGATAATTCGGATCTCCTCATAAGCAACAGCGCTAGATGCTCCTCTTGGAGGGTCGCACTTAACCCTCATTAGGCGTTGGTTACCGCCAAATTTTTCATTAAAATAAAAGCTTCTTGTACACTGAAGACCAAGAAAACTCTCCAGTGCTAATAGATTGAGTGCAGCTACACCCATACGATTATTAATAATTCTCTTAATTTCATCTACTTCTTCTGCTTCCGTCATTCTTCGCCATTCCATAGTTCCAGCTACCTCATTTAGTTTTGACCAAGTGTTAGAACCAACGATTCCATCAGCAATAAGCCCATAAGCATTTTGAAATCTCACAACCGCATCTTTAGTCTGGACTCCAAAAATTCCATCAGTCACACCAGAATAAAAATTCAGTTGTTTCAAAACTTCTTGCAGCTTGATAACTTCATCACCTCTTGAACCTTCTCTGAGAGTAGGAAAATTTGTAGTATTCACTATATCCTCCAAATACTTGTACACTGGGCAAATTACTCGCTTATCTACAACTCACGCCGACTAAATTACGGAAAGCATTTCGATCTCTGCAATTGTTTCTCATTTTTTTATTTTTATTTCCTTAATATTTATAACACTGATATTCGTTAGAATTCTCTTGATAGTCAGATTCTGTTTGCTAATAAGATTTAAATAAAATGTTGACCTGAATGGACATCTATAAAATATTGACTAATAATACTCATAGCTGCATCTTAGTAACCTCTTCCTGAAAGTTTCAGGATTTGAGGGCTAGAAAAATACAAAATTCAACGGTAAATCTTAAATAGAAGGGGATTTTATGAGCGAAACTAATTTTCACAACCAACTCGATTTAGAAGAAGAAACTGAAAAATTAGGTAAGGAAGCGATGGAGTTAGGATTAATTCCTAGTTTTGCAATTCGTTATTATCCTGATGTTTGGCAGTTTTGTATTCCAGCAGAGAAAGCAAATGATTGTTTTACACCAGAGGAAGCGTACTTGCATCTCAAAAAATTAGTAAAGGAGTCCCAAGCATAGGAGTAATGGGAATTGGGAGTTGGTGTCTGGAAATGAAATGCGATGACTGTCGCCCATTCACAATTATCGATTACCAATTACCCATTATTAATTACCCATTACCCATTCCGAGCAAAAAAGAACAATATTGAAACACTAGTTGCAATAATTTGATATACATTTTACATTTTCTATCTTATACCAACTCTATGTGAAGTTGCATATAACTGTAGAATAAAGAATGAAGAAATAAAAGAAGCAAAAGCGAACAATGGGGCGTC
>NZ_LMTZ01000038.1 GCF_001456025.1 Mastigocoleus testarum BC008
TCAAAATCAACTCTCAAAAACCAGTTAGGTAAATCAACAGACCGCCCCACTTTGAGATGGATATTTCAATGCTTTCAATCAATCCCAATTACTTGGCTGTAAATATTTTCATGATGAAAATTTATAAACAAAATCAGAAAAAAGCTATTTGAAATTAAAAAAGCTGTGTAGAGAGGCATAACCATAAGCCTCTCAATTAATTTTTACAAATATTAACACAGTTGAAAGTAGATAGATGACTCTTAGTTTAAGAGTTTTAAGCTTTTAATGCTTATTAAAGATATTTTTCCAAAGTGTTAGCTAATGTAGTTTTCGGAACGGCACCGACTACCATATCAACTTTTTGTCCACCTTTAAAAATCATCAAAGTGGGAATGCTACGAATACCATATTGACTAGCAACATTAGGATTTTCGTCTGTATTGACTTTCACCACTTTGAGTTGACCTTCATACTGGGAAGATATTTCATCTACTACAGGGGCTACCATCCGGCATGGACCGCACCAGGGAGCCCAAAAATCGACGAGAACAGGAACATCGCTGTCTAATACTTCCTGTTTAAAAGTAGAATCGGTAACTTGTGCGGCTGCTGACATGGCTACAAACCTTTGCCTTAGAAATGTGTTTGATTTTGGTGAAATTCTACCATAGCAAAAACCCCTGCTTCGGAGTGGAGCAGATACATTTGCATGGAGTTTCAGATTTTATTTATAACTTTTGATTAAAAATCTGCAAAGGTTTTTTTTCTCAATATCTTTTTATTGCAACTTTTTGAGTATGTGGTTATCCTGTTTTGATATTAAATATTTATATTTAGATGTTTATATTAAGGAACCGCCCGAACAGTAGTTCGGGCGGAGTGTGGTGTGAGGAGTGAACGGAAACATGCGTCTCCGCTATCTCTATTGTAGGCGACATATGAGATTTTTCCAGTCATAGTTTAACGACGTGGAAAAATTTTTTTAAGAAATTAGAATTAGTATCTATTTACCCATGCCTAAATTTTGAGCTTTTTGATATAGTTTTCCTTCTGTCAGTAAAGAAGGAGCAATCACAACTTCAACTTGTTGCATTTCTTTAATATTTTTAGCTCCTAAGGTACTCATACTAGTTTTCAATGCTCCCAAAAGATTGTGGGTGCCATCATCTAGTCCAGCAGGACCGGTCAGAATTTGCTCTAGTGTACCGGTGTTACCAACTTGAATGCGCGTACCTCTAGGTAAAACCGGAGAAGGAGTTGCCATTCCCCAGTGATAACCATTCCCTGGAGCTTGAGCTGTTCGAGCAAAGGGCGAACCAATCATGACACCATCTGCTCCACAGGCTATGCACTTACAAATATCACCGCCGGAAATGAGTCCGCCATCGGCAATAACAGGTACATATGAGCCTGTTTCTTGATAGAAATCATCTCTTGCTGCAGCACAGTCTGCAACAGCGGTTGCTTGGGGTATTCCCACACCCAGCACACCACGAGATGTACAAGCCGCTCCAGGACCGATTCCAACTAATATGGCTGCAGCTCCTGCTTTCATCAAATTTAAGCTGACATCATAAGTCACGCAGTTACCTAACACTACCGGCATGGGCATCTTCTGACAAAATTCTGCCAAGTCCAGGGGTAAAACTGACTCTGGCGAAAGGTGAGCTGTCGAAACTACTGTGGCTTGGACGAAGACCATATCAGCTTGAGCCTTTGCCACAGCATCGCCAAATTTACTAGCACCTGCTGGTGTTAAACTGACTGCGGCAATTCCACCTTGTTGCTTGATTTCTGAAATTCGCAACTCGATCAGTTCTGGTTTAATTGGTTCGGCATATAATTCCTGCATCAAAGAAACAAATTCATCTTTGCCTACTGAAGCTATGCGCTCTAAGATTGATTTTGGTTCAGCATAACGAGTTTGAATTCCTTCCAAGTTGAGTACGCCTAATGCTCCCAACTGTGAAAGACGTACAGCCATTGATACATCCACCACACTATCCATCGCACTAGCAATGATTGGAATTTCTCTTTCAATATTGCCAATGCGCCATTTAGTATCAGTCAAACTCGGATCGAGGGTTCTATTACCTGGGACTAAAGCAATTTCATCAATCCCGTAAGCCCTGCGAGCCGTTTTTCCCCGCCCTATTTGAATGTCCACGCTTTCCTATCTTCCCAAATCTGTTTAAGCTAGGGTATCAAATTGTGGAGGTGTTATGAGCGTTTTTCTGCCAATGATTTGCCAGAAGATGATTTATTTGGGTAACAAGTTTCAAACAATACAAACTAATGCTTAGCGATATTTTGGTTTATTTAGAGTTTTTAAAGCCCTAAAGCATAATAATCAACAAATCAAAAGTTTCATAAGTATCGCCAATTGAATCTATATTTTGGTATCATTAGTAATATTTATCTAACTGTTGTTTAGTTTTTTATTTGTTTTTATTTGGTTGTTTCTAACCCATCGATCACTTATATGAAAAATAGTATCAATAAAAACATTTACCTTCTTTACGGAAAAGCAAAAGTCAAATTTTGTCGAAAATTTGAAGATTGACAGAGTATCGAAACCCTTGAGTTAAACACTTGTAGTTATGCTTGGAAAAATAAAACCGGGTTAGGCATAACAAATAAATCCAAAAACCGCTAATATTGTTAACATAACTTCAGATTAGACTTTCGAACCTTGATCCAATCTGAAACACTAGAACTACTAGACTGGTCCCGCCTATGCCAGCATTTGTCTACCTTTGCGACGACAAAGCTGGGACTATCTGCTGCGCTAAATTTGAGCATACCCACCAAACAAGAAGAAAGTGAGTATTTACTAGCTCAAACCAAAGAAATTTACGAACTTGATAGCCGTTTGAATAGCGGATTGTCCTTTGAAGGAGTTAAAGATATTGGTGATTCCTTGGAAAGGGCAAATTTAAAAGGAGTTTTGAATGGTGAAGAGCTTTTGGCGATCGCCACAACGCTTTTCGGTATGAGAAGCTTACGCCGTGTAATAGACAGTCATTCGGATTTAGAAGTTCTCAACGAATTAGTTGCTGATTTGCGTACTTACCCTGAATTAGAGCAAGAAATTCACCGTTGTATTGATGAGCGGGGAAATGTTGCAGATCGTGCAAGCCAAAAACTCGGGGATATTCGTATTTCTCTCAAGCAAGTACGCAGTCAAATTACTCAGAAATTAAATAATATAATTCAAGTTAAGGGAGGAGCCCTCCAGGAACAGTTAATTACCCAACGCGGCGATCGCTATGTTATTCCGGTTAAAGCTCCCCAAAAAGATGCTATCCCGGGGATTGTTCACGACACCTCAACCAGTGGTGCGACCCTGTACGTAGAGCCAAACTCTATCGTGTCAATGGGCAATCAACTGCGACAATTACTTAAGAGAGAGAAAATAGAAGAAGAAGCAATTCGCAGGGAATTAACGGAACAAGTGGCAGAAGTTACGCCTGATTTAGAAAAGTTGTTGGTAATTGCTGCTTTTCTAGATTTAGCCTTAGCCAGGGCGCGTTATAGTTTGTGGCTCAAAGCCAACCCACCAAGATTTATTCAGCGTCAAGAAGAGGAAACTATTACTCTGCGGCAGTTGCGCCATCCCCTACTAGTATGGCAGCAGCATCACGAACAGGGACATGAGGTAGTACCAGTTGATTTGTTGATTAATTCACAAATTCGTGTAGTCACTATTACTGGACCTAATACAGGCGGTAAAACTGTTACTCTCAAAACCCTCGGATTAGCAGCATTAATGGCAAAAGTGGGTTTGTTTGTCCCAGCTCGCGAACCAGTGGAAATTCCATGGTTTGACCAAGTTTTGGCAGATATTGGCGACGAACAGTCCTTGGAGCAAAGCTTGTCAACTTTTTCTGGACATATTCGCCGAATTAGTCGAATACTGGAAGCTTTAGGAGACAGGAGACAGGAGACAGGAGACAGGAGACAGGAGACAGGAGACAGGAGACAGGAGACAGGAGACAGGAGACAGGAGACAGGAAACAGGAGACAGGAAACAGGAGACAGGAGACAGGAGACAGGAGACAGGAGACAGGAGACAGGAGACAGGAGAAGAAGAATTATTTGCCCAATCCCCAGTCGCCAATCCCCAATCCCTAGTTCTCCTCGATGAAGTTGGAGCGGGGACCGATCCAGTCGAAGGTAGTGGTTTAGCAATTGCTTTACTGCATTATTTGGCAAATAATGCTCAATTAACAATGGCGACAACTCACTTTGGCGAACTGAAAGCACTGAAATACCAAGATGAAAGGTTTGAAAATGCTTCGGTAGAATTCAATGACACTACCCTTTCTCCCACCTATCGCTTATTGTGGGGTATCCCCGGACGTTCTAATGCTTTGGCGATCGCTAGTCGTCTAGGATTAAAAGCAGAAGTCATCGAAGCAGCAAAATCTGAAGTTGGTGGAGAAACTGACGAAGTTAACCAGGTAATTGCTGGATTAGAAGCGCAACGTCGTCGTCAGGAAACTAAAGCCACACAAGCACAAAATTTATTAAAGCAAACTGAGCGTTTGTATAAAGAACTTTCAGAAAAAAGTGCCAACTTAGAAGAAAGAGAAAAATCTTTACGGATCTCCCAAGAGGTAGCGGTACAAAAAGCAATTAATGAAGCAAAGTCTGAGATTGCTAAAGTCATCCGTAGCTTACAGCAAGGGAAGTCCACCGCCCAAGACGCTCAAAAAGCGACAAACGCAATTAATGATATTGCTCAAAAGCATACACCCAAAAAGCAGCCAAAAAAACCTAAAGCCGGATTTTTGCCGAAACTGGGCGATCGCATTCGAATTAGCAAATTAGGGAAGACTGCGGAAGTAATTTCTGCACCAGGTGCAGATGGCGAGTTGACTGTCCGCTTCGGGATTATGAAGATGAACGTCAAGTTAGAAGACGTTGAATCTTTGGATGGTGAAAAAGCCGAGCCAATAGCAAAAACAAAATCAGCACCTCCAAAATCAACTTCAAAATCTTCTCCTGCACAAAAGTCTGTGAATTCTTCCCAACCCACCCCAGAAATTCGTACTTCTCGCAATACCTTTGACTTACGGGGTAAACGGGTCGCTGATGCCGAAATTATTCTTGATAAAGCAATTTCAGAAGCTACCGGACCAATCTGGATTATTCACGGACATGGAACTGGAAAATTGCGTCAAGGGGTACAAACCTTTTTAAAACAACATCGGCGAGTTAGTCGTTTTGAAGCTGCAGAACAAGCTGATGGTGGTACAGGTGTAACTATTGCTTATGTTAGTTAAAAAATAGTTCAAAAAAATAAGTCAAACTGGTAAAAAAAACCGTTAATTAAACCCAATCCCTTTATTAAAAAATGTTAGAACTCTAACCCGTCTACACACTTAATTGTTCTTAATCATCATCGTCATCGTCGTCATCATTATTTACTGCAATAGCTTGGGCGTATCGTTTGTTGATTTCATCCCAATTAACAACATTCCACCACTTCTCTAAATATTCGCCACGACGATTTCTATAACTTAGATAATAAGCGTGTTCCCAGACGTCATTACCCATAATTGGGTAATCACCTGTCATTAGTGGAGTATCTTGATTGGGTGTGGTTATTATTTTCAGTTTGCGATTATTTTTATCGTCATCATCGTCATCTTGACGATCAAGAACAAGCATAACCCAACCGCTACCAAATCTACCGCCGCCAGCTTTGTTAAAATTCTCCTTGAATGTGGAAAAATTACCAAAACTATTACTAATTGATTCTGCGATCGCGCCAGTAGGTTCGCCTCCACCATTAGGTTTCATAATTTCCCAAAACATGGAGTGGTTTACATGACCGCCACCATTATTACGTACTGTTGTGCGAATGTCAGAAGGTATGCGATCAAGGTTGCGCAATAAACTTTCGATACTTTTGGTTTTTAATTTGGGATATTTATCTAAAGCAGCATTTAGATTTCTGACATAAGCCGCATGATGTTTGTCATGATGAAACCGCATGGTTTCTTCATCTATGTATGGCTCTAATGCGTTGTAATCATAGGGTAAAGGAGGCAATACTGCAGTCCCGATTGGTTGAGGGTCTGCTTGACTTATTAGTTGAGGATCCAAAGGAGTTTGAGCAAAAGCATAATTTTCTACCGCTAAGCCAGCTGCAGTAGCACCCAATAAAAAAAGAAAATGACGCCTATTTAAATTCATTGTATTTCCTATAAACTAATTTACAGCGATCGCATATAGTTTATGAATAAACTATTTATTCTATTAGTTCTTTTCGTTATTAAATTTAAAACTAAAAAAAGTAATAGAAATATTATTCATTTTTTCTAAATTGATTGCTGTATTTGTTTCAATATCTATTGCTTCAGGAGCCAATTATAAGCTAAATATTAAATATTTTCAGTAGAATTATCATGTGATTCTCGCAACGCAAATCAAAGATAAATATATTACTTTTATCCCAGTATTTGCGTTTATAAATATGAATAAACAGACCAGTGAACGTAAATATTTATTACTATTTAGAAAATAATTATAAACTTCATAAACTCAAATTTTATGTATATGAATCGAGCACAAATATCTGATTAATTATTACTAATTCAAAATTACTAATTAAAATCAACTGAAATTAATTTTAAATCAACAGTAGAGGCGCACATATGTGCGCCCTAATAAACAATATTCTTTTAACTTTAAAGTCCCTTAATATTTTGTTACTTATTTATGCCTTTAGTTCAATTTTTCTACATTCTGGTGTTAAGCATAAAAAGCTAACTTGCTTTGTCTATGCAACTGCTTTAGCAAATCGTTTGTTGATTTCATCCCAATTCAATACATTCCACCAAGCTTTTAAATACTCAGCACGACGATTTCTATATTTGATGTAATAAGCATGTTCCCATACATCATTACCCATAATTGGATATTTCCCTTCAGAGAAAGGACTATCTTGATTTGCTGTGGTCATCACTTCCAGTTTTTGATCTTCTCCCAAAACTAACCAAGCCCAACCGCTACCAAAGCGACTTTTACCAGCTTCGTTAAATTCTCCTTGAAACTTTTCAAAGCTACCAAATTCCTTTTTAATGGCTTCTGCGATCGCGCCAGTAGGTTCACCTCCAGCATTGGGTCCCATAATTTCCCAAAACATTGAGTGGTTTACATGACCGCCACCATTATTACGTACTGTCCGACGAATATCAGAAGGTACGCTTTCAAGATCGCTTAATAAATCTTCAATACTTTTATCTTTTAATTCTGGATGTTTCTTTAATGCTGCATTAAGATTTTTGACGTAACCTGCATGGTGTTTGTCGTGATGGAAACGCATAGTTTCTGCATCTATGTGTGGTTCCAATGCATCATAAGCGTAAGGCAATGGAGGTAATTTAATTACACCAGATTCTGGTTTAGATGCAACCTTAGTGACTTCTTCTGCTTCTGTTTTTGGAGAATTCTCTGCAAATGCACAAGCATTTAAAGTATAACTAGCTGCACAGGTACCAAATAAAATGAGAAAATGGCGGCGATTGAGATTCACAGCTTTTTCCTGTAAAAATGTTTAGTAATATTCAATACTTATTGTCTTAGAATCGGCTTACAAAGTAAATATTCAATAATTTGGCTGATTTTGTATTTTTTGCACATATATTAATTTATATCAACAAATATCAATTCTCACTCTTTTTGTGAATTAAAAAAATCATATTCTGGATGTGTAATTTTTAACAATTACATAAAATCATTTGCAGAGAAGTTAAGTTTTGTAGCAGTAGATAAATTCTGCAAAATTAGAGCTTGAAAGATTTAAGTACTAGTAAAGAATTTAAGCCGTCACAAAAATAAATGTACCGATTATCTGTTTAATTTAAAGCAATCGCAAAAGACTGATTGGGGAATAATTTCCCCGTCAAACCACTAACTTTGCGATAACCGCTTCACTTTTGCACCTTCCAACAACTTATGTGTTTCACAAAGTAAATCAGGGATTCGCTCTGCATGGGGACTATTACGCAAACATTCCCTTAAATCTAAATTTTCCACCCCCTCTGCTTTATTACCGGGAAACCAATGGCTCCCATTACCCAACAAGTTGTAACGTGTTTTCGCATATTCATGCATATCGTAAGCCAGAGCTAAATTTCGCAGCCACAAAACGGTACGAATATTAATATTTCCTGGAGTTTTTTCGTGTTTTGGTAAACCAACCCGCCAAGTCTTAATCCAATTTTCGCCAAAAGTAGAAATAGCTGCTTGCTCCCACCTTGCTAAAATTGGCGGTAGAATTTCGTCAGCTTTATGTAATAAATCTAAAGTTTTCAGGTGCTCATCAAAATCACTTGGCTTAGATGCACCCAGAGAAAGAGTATGGACTTGCGAGTGACTCAAACAAAATAAGTCATTAAATACCATAGGAGATAGGGGTGCACACAAATCAACTAACTTTTGGGGTGGATCGTAGAGCCTACCGCCCTTATCGGAGGGACTAATTATGAATACCCCCATATCATGGCGAGTTGCAGCTTCAATAGCTTGCCAGTTAACTTGATTAATATAGTACCAGTGGAGGTTAACGTAATCGAATTGGTTAGTATTAATAGTTTGAATAATAATATCAGTAGGGCCATGGGTGGAAAACCCAACAAATCTAATTTTCCCTTGTGCTTGTAATTTTCTTACTACGTCTAAACAACCACCAGGACGAATACTGTAATCCAATAGTTCAGCAGTATTAATGCCGTGAATTCCCAACAGATCGATATAATCTAACTGGAGATTTTTCAGAGATTTTTCAAAATCTGCTTGGAATGCTTGGGGATCGGCTTTGGGTCCAACTTTGGTTTGAACAATTATTTGGTCGCGGGGAAATTTTGGTAAAACCTGCCCTAATTGCATTTCCGAACTACCATAACCACGAGCTGTTTCAATATGATTGATCCCCAATTCTACAGAACGTTTGATAGTTGTTTCCAAGTTAGCTTGCTTGTCAGCAGGTACTTGTTGTTGCGGTATATCCTGCCACTTAAATTGATATCTCATTCCCCCACAGGAAAAAACTGGCATTTTTAGCTCTGTGCGCCCAAAACGTCTGTACAGCATGAACTTGGTGATTGTAGTGACATCCTACTTTTAATTTATAACCTTCAAGCATAACTTGGTTTGGGGTTTTCAGTTTCCCTCTGTTCGGGAATTTACCCAATCGATGATGAATTAAAAATAGTTGTTAAGAAAGGATCTTTCAGAAAAATGCGATCGCAACCACAAAATCAAAATAAAACTAATGCGATAGAAGTTCAACCAGAAGGGCAATATCATGTCGTAAGTGACACTCGAACTATTGTTTCTTTAATTGCCTTGATTCCAATTTTAGCTTTGCTTGGTACTCTGGGATATCAAAAGTATCGTGTTTTTGTTCGACGCAAACGAATTGCTTTGCTGGAAAAAATCTGGCTTTTAGATGTTAATAATAAAACTCATTAAATATAAACGTTTATAAAAACCGAACTAAGCAAAATAGGTCGCAGATAAATCTATTTGAATAAGTGGATGAGCGTCGACAAGAGTCATTAGTGGATATTAAACAATAGGATAAGAAACAGAACATATGCAGCAATTAAAATTATTGGGTAAATGTTTCCAACCTATTTGTTGTCCTTATCAAAAGATGAACTGAGCAAGCAGTATACGAAACGTCTGCCTTGCTCAATTTTATTTCAACCAACTTGCCCAACCCAAGGAAGTCAAAAACCAGCAATTATTTATTTGCACAGTTGGAATAGCTATCCCTATTCACAAAAAGCTTATCTCCTTGGTTCAGCCCTGGCAAATCAAGGATATACTTTTTTGAGCTTGGGAATGCATCGTCGTGGTGTTGAAGGTCAAATGAGAGCAATTCCAGATGATGATATTGAAGATATTAAGCGTGGTGTAGAATATTTGAGTTCCCATGGATGTAGTGAAATCATAATTATTGGTGAAGAAATTGGTGCTTTAACTGGTATCAGATATCAGTGTAAAACTCAGGACGTTTGCATCAAAGGTATTGTTTTAATTTATCCTTTACCAGATCTAGCAAATTGGCTTGAAAATACCATAGGTGAAGATAGATATAAGGCTTTAGAGCAACAATCAGAAAGGGAAATAATAAAGGGTTCTGAAGAAGAAAAATGGGTTGATTTAACCGTTAATAGTCCTAATGGTAAGGAGTTACTCATTTATCAGTCTTTTGATTCCTGGGTTTCTTGGTGGAGTAGAAGTGCAGATACTAAAATCTCTGGTTTCCTAAAAAATATTCAAATTCCGTTTCTAATCCTTCAAAAAAGGGGAATGGAGTTGGAAGAAATAGAAACAAGTATTTCTGCTAGCAAAGTTTTAGATGTAGAAGATAATAAACAGTTTGCACAAATCATTGATTTGTGGGTTTCAGAACTGGAATTACCTAATGTCGAGGGATTTCAACTGGTTACCTCGGATGTTAGCAAACCGAGTGAAATGGTAACGGTTCAGACAAGCGATGGTAGCAGTTTGGTCGGATTTCTTTGGGAAAAGGATTGCAATCAAGAAAATCAAACTGTGGTGCTTCATGTTAGAGGTAAAACTGGTACTCCCATAACAGAACCTTTATTTACAAAATTAGCTGAAGTCTATAACCAAAATGATATATCAGCATTAGTGATTGAAATGCGTAGAAGTGGTTATGGTGGAAGTATGACAGCAACAGCATCAATGGATATAGATGATATTGACGCTTTTGTGAAATTACTTTGTCAACGTGGATATACTCGGATCGTTTTAAGCGGACAAAGTTTGGGTAGCAATAGCATTATGCGCTATCAAGCACAACGCCATCACCCCAATGTTATTGGTTTGGTTCACATGGCTCCTACACGAGATGCTGCTGAGTGGTTAGAAGCTCATATTGGTAGCGAGATTTACAATTGTTTGGTCTTAGAAGCTAAAAAAGCAAGGGAAGAAGGTCGCGGCGATCGCGGTTTAGTAGGGAAACCACCTTATGAATGGATGCTCTCTCCTCACCGTCCAAATTCATGGATTTCTTGGTGGGCTCCTGAAGCTGATACAGCTAACTTGAAAACAATTGCGGAGATTGATATTCCAATTTTACTATTGTGTGGAAGTAAAGACTTTTTTAATGATCGCGATCGCTTAAATCAATTAAAAAAAGCAGCAGTTCGATCGCCAGTTACAGATATCATTTGGTATGAAGGTTGTGGTCATAATTTTGCTAATTTTGAACAAAAGACAGCTGAGGATATTGTCTATTGGTTAAATAAGATTTGAACAAAATAGTAACTAGTTGCAAGTTGTTTTTTATACTTTGGAAAAGTTGGTGACTTTGAAAATTTAACAGTCGAGCTTTTCCAATAATGCTTATTCTTTCTAATTGAAAATAATAACATTATGCTGAGTAATTCTGGGGATCCACAAGAGCAAAACTGGCAAAATTTTTGTGCTAACCACCTGAGAGATTGGTACGGCATTTGGACAAGATATTCCGCCCAAGGAGAAGTCATAGAGTCATTTCAAAGTCTTAGAAGCTTGAAACTCAATCAAGAACAAACAGGAATCGATCAAACTAATCGCTACACTTACGCTGATGGCAGAATAGAAGAAAAAAATTGGCAATCAACAAAGCAATCTAAGAATTTATCAGATGGAATAGTTCATCCTAAAACATCCTTGATGAGGTCATTATACTTCGAGCAAGGTGCAGCGGCATGGGTAACAAACCAGTTAAAATTGGGAGATTTTTTTCATTCGGGGGAGTTATTTTTCAGATATGAAAATCTCCGACATAGTGTAGGAGCAGTTTATGATGAAAGTGGTGGTTTGCTCCGGATTACTAGTATTCGTGAAGATTCTCTTAATTTCCCAAGTAAGTACTGGTCGAAGCAGTTAGAACTATTACCCAAAAGAAATATTAGTGGTAAGTGGCAAGGGATTTCAGTGACTATGACATCTGATTTAAAAGTTTCACTCCCTGTACCTATTAAACAACGCTCGTTCTGTGAAGAAAATGAAACTTTCTTTTTACCAGATGGAATTTTTTTGAACTGTCCGAAAAAAGTAAATATTGGCAATCATTTCACTATTATTGCAAACTGGTTAATTACCTCTTCCCATTTACAACAACTGATTCTCAAGTACAATCTAAAGGGAGAATTTTCCACGTTAACACTCGAAATATTCAATAGATCGGAGTGAATATTTGCAAGTTGAAATGCTTAAAGCCAGAGACGTCATAATAACCTATACCACGTTGCAATAAAACAGAGTTTGCCAACCAATCTAAGGCGATACAAAATTCCATATCCTTTTTTATATTTTGTGGACAACTAACTGAAATATTGTCCTGAAAGTTTAGGGTAAGATTATCTCGATTCAAATCTTTCAATGATATCCAGGAAATATCTACCGGCTCTAACACCATCAAATCAGGTTCTATGGTTTTAAGCTTACCTTGCCAATTTTCCTTAGTTATAGTCAACACTGATGTTTTACTTTGTTCTGAGACATTAGTACTAAGTAATTGGGGACTAATAGAAATATATTCTAAACTGCCATCATTGCCATATTTAATAAAGGCAAGTACTCTTCTATTTTCACACCTCAAACCAATTTCAAAAATAAATATAGAGTTAGTTTCTAATGTTTTACTTCCCCAGCAAAAACTATTATCTAAAAATAAAGCACTCGTAATAGGTTTAATATAAGGACCAAAGGTTTTTAACTCTGTCTTCCCGTCAGCATAAATTAAGTAGTCCTCGTGATTGATCTTACTACCATCTTGACTAATTTTAAGGTTAGTAACAACATTCCAAGAATCAATTACTTCTTCCCCTGAGGAGTATCTAGTATTAATACCACGCCATTCCCCTACATGATATCGACAGAAATTATTCCAATTTTGCAGTTGTAGATTCATTGGATTTGCATCTTCAATTTTTCAAACAGCTTAAATTTTTAAGTATGGATGATACTATTATCAAGTAAAAATCCCTTCAAAAGAGTAAGTCAATGGAAACACCCATTAGCGGTTTATACGAACTCGCAATTGGTGCAACAGCAAAAGATGAATCTTTTCTCATCCGATATTGGGAACAGTTTGGCTTTGATATAGAACAATCTGGCGAACTTAGTGCAAACCAAGCTAATCGGTTATATGGTGTTAATTCTAGTTTGCGATCGCTCCGCCTTCATAATCAAGTTACGGATAGAAGTTTACTCCGCTTGATGGTGTGGGATAAACCAGTTAATGAAGGTTTGGGACTAACCCCTTTAAAAGCAGTAGGTAGCCGTTGGGGAACTAGTTTATCTTTAGACGTATTCAATATTGCCAACCATACAGAAGATGCGATCGCTGCTGGCTTACCTGTATATTATATTTCACCCCAGAGAAATTTAATTAATCGTCCCAAGCCATTTGAACCGTTTCTACAAGCTAATCCTTGCGTACATGAAATGGTTCTTATCCAGCCCTTTGCGCGACAAGTTCTGTTTGAGCGCCATGATTATTACCGCCCAAATTCGGGAATTGTTAACCCGGACTCTCACTTTAAAGGCTCTGAATTCGTTCATGTGGGACTGGTTGTGGATTGCGAACATGAAAAATTGGATTTTTATGACCAAGTCCTTGGTTTGCGTCGTGTTGTAAATAACTCTGAAAGTGAATATGGCGAAGCTTCTAGCCGCATCCTAGAACTAAAAGGACCAGAAAATGGGGAACGGATGCTGAATTATTACTTTACATCTCCTCCTTATTCGACTGCAGATAAACCTCAAATTCGTTCGGGAAATTTGGAAGTTTTGCGTTTTGAATGTGGTGACTTACCAAACAAGTTTAATTACTCGCGTCCTGGTTGTCTGGGAGTTTGTTTGTACACTATGAAAGTAAAAGATATTCAGCAATATTATCAACTTGTAAGTAGTAGCAAAGCCACAGAAATGACAACAGTATATGAAAACGAGTTTGGCGAAAAGAGTTTCTCGTTTGTTGCTCCTGACGGTTATTTTTGGACTTTAATTGGATAGCTTCAATAAATCCCTGTTGACTGATTTTTAAAATTTTGCTGTAGGTGCTGCCTTAGCTAAGCATAAAAAACGAATGATTTAATTAGCATATAAATAGTTATATGGAATTCATACTGTATGCAATTAAAAGACCAAAACTGGAAAAATTTCACTGCAAACCATTTGCGGGATTGGCATGGCGTTTGGACAAGGTATACTCCCCAAGGAGAAGTAAAAGAATCATTTCGTAGTCTAAGAAGATTTGAAAGTAACCCAGAGCAAACTGAAATCCACCAAACAAATCGTTATATTTACGCTCAAGACAATATTAAGGAAGAAAGTTGGGACTACAATCAATCAGAAAATAGTTCTGCTGATGGAATATTTCACCCACAAGCTGATTCTATGAGGACTATTTGCTTGGAATCTGGTCATTCTGGTTGGATCGCAAAGCAGTTAAAAACTGATTCATATTTCGCTGTTGAATTATTTTTTAGATACAAGGAATTAAGACACAGTGTCGGTATTGTTTACGATAAAGAAGGAGCTTTATTACGAACATCGAATATTCGTGAAGATGCAACAGGTTTTCCTAGTAAGTATTGGTCAGAAGAACTAGAACAACTGTCTGAGAGAAATCTCAACGGTGAGTGGAAGGGATATTCTGTAACTATGACCTCAGATTTACAAGTTTCTCAACCAATACAAACTGAACTAAATTGGGGTTGTGAAGGACACCAAAATTTCTTTTTACCGGATGGAGTTTCTATTAGTTGTCCAAAGCGAATAGGTATTGGTACTTCCTTTAATCTTGTGGTGAATTGGTTGATAACAACTTCTAAAATGCAACAACTAAGTGCTCAATATGATAAGGATGGTGCTTTTTCTGGGTTGAGATTAGAGCAACTGCATCTTTGAACCAAGATTCAATAAAGTAAAAATCCAAACGAATATCTATCTTAAATAATTGTCTTGGGATGAATCAAATTGTAACCTGAGGCTTTAATTTTCTGATTACTTACCCGAGCATTAAGGAAACGATAGCTTGGTTTTGTATCATCCCAGATAACTTTATCTAAATTTGCGCGATCGCATACTAGATCGGATAACTCACGGATCGTCATATTAAAATCATTTACCAGATTATAGATACCACCCAACCTTCTCTGACAGAGAAAATCCAAAGCTGCAACAATATCATCAAGGTGAATCCAACTAGTAAAAGTATTACCACTTCCAGGAATTGTTTTACCAGCAATTCGTTTAAAACGTTTTGTTAGTTCGCGCTCGGGACCATAAATTCCTCCCAACCGGAGAATACAAGCCTTGATATCTTCACTAGTTGAGTTTAACAAGGTATGCTCTACTTCAGATAACACCTGATTGTATTCACTGTCAGTATCAATGGGAGAAGTCTCGTCAATCCACTCGCCTTTTTTATTACCGTATACAGAGCAACTACTGAGGTAAATTACCTGTTTTACGCTTGGTGTGTTCTGAAGTGCTGATACTAAGTTTTTTACCGTGGGAATGTAAGTTTCTCGATATACCTCTGCATCTACCTGGCGATCGCTAATGGGAGCAATACTTAAAATGATAGTATCTTGATTTTGTAGGAGCGACCGTACTGCTTGACTATCTGCACCTTTCATAACTACCACTCGAGTAGCTAATTCCTGCAGTTCTTTAACCCGTTCCTCTCTTGTAGTTGTTACTGTTAATGAGTGACCTTGCTCTTTACACCAATAGCGCGAAGCAGCAGTTCCCACATAGCCACAACCAATAATGGCAATTTTCTTCAAATCATTGTGGTGAGTAGTCATTTGTCTGCTAATAGACCCCTTATTGATCGCTTGTCTGACTAATAATTTCCCTGTAAAAAACAAAGAACCCTCGTGCCTTCACAAAACCTTGATGTTATAGGCAGAGGAGTATAAAAATTTAAAATGGTATAGTAAAACTTTTACATTTCCTGGACTACAGGTTTACCATCTTTAACTTCACCAATTAGAACCTTATCCGCACAATTAACAAAAATACCGTTTTCTAGAACCCCAGGAATATTATTCAAAGTTTTTTCTAAATTCACAGGGTCGGGAATATCGTCAAATTTTACATCTACAACTAGGTTACCTTGATCGGTGACAACAGGACCAGCTTTTTTCACACCCATGCGTAGTTCTGGCTTACCACCAAGTTTTGCGATCGCATTCATCACTGGAGTGACTGCCATTGGGATGACTTCTACCGGTACAGCAAAAACTGAACCAAGTTTGTCAACTAGTTTACCTGAATCTATAACTACAATAAATTGATTTGCCAGGTAATCCACAACTTTTTCCCGAGTATGGGCTGCACCACCACCTTTAATTAAATTTTTTTGGGGATCGACTTCATCAGCACCATCAATGGCAATATCAATATGGTCAATCGCATCTAATGTAGTTAAAGGAATACCATATTGTTTGGAAAGTACCTCAGCTTGAAAAGATGTGGGGACACCAACAATATCTTTTATCTCCCCTGACTTGAGGCGTTCGCCAATAAATTGAATTGCGTACGCAGTGGTGGAACCGGTTCCTAAACCAACTATGGAATTGGATTGAATCAAGTTGGCTGCTGCTCTACCAACTTCCTGTTTCATTAACTTTACTGGATCTGCTGCTGCGGTCATCTCCAAATCTCCTCAATTGCTTATTTGTTATTTATTTTTGGTTATTCGTTTTGCAAATAGTAACTAATGACCAATCAGCAATAACCATAAATCCACATTAGCAGTCAGACGTCATTCACTGACACATTTGTCAGCAACTCTAGTCTAAAGATTTGGAGCTTAACTGACCTCGAAAAAAACAATTATTTGGACTTGAGCAGTACTCAGACTTTGGGAAACTAGAAATTGGGAAACTAGAAATTTATTAATGATTATCTTATTATTGCCGTTAAAATTACGCAATCATTACTAGTTATAAAAAACACATATATTTCAGCCTTTAATTACCCTGTAAAAGCACAATACTTAAACAATACTTAAATAAAATCAGTGTTTAATACAATAAAACTTTAGGAAACTATGAACTTCCCTAAAATGTCTTAATAAAATGTGAAGTTAAATTTCTCAAAATAGTTTATTTAACAGATTGTTTATTTAGGTTTAAACCATGCGTCACTTAACCAGTGCTCTATCATTATTGGCATTAGTACAATTACTAGCCATTCCAGTCTACGCTCAAACAACATCCGAACAAAAAACACCGGACCAAACAACGACTCAAACATCGTTTGACCCTATACAGAAGGTCGTTAGTGCAAACTTAATGAATAAATTTCCTGATGGTAACTTTCATCCGGAAAGATTTATGGGTCGGGCAGAGTTAGCGTCAATTATGGTGAAAACTTTTTTACTCGATAAACAAAAAGCGGCAACTGAAGATAACATCAATGTTACTGATGTATCCTCCTCCCATTGGGCATTTCAAGATATCCAAACAGTTTTAAAAACCGGAGTAATGAAGGGCTACCGAGGAAACTTATTTTTCCCCAACCAGAAAGTTACCAGAGCAGAAGCTCTAGCTATTTTTGCTCAATCCTATGGTGTTTTCCAGTTCCCCGAAGCAACAGTAAATGAAATCCTAGCCCAATTTCCAGACCAACAATCAATTCCTCAATGGGCAAGAAAAGCTGTAGCTACAACTGTTACAGGAGGATTTGTTAATCAAAAAGCTGATGGAAATCTTTCTCCACTCAAACCCATGACAAGGGGTGATATGGCATATGTACTTAGTAGATATTTACAAAGACAACAAAGAAATCCATATACGCCAGAAGTTACCCCTATCAACAATACTTCAATTGCACCAATATAAATTTCTTAGGTAACGCAATTTGGGTTAAAGGCAAAATTTATATTAGATTGTCACACTACCCAGTAGGTAGTATAATAACTGCCTTTTTCCCATTTATTTCTGTGATTTTTCCTCAAAAAACACCTTCTTTCATTATTTTTTTTCAGAATGCAATTTAACTTGTCCCTATCAAGAACCCAGGCGTGGCAAAATCAAAAATACTAGACCTTGAGAGGACAACCTTAAAGTATGCATCTTAGTGACATCACTCATCCCAACCAATTGCATGGATTATCAATTCGGCAGTTAGAACAAATTGCTCGTCAGATTCGAGACAAACATCTTCAAACTGTTGCAGCGTCAGGGGGGCACCTCGGTCCAGGGTTGGGTGTAGTTGAATTAACTCTGGGACTTTACCAAACATTGGATTTAGATCGAGATAAAGTGATTTGGGATGTGGGACATCAAGCTTATCCCCACAAACTAATTACTGGTCGTTATGACAAATTCAGTACTTTACGGCAAAAAGACGGAATAGCAGGTTACCTTAAGCGCGGTGAAAGTAACTTTGACCATTTTGGTGCAGGACACGCTTCTACCAGCATCTCGGCAGCTTTAGGAATGGCTTTAGCTCGAGATATGAAAGGTGAGAAATTTAAAGTTGCTGCAGTCATTGGTGATGGCGCTCTAACAGGCGGTATGGCATTAGAAGCAATTAATCATGCCGGACATTTACCAAATACTAAATTATTGGTTATCCTCAATGACAACGAAATGTCAATTTCACCTAATGTTGGTGCGATTCCTCGCTATCTCAACAAAATGCGGTTATCGCCACCCATGCAATTCCTTTCAGATAATTTTGAAGAACAATTTAAGCAAATTCCTTTTGTAGGGGAGTCTCTTTCTCCAGAACTAGGTCGGATCAAGGAAGGAATGAAGCGATTGGCTGTTCCTAAAGTAGGTGCTGTGGTTGAAGAACTTGGCTTTACTTATATGGGACCAGTTGACGGACATAATCTCGAAGAACTAATTACCACCTTTGGACAAGCACACGAAATTGATGGTCCCGTTTTAGTACATGTTGTCACAACCAAAGGTAAAGGCTATGAAATCGCCGAAAAAGATAAGGTCGGCTACCACGCACAGTCACCTTTCAATTTGACAACAGGAAAAGCCATTCCCTCGAGCAAACCAAAACCTCCCAAATATTCCAAGGTTTTTGCCCATACTTTGGTTAAGTTAGCAGAGCAAAATCCAAAAATTATTGGTATTACTGCCGCAATGGCAACGGGAACAGGCTTAGATAAACTCCAAGCCAAGTTACCACAACAATATATTGATGTTGGCATTGCCGAACAACACGCCGTCACTCTTGCTGCAGGTCTCGCTTGTGAGGGTATGCGTCCGGTTGCAGCAATTTATTCTACATTCCTTCAACGTGCCTACGACCAAATAATTCATGATGTTTGCATTCAAAACCTACCAGTATTTTTCTGCTTAGATCGGGCAGGAATTGTTGGGGCTGATGGTCCTACTCACCAAGGAATGTATGATATTTCTTACCTGCGCTGTATTCCTAATATGGTTCTAATGGCACCAAAAGATGAAGCAGAAATGCAGCGAATGGTAGTCACAGGTGTTAACCACACAACAGGTCCAATTGCCATGCGTTTCCCTCGCGGTAATGGCTATGGAGTTCCCCTGATGGAAGAAGGTTGGGAAACAATAGAAATTGGTAAAGGAGAAATTCTCCGCAACGGGGATGACCTATTGATTGTGGCCTATGGTACGATGGTACACCCTGGCGTACAAGTAGCAGAAATTCTCCGCGAACATGGTATCGAAGCCACTGTGATTAATGCCCGGTTTGCTAAACCTTTGGACACAGAATTAATTTTGCCACTAGCAGAAAAAATCGGTCGTGTTGTCACCCTTGAAGAAGGTTCTGTTATTGGTGGTTTTGGTTCTGGGCTAGCTGAAGCTTTATTGGATAACGATATTCTTGTTCCCGTTAAACGGATTGGCATACCAGATGTATTGGTAGATCACGCTCAACCTAATGAAAGTAAAGCTACACTTGGTTTAACCACCCCAGCAATTGCTGAAAGAATTTTACAAGCTTTCTTTAGGCAACAGGTATCGGCAGTTGTTTCATAAATTAAACATTAAAATTGCCATATAAAGACACTTCCACGCACAAGAAACTTGTCGTATTTATGCAAATCAAAATTTAATCTCTTGCTGCGTGATAAGTGTCAGTTTGCTATACCCTCAAGAAATACAGGACATAGGAAACAAATAAAATCAACCCTCAATTAACCCTCTAAAAAATATTTTTATTTTTGTAAATACACCTTACATGGGCAAAATATTGGGAATTCTGATATCCAAATTTGTTTCCTAAAAAGTGCCAAAAATTGTAAATGTTAAGAATTAAAAATTGATAACATTATTCTTGACAATAGATATTTGTCACTGGTAATAGGTCATTAGTTATTGCTCAGTGGTTATCAGTAAACGACTATTAGTAACCAGTAATCATGGGCTGGTTACTTGTCATTAGTCAATTGTCATTGGTAAACAGACAAAGAGCAAATGACAAATGACAACATAAATACCTTTTACCTGTCCTAATTTCCTGGAATTATTCAACTTAATCATGTCCCAGAACAGCCCAGTTTATCCAATCATTTGGCAAAAAGACTCTGTTTTACTAATCGACCAAACTCGTTTACCTAATGAGTATTCTTTTGTCGAAATCAACCGCAGTGAAGATATGGCTCAAGCAATCAAAACAATGATTGTTAGGGGTGCGCCAGCAATTGGTATTGCCGCAGCATACGGCATATATTTTGGGGCAAGAGAGATAGAGACAAACGAGCGTCAAGAATTTTTGCAACACTTAGAAAGTGTTGCATCTTTGCTACGCTCCACTCGTCCCACGGCAGTAAATTTATTTTGGGCAATTTCACGTATGTTAAAAGCAGCATACGAAACTATGGGTACCGTTGAAGAAATTAGGGAAACTCTACTACAAACTGCTCAAGCAATTAATAATGAAGACTTACAAACTTGTTTAGCGATCGGCGATAATGGTTTAAAAATATTGCCGGCTTATCCAGAGAAATTGACAATTCTCACCCATTGTAATGCAGGGGCCTTGGCCACTGCTGGTTATGGTACGGCTTTGGGTGTAGTACGTTCGGCTTGGAAAGAAGGGCGTTTAGCACGCGTTTATGCAGATGAAACTCGTCCTCGTCTTCAAGGAGCAAAACTTACTGCTTGGGAATGCGCTCAGGAAGGTATCCCTGTCACTGTGATTACAGATAGCATGGCTGCTCATTGTATGCAGCAAAACATGATCGATCTGGTAGTTGTTGGTGCCGATAGAATTGCAGCTAATGGCGATACTGCCAATAAAATTGGTACATACAATCTAGCACTAGTCGCCCGAGCACATAACGTACCTTTTTATGTTGCTGCTCCTATTTCGACAATTGATTTTTCCCTGATTGCAGGCAGTCAAATTCCAATTGAGGAGCGTCACCCAGCGGAAATTTATCAAGTTGGCGATAATCTCTTAACACCTGGTGGCATAGAATATTACAATCCTGCCTTTGATATTACACCGGCAGAGTTGATAACTGCGATTATTACAGAAAATGGCATATTTGCTCCTAATGAGCTAGCACTATGCCAACCACGAGAAAATATCATGGAAGTCTTTTAACTTTCTACCTGCTTGATTATAAACCTGCTTGATTATAAACATTTTCCTGCCAAAAGTACGGAATATAAGGTAGATAAAAATAGCCAACTATAAGGAATAAATTAATTACTGATAATTAATTTCGTGCTGTTTTTATCTATCTATAGGCTTAACTTATTATGTATATGCCATAACTTATAATTTATTGACTTGCTAATATCTAAGATATAAATAGTTGTAAATTTTATAGTCAAATATAACATTGACTATTCAGTCAAAAATAATATGATAAATGTCTATATTTGACTATATTTAGGTTAAAGTTGTGCGATACCAGTTAATATAGTGAATCCTAGCATTAGATGGGGCGCTACTTTAGTAATCTTCGGCATGAATTGTACAAGGTAGTTGAACTTGTACAATAGTTTCTTTATTAGGCTCACTATAAATTTTAAATTTACCGTTATGTAACTCTGTCATGCGTTTGGCAATTATTAATCCTAAACCCATTCCTTGCTGTTCGTATATTTGGCGTTCGAACTGTTTATAAGCACCTAAATTTCTGATTTGTTCACTTGTCATTCCTCGCCCATAATCGATAAATGACAAATTAAATGTAGAGTTTTTTAACTCACTAATGACCCGTACAATTCGATCTGCAGGAGAAAACTTGAAAGCATTATCAAGAAGTTCTTCAATTACGACCAATAATCTAGTTGAACAAATTTTTACCTCACATGACACTGGTGGATTTAATTGTAAATCTACTTTTCTTTTTTCATATTTTGCTTTCTCCAATATCAATTTATTTAAACTTAAGTTGGGGAACTGAGTGAGATTATTTTGCAACGATTTAATCCGTGTCGGATCGTTGTAAATCATCTCTAATTCTGTATACAGTAAAAATTTTTGAATTAACTTGAATAAACGTTGACCGGACTGGTTTATCCCTTGGGCCATTTCCTGAATTTCTTCAACGCTAAGAAATTCAGCTTCTTGCCTCAAAATTTCAGAGAAGCCAAGGATTCCATTTAATGGAGTGCGCATCTCATGGGGTAAAGATAACGCTATATTATTACGTAACTCATCTAATTGTTTTTGGGAATATTTATCAATTGCTATTTGCTTTTTGAATTTAGATGCAACTGCTCTAAGTAATTCTTTACAAGTAAAAGGTTTAGTTAAATAATCATCTGCACCTAGCTCCATACCCTGACGAAAATCTGAACTCGAAGCTTTTGCAGTCAGAAAAATAAAAGGTATGGTTGATAATGGAGGATTTTGGCGTAATTTTTCCAGTACTCCATAGCCATCTAATTCTGGCATCATGACATCACAAATAACTAGATCGGGAACTTCTGACTCTGCGACCTGTAAGCCAGCCATACCATTTTCTGCAACTACTACTTTGAAATCTTCCAAAGTTAGTAATTCAGCAATATTTTGTCGTAGATTTTCTTCATCTTCTATAACTAAAATTTTCTTCATCATCTCTACACTTATTGCGAACAGTAAATTTGTTGCTTAAGTGGGCAAATATTTGGGATTGATTAATAAATCTTCAAATTCAGTAGCTGCTATTGCAGGACTGAATAGAAAACCTTGAATAGCATCACATTTATTTTGACGTAAGAAATTTAATTCCGCCTCCGTCTCTACACCTTTAGCGATTACCTTAATATCTAAATTATGGGCTATTTGAATTAGTCCCTTTGTAATTGCCGACTTTTCCGGTTCATTAGCAATATTATGAATAAAATAGCGATCTATTTTTAAAGTATCAATAGGGAAATCTTTGAGATACACTAAAGAAGAATTTCCTGTGCCGAAATCATCAATAGCAATCTTGACACCTAAAGATTGTAATTTTCCCATTGTGTAAACTGCTGCATGAAAATCGCTCATAATTGTATTTTCAGTGATTTCTAACTCCAGACAATTTGCCGGGATATCAAATTCAGCAAGAATTCTCGATATTTTATCGGAAAAATTAGCTTGGGTAAATTGAGAATTTGACACATTTACAGAGAATAACAAAGAGGAGAAGTTGGCTTCATCCCAAATTTTTGCTTGTTTGCATACATTTTCTAATATCCATTCACCAATGGGAATAATTAAACCTGTAGATTCAGCTAAAGGAATTAATTCTGCCGGAGAAACCATTCCTAATTCTGGACTAATCCATCTCACTAAGCTTTCAGCAGCAATAATTTTACCGGAGATTATATCGACTATAGGTTGATAATAAGTCTGGAATTCATGTCGCTGTCCGGCTTCAATTGCACGGCGCAAACTAGATTTAATAAGTAATATTTCTGGAGAAAAATTACTGATATCAGAATAGTTATTGGATAAATAATTTTTCATTTTAATTTGTTTATCCAAACGGCTACTAATAGCACTTAATAATTCTGCACGAGTAAATGGTTTAGTTAAATAATCATCGGCTCCCAAATCCATTCCTTTACGAACATCTGTCCGAGTAGATTTAGCTGTAAGAAAAATAAAGGGAATTGTCGCAGTTAGAATTTCCTGACGCAATCTTTCTAACACACCATAGCCATCAACTTCTGGCATCATTAGATCGCATAAAATAATATCAGGAATTTGGGAAATAGCTAAATCAATCCCAACTTTACCGTTAGCAGCAGTAATAGTTTCAAAACCTTCAGCTTCTAATAAGTCTGAAATATTCTCGCGTACAGATATTTCATCTTCAATTAATAAAACTTTAGTCGACATATAACTATTATTATAATTAACTATCTGTGGCCATGTTCAACGGTAGTTTTACGGTAAAAACACTCCCATTACCCACTTCACTTGTTACATTTATATCTCCTTGACAAATATCGATACATTTTTTGACAATTGACAATCCTAATCCTGTACCTTGAATATTATCTACATTACTTGCACGATTAAATGACTGGAATAAATGTGGTAAATATTCTTCAGGAATACCTATACCCTGGTCTTTTATAGTAAAAATAGCCTGGTGATTCTGAATGGCTATCATAAAATTAATAGGCTGCATATCTGGAGAATACTTAATTGCATTGGACAATAAATTATTCAATATATGTCTGAGTAAATTTGCATCCATATACACTTCAATTGATTTATACTCGCAGTCAAAAAGTATTTTTGTGTGAGGCTGATTTATCTGTAAATCTTCAACTAGAGAAAAACAGTATTTTACTAACTCAAAATATGTTGGTTTGCACTGTAATTTTCCCGCTTCTGCTTTCTCTAAATTTAAAACATCCTCCAATAAATGAGTCATATGCTTAACTGCAGTTTGAATTTTTCTTAAGTACTTAAATCTATTTTCTTTATTCCATTTATGACCATAATTTTCTAATAGTTCAGAAGATGAAAGAATAGTTGTTAATGGTGTACGAAATTCATGAGATGTTGTACTTACAAAGCGGGATTTGAGTTCGTTTAGCTCCTTTTCTTTTTCTAAAGCCTCTCTTAATTGTTGTTCTAGTTTTTTATAGTCTGTAATATCTGTTTGGACAACAATAAAATTAGTTAATATACCATCGTGACTATATACAGGGGAAATGCTTAATTCATTCCAATATTCACTATTATCTTTACGGTAATTACAAATAATAGTGCTACAAAAATTATTTATTTGTTCTTCTGGAAATAATTTATTTACTTCCAAATCATTATTAATATAGAAATCTCTAGTTTGTCCAATTGCTTCTGATATTGAATAACCTGTGATGTTTTCAAATGCTGAATTGACATACATTATTGGATTATTAGGAATAGTTGCATCACTAATTAAAACTCCATTGTTACTAGCTGCTATTGCTCGTTCTCGTAGTCTTAATTCTGTTTCAGTTCGCAGACGTTGAGTAATATCGGTATTGATATTAACTGTTCCAATTGATTCCCCTGTAAAATTTTTTATTGCATCAGTTCTTAATTCAATATCAAGAATGCGACCACTTTTACTTCGCATCTTCACTGCACCACGCCAAGATTTACCTATGTGAATTTTGGCGGATACTTTACGGTAATCAGAATGACTAGCATAAATTGCAGCTAAGTTCCCTGCAGTATTTAGTTCTTCGGTGGTGTATTCAAATAATTCTTTGAAAGCGCGGTTAAGGTGAATAATATTACCTTGAGAATCAGTCATGCAGATTGCATCACTAGCACATTCAATTGCTTTACGAAAGCCAAGTAATGTTTCTTCAGATTGTTTGCGTTCGGTAATATCTTCTACAGTTCCAAGAATACCAACTACATTACCTTGAGCATCATGAAGCGGAACCTTATTTGTTTCAACCCAAACTTGTTTACCATCAAATTGATGTTGAGTTTCAATTATATGATATTGTGGCTGATTAGTCGCCATAACCTTGAAATCCCATTCGCGTGAGGATTCAGAATATTCTTTACTCCAGCACAAGTCATAGTCTGTCTTCCCAACTATCAATTGGGGATTATCAAAGCCCGCATTGTAAGCAAAATTGCGATTGCACCCAAGATATGTCGAATCCCGATCTTTCCAAAAAATACCTTGGGGGATATTATCCATCACCAAGCGTAACATTTGTTGAGACTGACGTAGTTCTTCTTCAATTTTCAGTCGCTCTTGTATCTCATCCATCAATTGATGATTCGTTTGCTTTAAGATTTTGGTGCGCTCAGATACCCGTCTTTCCAAATCTGCATTCGTTTCTTGAAGAATGTTTTGTGCTTGCTTGCGTTCAGTAATATCTTCAGAAATACCTGTAAGACGATAAACTTCTCCTACATTATTTTTGAGGGGAAAAGCGCGCGTCCATATCCAGCGCACCTCACCATCAGGACGAATTATTCGATATTCTTCGTTATAATTCCCATCTAAACTAGTAGTTATTTTTGCACTTAAGCGCTCTCTATCTTCTGGATGAATTGCATCGATCAATTCCTCGGGATTTTCATAAAGATGATCGCGCTTGCGTCCAAATATTTTTTCATATGCAGGATTAATATAAATAATTTTATCTTGTTTGACATCGCGTACAAATAAAACTTGATGAATGTTTTCTACTAGTTGTTGAAATAGTTGTACGCTTGACCAGAGATTATCTTCAATTAGTTTATGGGATGTAATATCTCTTTGAATATTTACAAAATGTGTAATTTCTCCATTTTGGTCCACGATCGGAAAAATATCCGCCTCAACCCAATATTTACTCCCATTTTTGTGATGATTGATAAATTCAGTTGTAACGCGTAAACCGCTTTGGATAGTAGTATAAATTAATTCATAGACAGAATTATCTGTTAATTCGCTTTGGAGAATGGATGGTGTTTTTCCCAAAATTTCCCAGTAGGACCAACCACTCATATCGGTAAAAGCTTGATTAACGTAGACTATACAAGAATTAAAAGGAGTATCGAGAGAATTAGCCTCTGTTATGACTACAGCATCTTTACTATTTGTAACGACTGACTCCAATAAACTCAATAGTTTGTATTGTTGTCGATATTTTTCTCCATCATCTTTTGCTAGTAATGCTTGGTAAATTTTTTCTAATGTAATATTTCCTAGTAAATTACCTTGCCTATCCAGTATTGGTAGTATTCTTAAGTGATATTGTTCAAACAGCAAGAATAAACTTTGTGGGAAAATAAAATCTTCTATTTGAGATTCTGTGAGAGTAAACACTGAATTTCTCATGAACTCAGAAATTTTTGCGTGGGCAAAATTAACTCCCGTACTTACCAGGCGTACTACATCTTGCTCGGAAAATAAGCCAATTACTTGCTGTTCCCTAACTACTAAAACATCATTTATTGTTTTCCCTTCTTTGTTCATCAACTTAATGACATCCAGCACTAAAGTATCTTCCGTAACACTAATTGGATAACGGTCGATAATAGTGTCAAAAAATTCTGAAGCTAGAGTTTCAGCAAGTGGACGCATAAAATTATGAAAGAGCAAAATGAAACAAAAGCAGAGTTTGAGAACTCAAGAAAAAACTACTCTCTCAATATGTGTAAACTTTTAAGACTATGAATGACTAGGGTGTAAATTCGGAAAATTGTCTTTGAAGCAAAAATCCTTTGCTTATAACCTTTTTTTGCTGTTCTTCAATAGCCAAATTTAGGATAAAAACGCACGCAAAAAATCACCCCCCATTACTGGAGAGTGATTTTCTACATTAAGTAATTAATTACGCTGTAATTATCTACTTAACTGACTATTCAATTTATTAACCGTTGATTGCGGGAGCGCTTACTGCTACAGGAGCTACCTCACCTGCAGCCAAGTCTAAGGGGAAGTTGTGAGCGTTGCGCTCGTGCATTACTTCCATACCCAAGTTGGCACGGTTGATGATGTCTGCCCAGGTGTTGATTACACGACCGCTAGAGTCGATTACAGACTGGTTGAAGTTGAAACCAT
>NZ_LMTZ01000039.1:0-5000 GCF_001456025.1 Mastigocoleus testarum BC008
ACCACAATTAGGTAACTTTGTGTTTGAGGCGTAGTGCTAGAGCAATTTCTGAATTAAGAGATGTAAATAATCTTCGTGAAATTTGTGTCACTTGTCCTAATTGTGGTTCAGAAAATACTTCTGCCAATTTGACGTTTAACTGCTATGAGTGTGAGGACTGCGAACATCGTTGGCAATTCATAACCGGAGTTGGTTATCGGGAACAGATTAAAATTCCAGTAATACACAAGTATCTTAAAGAATAATTACTAGTTTTATTTTAAACAAAACAATAAACCACCATGAGTAGTATCAAGGTGGCTTAGTAAGTTATGAAGTTTGAGTAAAAATTAACCTGGCATCGAGCTATTTTCACGGGAGGCAACCCTCCAACTATCGTCGCCGCAACAGCGTTTCACCTCTGAGTTCGGGATGGTTCAGCGTGGTTCCACTGTGCCATAGACACCAGGAAAGCTTGTAGTTTCCTGAATCGATTCTCAGAAACCCTGAGGACTGCATATTCATACCAAAGTGTGAACCAATTGATGAGGTCAAGCCCTCGGTCTGTTAGCATGGCTCAGCTTCGCATATTACTACACTTCCACTTACCACCTATGAACGGATGTTCTTTCCGTGACCTTACTGGCTTATGCCATGAGAGTACTCATCTTGAGGTGGGCTTCCCACTTAGATGCTTTCAGCGGTTATCCGCTCCACACTTGGCTACCCAGCGTTTACCGTTGGCACGATAACTGGTACACCAGCGGTGCGTCCCTCCCGGTCCTCTCGTACTAAGGAGGAATCCTCTCAATACTCTTACGCCTGCACCGGATATGGACCGAACTGTCTCACGACGTTCTGAACCCAGCTCACGTACCGCTTTAATGGGCGAACAGCCCAACCCTTGGGACGTACTTCCGCCCCAGGTTGCGATGAGCCGACATCGAGGTGCCAAACCTCCCCGTCGATGTGAACTCTTGGGGGAGATCAGCCTGTTATCCCTAGAGTAACTTTTATCCGTTGAGCGACGGCCATTCCACGCTGAGCCGTCGGATCACTAAGGCCGTGTTTCCACCCTGCTCGACTTGTCAGTCTTACAGTCAAGCTCCCTTATTGCCTTTACACTCGACGCACGGTTTCCAAGCGTGCTGAGGGAACCTTTGCGCGCCTCCGTTACCTTTTGGGAGGCGACCGCCCCAGTCAAACTACCCGCCTGAAACTGTTCTTCTTCCGGCTTACGGAAGTAAGTTAGAATTCTAGCTTCGCCAGAGTGGTATCTCACCAGTGACTCCATATCCCCCACAAGGAATACTTCTACGTCTCCCACCTATCCTGCGCAAGCCAAGCCCGAACCCAATTCCAGGTTATAGTAAAGCTTCATAGGGTCTTTCTGTCCTGGTGCAGGTAGTCCGTATCTTCACAGACAATCCTATTTCGCCGAGCCTCTCTCCGAGACAGTGCCCAGATCGTTACGCCTTTCGTGCGGGTCGGAACTTACCCGACAAGGAATTTCGCTACCTTAGGACCGTTATAGTTACGGCCGCCGTTCACCGGGGCTTCAGTCGCCAGCTTCATCAAAAAGACTGACCAGCTTCCTTAACCTTCCGGCACTGGGCAGGCGTCAGCCCCTATACGTCCTCTTACGAGTTTGCAGAGACCTGTGTTTTTGGTAAACAGTCGCCTGGGCCTCTTCACTGCGACCACCTCTCGGTGGCACCCCTTCTTCCGAAGTTACGGGGCTATTTTGCCGAGTTCCTTAGAGAGAGTTATCTCGCGCCCCTGGGTTTACTCAACCTCCCTACCTGTGTCGGTTTCGGGTACGGGTGATAAGCTTTCACCACATAACTAGCTTTTCTTGGCACTATCCTTCACTACGCGTTCTCCGTAGAAAACTCCCAATCCAATCAGGGTGTAGTTATCTGTCATGCGTCCCTAGTTATGCTCCCACTTATCAGTCAGGGAATGTTGACCCTGTATCCATCGACTACGCCTTTCGACCTCGCCTTAGGTCCCGACTAACCCTCCGTGGACGAACCTGCCGGAGGAACCCTTAGGGTTTCGGGGCATTGGATTCTTACCAATGTTTTCGCTACTCAAGCCGACATTCTCACTTCTGTCTCGTCCACGACTGCTTGCCGCTATCGCTTCTACCTAATACAGAACGCTCCCCTACCACTTATTTCTAAGTCCGCAGCTTCGGTGTATTGCTTAGTCCCATTCATTTTCGGCGCAGGAGCGCTTGACCAGTGAGCTATTACGCACTCTTTCAAGGATGGCTGCTTCTAGGCAAACCTCCTGGTTGTCTGTGCACTCCCACCTCCTTTACCACTTAGCAAATACTTGGGGACCTTAGCTGGCGGTCTGGGCTGTTTCCCTCTTGACGATGAAGCTTATCCCCCACCGTCTCACTGGCAAAGTGTACATTGGGTATTCTGAGTTTATCTCGATTTGGTACCGCTCTCGCAGCCCGCACCGAAATAGTGCTTTACCCCCCAACTATAATCTTTACCGCTGCGCCTCAACACATTTCGGGGAGAACCAGCTAGCTCCGGGCTCGATTGGCATTTCACCCCTAACCACAGCTCATCCGCCAATTTTTCAACATTGGTCGGTTCGGACCTCCACTTGGTGTTACCCAAGCTTCATCCTGGCCATGGTTAGATCGCCCGGGTTCGGGTCTATAAACACTGATTAACGCCATTCTCAGACTCGGTTTCCCTTTGGCTTCGTCATTCCCGACTTAACCTACCAGTGCATATAACTCGCCGGCTCATTCTTCAACAGGCACGCGGTCAGACGTTTAATCGTCCTCCCACTGCTTGTAAGCTAATGGTTTCATGTTCTATTTCACTCCCCTCCCGGGGTTCTTTTCACCTTTCCCTCGCGGTACTTGTTCGCTATCGGTCACACAGTAGTATTTAGCCTTATGAGGTGGTCCTCACTGATTCACATGGAATTTCACGTGCTCCATGCTACTCGGGATTCAGCTAGTATTCTTTTACTTTCGACTACAGGACTTTCACCTTCTCTGGTACAGTATTTCGCTGCTTCGTCTAATATCCAAATTCCATATCGCTGTCCCACTACCCCAAGGTGCATGCACCTTGGTTTAGGCTGTTCCCCTTTCGCTCACCACTACTTAGAGAATCGCTTTTGCTTTCTTTTCCTCAAGCTACTAAGATGTTTCAATTCGCTTGGTTCGCTCTTTCCTGTCTATATATTCAACAGGCAGTATATTGGGTTGCCCCATTCGGAAATCTCCGGATCAAAGTTTGCTTCCAACTCCCCGAAGCATATCGTCGGTAACCACGTCCTTCGTCGCCTCTGTGTGCCTAGGTATCCACCATTAGCTCTTTATAGCTTGACCACATTGGTTCCAATATGCCTTAATGTTAGATTTTCAACTCACTAACTTAATAGTTTTGTCTACTCTAACTACCTGCAATTGTTACTTTGGTATGAATTATGCAGTTGTCAAGGTTCTGATTTTTTACTGGATATAAATCCAGCAGTCTAACTTACTAATTAGTTATCTTAAACAGTTAGGTGCTGAAGTTACATTCTAATTTTATTTGGTGGAGATAAGCGGACTCGAACCGCTGACATCCTGCTTGCAAAGCAGGCGCTCTACCAACTGAGCTATACCCCCAAGACAATTCAAAATTTAAAAGTCAAAAATCAAAAGTGAAGATGTTATTTCTTCGTTTTGAATTTTGAATTTTGAATTTTTACTTTTGACTTATTCAGGTGGGCCATCCTGGACTCGAACCAGGGACCTCACCCTTATCAGGGGTGCGCTCTAACCACCTGAGCTAATAGCCCTCAACGAACCCGAACCTCATATAGTTTAGAAGCTTATAAACCTATCTGCGCACGACCTTAGGTATGACCTTTTTAGTTCCTATATTACAAATCTCGGAATCTAAAAGGTAGGTCTCCCTTAAAGGAGGTGATCCAGCCACACCTTCCGGTACGGCTACCTTGTTACGACTTCACCCCAGTCACCAGTCCTACCTTCGGCATCCCCCTCCGCGAACGGTTAGGGTAACGACTTCGGGCGTGACCAACTTCCATGGTGTGACGGGCGGTGTGTACAAGGCCCGGGAACGAATTCACTGCAGTATGCTGACCTGCAATTACTAGCGATTCCTCCTTCATGCAGGCGAGTTGCAGCCTGCAATCTGAACTGAGCCATGGTTTATGAGATTAGCGCACTGTCGCCAGTTGGCTGCTCTTTGTCCATAGCATTGTAGTACGTGTGTAGCCCAGAACGTAAGGGGCATGATGACTTGACGTCGTCCCCACCTTCCTCCGGTTTGTCACCGGCAGTCTCTCTAGAGTGCCCACCCTAAGTGCTGGCAACTAAAAACGAGGGTTGCGCTCGTTGCGGGACTTAACCCAACATCTCACGACACGAGCTGACGACAGCCATGCACCACCTGTCTTGGCGTTCCCGAAGGCACTCTCACCTTTCAGCAAGATTCGCCAGATGTCAAGTCCTGGTAAGGTTCTTCGCGTTGCATCGAATTAAACCACATACTCCACCGCTTGTGCGGGCCCCCGTCAATTCCTTTGAGTTTCACACTTGCGTGCGTACTCCCCAGGCGGGATACTTAACGCGTTAGCTACGGCACTGCTCGGGTCGATACAAGCAACGCCTAGTATCCATCGTTTACGGCTAAGACTACTGGGGTATCTAATCCCATTCGCTCCCTTAGCTTTCGTCCCTCAGTGTCAGTTGCGGCCTAGCAGAGCGCTTTCGCCACCGGTGTTCTTCCTGATATCTACGCATTTCACCGCTACACCAGGAATTCCCTCTGCCCCGAACGCACTCTAGTCATGCAGTTTCTACGGCCCTTATGAAGTTAAGCTTCACTCTTTAACAGTAAACTTGCATAACCACCTGCGGACGCTTTACGCCCAATCATTCCGGATAACGCTTGCATCCTCCGTATTACCGCGGCTGCTGGCACGGAGTTAGCCGATGCTGATTCCTCAAGTACCGTCAGAACTTCTTCCTT
>NZ_LMTZ01000039.1:7500-26609 GCF_001456025.1 Mastigocoleus testarum BC008
CTCACCAGTGACTCCATATCCCCCACAAGGAATACTTCTACGTCTCCCACCTATCCTGCGCAAGCCAAGCCCGAACCCAATTCCAGGTTATAGTAAAGCTTCATAGGGTCTTTCTGTCCTGGTGCAGGTAGTCCGTATCTTCACAGACAATCCTATTTCGCCGAGCCTCTCTCCGAGACAGTGCCCAGATCGTTACGCCTTTCGTGCGGGTCGGAACTTACCCGACAAGGAATTTCGCTACCTTAGGACCGTTATAGTTACGGCCGCCGTTCACCGGGGCTTCAGTCGCCAGCTTCATCAAAAAGACTGACCAGCTTCCTTAACCTTCCGGCACTGGGCAGGCGTCAGCCCCTATACGTCCTCTTACGAGTTTGCAGAGACCTGTGTTTTTGGTAAACAGTCGCCTGGGCCTCTTCACTGCGACCACCTCTCGGTGGCACCCCTTCTTCCGAAGTTACGGGGCTATTTTGCCGAGTTCCTTAGAGAGAGTTATCTCGCGCCCCTGGGTTTACTCAACCTCCCTACCTGTGTCGGTTTCGGGTACGGGTGATAAGCTTTCACCACATAACTAGCTTTTCTTGGCACTATCCTTCACTACGCGTTCTCCGTAGAAAACTCCCAATCCAATCAGGGTGTAGTTATCTGTCATGCGTCCCTAGTTATGCTCCCACTTATCAGTCAGGGAATGTTGACCCTGTATCCATCGACTACGCCTTTCGACCTCGCCTTAGGTCCCGACTAACCCTCCGTGGACGAACCTGCCGGAGGAACCCTTAGGGTTTCGGGGCATTGGATTCTTACCAATGTTTTCGCTACTCAAGCCGACATTCTCACTTCTGTCTCGTCCACGACTGCTTGCCGCTATCGCTTCTACCTAATACAGAACGCTCCCCTACCACTTATTTCTAAGTCCGCAGCTTCGGTGTATTGCTTAGTCCCATTCATTTTCGGCGCAGGAGCGCTTGACCAGTGAGCTATTACGCACTCTTTCAAGGATGGCTGCTTCTAGGCAAACCTCCTGGTTGTCTGTGCACTCCCACCTCCTTTACCACTTAGCAAATACTTGGGGACCTTAGCTGGCGGTCTGGGCTGTTTCCCTCTTGACGATGAAGCTTATCCCCCACCGTCTCACTGGCAAAGTGTACATTGGGTATTCTGAGTTTATCTCGATTTGGTACCGCTCTCGCAGCCCGCACCGAAATAGTGCTTTACCCCCCAACTATAATCTTTACCGCTGCGCCTCAACACATTTCGGGGAGAACCAGCTAGCTCCGGGCTCGATTGGCATTTCACCCCTAACCACAGCTCATCCGCCAATTTTTCAACATTGGTCGGTTCGGACCTCCACTTGGTGTTACCCAAGCTTCATCCTGGCCATGGTTAGATCGCCCGGGTTCGGGTCTATAAACACTGATTAACGCCATTCTCAGACTCGGTTTCCCTTTGGCTTCGTCATTCCCGACTTAACCTACCAGTGCATATAACTCGCCGGCTCATTCTTCAACAGGCACGCGGTCAGACGTTTAATCGTCCTCCCACTGCTTGTAAGCTAATGGTTTCATGTTCTATTTCACTCCCCTCCCGGGGTTCTTTTCACCTTTCCCTCGCGGTACTTGTTCGCTATCGGTCACACAGTAGTATTTAGCCTTATGAGGTGGTCCTCACTGATTCACATGGAATTTCACGTGCTCCATGCTACTCGGGATTCAGCTAGTATTCTTTTACTTTCGACTACAGGACTTTCACCTTCTCTGGTACAGTATTTCGCTGCTTCGTCTAATATCCAAATTCCATATCGCTGTCCCACTACCCCAAGGTGCATGCACCTTGGTTTAGGCTGTTCCCCTTTCGCTCACCACTACTTAGAGAATCGCTTTTGCTTTCTTTTCCTCAAGCTACTAAGATGTTTCAATTCGCTTGGTTCGCTCTTTCCTGTCTATATATTCAACAGGCAGTATATTGGGTTGCCCCATTCGGAAATCTCCGGATCAAAGTTTGCTTCCAACTCCCCGAAGCATATCGTCGGTAACCACGTCCTTCGTCGCCTCTGTGTGCCTAGGTATCCACCATTAGCTCTTTATAGCTTGACCACATTGGTTCCAATATGCCTTAATGTTAGATTTTCAACTCACTAACTTAATAGTTTTGTCTACTCTAACTACCTGCAATTGTTACTTTGGTATGAATTATGCAGTTGTCAAGGTTCTGATTTTTTACTGGATATAAATCCAGCAGTCTAACTTACTAATTAGTTATCTTAAACAGTTAGGTGCTGAAGTTACATTCTAATTTTATTTGGTGGAGATAAGCGGACTCGAACCGCTGACATCCTGCTTGCAAAGCAGGCGCTCTACCAACTGAGCTATACCCCCAAGACAATTCAAAATTTAAAAGTCAAAAATCAAAAGTGAAGATGTTATTTCTTCGTTTTGAATTTTGAATTTTGAATTTTTACTTTTGACTTATTCAGGTGGGCCATCCTGGACTCGAACCAGGGACCTCACCCTTATCAGGGGTGCGCTCTAACCACCTGAGCTAATAGCCCTCAACGAACCCGAACCTCATATAGTTTAGAAGCTTATAAACCTATCTGCGCACGACCTTAGGTATGACCTTTTTAGTTCCTATATTACAAATCTCGGAATCTAAAAGGTAGGTCTCCCTTAAAGGAGGTGATCCAGCCACACCTTCCGGTACGGCTACCTTGTTACGACTTCACCCCAGTCACCAGTCCTACCTTCGGCATCCCCCTCCGCGAACGGTTAGGGTAACGACTTCGGGCGTGACCAACTTCCATGGTGTGACGGGCGGTGTGTACAAGGCCCGGGAACGAATTCACTGCAGTATGCTGACCTGCAATTACTAGCGATTCCTCCTTCATGCAGGCGAGTTGCAGCCTGCAATCTGAACTGAGCCATGGTTTATGAGATTAGCGCACTGTCGCCAGTTGGCTGCTCTTTGTCCATAGCATTGTAGTACGTGTGTAGCCCAGAACGTAAGGGGCATGATGACTTGACGTCGTCCCCACCTTCCTCCGGTTTGTCACCGGCAGTCTCTCTAGAGTGCCCACCCTAAGTGCTGGCAACTAAAAACGAGGGTTGCGCTCGTTGCGGGACTTAACCCAACATCTCACGACACGAGCTGACGACAGCCATGCACCACCTGTCTTGGCGTTCCCGAAGGCACTCTCACCTTTCAGCAAGATTCGCCAGATGTCAAGTCCTGGTAAGGTTCTTCGCGTTGCATCGAATTAAACCACATACTCCACCGCTTGTGCGGGCCCCCGTCAATTCCTTTGAGTTTCACACTTGCGTGCGTACTCCCCAGGCGGGATACTTAACGCGTTAGCTACGGCACTGCTCGGGTCGATACAAGCAACGCCTAGTATCCATCGTTTACGGCTAAGACTACTGGGGTATCTAATCCCATTCGCTCCCTTAGCTTTCGTCCCTCAGTGTCAGTTGCGGCCTAGCAGAGCGCTTTCGCCACCGGTGTTCTTCCTGATATCTACGCATTTCACCGCTACACCAGGAATTCCCTCTGCCCCGAACGCACTCTAGTCATGCAGTTTCTACGGCCCTTATGAAGTTAAGCTTCACTCTTTAACAGTAAACTTGCATAACCACCTGCGGACGCTTTACGCCCAATCATTCCGGATAACGCTTGCATCCTCCGTATTACCGCGGCTGCTGGCACGGAGTTAGCCGATGCTGATTCCTCAAGTACCGTCAGAACTTCTTCCTTGAGAAAAGAGGTTTACAACCCAAAAGCCTTCCTCCCTCACGCGGTATTGCTCCGTCAGGCTTTCGCCCATTGCGGAAAATTCCCCACTGCTGCCTCCCGTAGGAGTCTGGGCCGTGTCTCAGTCCCAGTGTGGCTGATCGTCCTCTCAGACCAGCTATAGATCGTCGCCTTGGTGCGCTCTTACCACACCAACTAGCTAATCCAACGCGAGCTCATCTCCAGGTAATAAATCTTTCACCAATAGGCACATCCGGTATTAGCAGTCGTTTCCAACTGTTGTCCCGAGCCCGGAGGCAGATTCTCACGCGTTACTCACCCGTCCGCCACTAACTCCGAAGAGTTCGTTCGACTTGCATGTGTTAAGCATACCGCCAGCGTTCATCCTGAGCCAGGATCAAACTCTCCGTTTTGATTCTTAACTCTTCGACTTATTAAGTCTTACTAATAATAGTAATTCTCTTAAATCGCTTTTTTTGCTGTTTTTTAACCTCAGCCTGGTCTTATTTCTTTACTGACGCAGACCTTGTGGTGTATACTAGCTTCTAAACTATAAAGTTTTCAAGGTTCGAAGCCTTCAGAGTGTTGCGCTCTCGCGCTCCCCTCTCTCAGGCACTTGTTTATAGTACCGATACTCCCAGGACCTGTCAACACTTTTTTCAAAGTTTTTGATATTTTTTTTGCTACTATCTCTTCAAAGTACTGTACAGCAATGCTTTCAGCTACAAAAATATTTTTATTTTTTTTGATTTAATACCTGAAATACTGCTTTTTCTCAGTTCTTCAGATAATACGTTTAGATATTGCGTCTATATATATAGGAATTTCTTCAAGGAGCGGACCTCTAACCGAGTAAGTGATCGCTTGGTGCAATTGCAGCTTGTTGGTACAGTTATATGATTTCTAATTCTTATTGTTCTAATAACTTGATTGCTTGATGCTCTAAATTTTTGTGGGGTTTAATCTCCCGATCTGCAGCATTGCGTATTTTTTGGGTATGGGCATATCATTTAGGCGAGTCGTAAGTTTGAGGGTGAGCATTCCATACTTCACTTCGATGCACCGGAAAATTTCTACAACACTATCTCAGTTTTTCGCGAACACCCTGTGAGATGTATATGGGATGTATACAGTAAATATGAGATATTTAGCGCAAAAGTTAAATTTGCGCTAGACAAATTTAATTTGACCCAAAATATCAAGCATCTTCACCCTTGAATCTGCTCAGGTATATCTTTAAGGTCTCTTATCTTTATATATGAGGAAGAATAACTGTGAATTTTCAATCAATTATCGGAACATTACATGAATTTTGGGGCGCACGTGGATGTTTAATTGCTCAACCCTATGATATTGAGAAAGGGGCAGGTACAAAAAACCCTCACACTTTTTTAAGGGCTTTGGGACCTGAACCTTGGGCTGTGGCTTATGTCGAACCTTGTCGCAGACCAACAGATGGGCGTTATGGAGAAAATCCTAATCGCTTTCAGCACTATTACCAGTACCAAGTACTGATTAAACCCTCACCCAATAATATTCAGGAAATTTACTTGGATTCTCTCAGGGCTTTAGGCATTAAACCAGAAGATCATGATATTCGTTTCGTGGAAGATAACTGGGAAGATGCAACTGTGGGTGCATGGGGTACGGGCTGGGAAGTTTGGTTAGATGGGATGGAAGTCACCCAATTTACTTACTTTCAACAATGTGGAGGGATTGATTGCAATCCAGTTTCAATTGAGATGACCTACGGTTTGGAGCGACTGGCGATGTATCTCCAAGGGGTTGAAGCAATGACCAAAATTAGTTGGACAGATCAAATTACATACGGGGATGTACATCTTCAAGGAGAAATTGAGCAATGTACTTATAATTTTGAAGCTTCAGATCCTGACATGTTGTTGAAGCTATTTAATATGTACGAGCAAGAAGCAAAGCAACTTGCGGATAAAGGACTAGTTTTACCAAGCCTTGATTACGTAATGAAGTGTTCTCATACTTTTAACTTGCTTGATGCGAGAGGAGTCATTTCAGTAACTGAAAGAACTCGTTATATTCGGCGAATTAGAGGTTTAGCACGGAAAATAGCTCAGCTTTATGTAGAACAGAGGGAAAAACTAGGTTTTCCTTTACTGGAGAGTACGGTTGCTTTGTCCAACACATAATACAGTTAAGAAGTGTGGAAGTAGAAAAAATTTTGGTTTACTTTTGAGCTTGGACACTGTCCTTTCGGTAGTCACGATGCATTATTATTCATTATCTGTAGAGACGTAGGTGCTACGTCTTTTTTACTAATATTTCTTATTGCGATCGCATTTTTAGGAAGTAATGCCATAATTTCTCTAACTAAATTTGGAGGAAATAGGTCATCTTTACGTCCAGTTCATGCATATTTGGGTTGTGTAGCACTTGGTGTTTTATTCTTACATGCGAGACATTTGGTTTTAATTTAGGTACCTCTTTGTAAGTTCCAAGTAGAGTTTTGCAAATTACTGTCAAAAAACACAATTTGTTTTGCTCATCGAGCTTTCTTGAATCAAGATTTAATTATTTATGTGTTTTTGCTTATCTCTGTGAGATTGAAATTTATGAATGTATCATTTAGGGATAAGCTTTTTCATGGTTATTGTATGACAAACTAAATGAATCGCAAATCAAATTACTTATTGTTTTGGATTTATTTAAATGCAAATTGAAAGATTATCTTAAAAGTTAAACAACAAAATCTACAAATATTTCCTCTATTATCTCTTCTATCATTCCTCTACTAATTTTATGCATAACTTCTGGACCTTGAAGAAAATCTTTAATAGTCATTTTATTTTGTGAAAAATCTTTAACGAAATCACGTATGGAAGTAATAACTGTAATTTCAGATTCCACTTCTTCTAACATTTGAGCGATAGGATTAATTCCTTTTTTTACCGCTTTTCGATAATCTGCTACTACTGCTCCTTCAGGAGTATTTTTGACCATTCTTAGTTCTTGCTTCAAATCCTCATATTGATTTTTGAGGAATTCATTTTCTTGCTCTAAATTGTTACATCGACGAGTTAGATCATCTGAACCTCTATTTTCTATAAGTTCTAGCTGTTGATATTGTTTTTCAATCTCTAATAATCGAGCTAGATCGCCTTCTTGGTAAGCCTTATTAATTTCTTTCATAATTTCTGTATGACGATGCATTCGGGTTTCATCGCCTTTAACTTTATCAGGGTGAAAGATTTCAGCCAATCTGAGAAATATCTGACGAATTTTTCTTATCTTTTGACTTTTATTGACTGATTCTAGTTCTCGGTATTGTTTTTCTTGATTCTCATTACTATTGTCTGAAGATGAAGTAGAGAAATCTTGATTTTCTCCTACATAAATTTGTTCCTTCTCAAATATTTCTTCCAGACCAACTCCTTCGTTATCACTATTTATGGGACTAATTACACCCGAAAATTGGAGATTAAGGTATAGCTGCCGAATATTTTTTATACTCTGTTTACCAAGCTTTTTAGTATTAAAAATTTCACTGAATAAAGTATGGATTTCTCGGTCTATATTAGCCAATTCTTTCAAACGAGGAGTACATTTATGATAAATCTCCGTTGCAACAGAACGCATTTGTTCAACATAATTATTTAATTCAGTTCGTTTTCTTTTAATTTGTTTGAGGAACCATTGATTTTCTTTTTCCAAAATAACTTGGCGTTCGTGTAGAGATGAAAGCGCAAGAGATGTTGTAAAACTGTCGGGAGAAGAAGATAAGATTTTTCCAGACATAGAACAGCAAATTTAGGTAAAGTAAAAACAAACGAACAAACAAATAAATAACAATAAATACATCAAAAGGTAAATTGTATAATAGTAAATTAATTTGTGTACCTGTTTTTTGCTGTATTCTTGCTACTTAATGATTTAAGAATACTATTTTTTCGAATAAATACATCCAAAAAATCACAAAAAAATAAAATTACTTGTTGTCTTTATAGTTATTTTCGAGACAAAATGTCAGAACCTACAAGTTTTTGACGAAAAAATCCATATCTATGAAATATCTCCGTAGTATTTTCTGTCGTAAATTTTCGTTTATATTATTCTTTATTTCAAAAATTAAATAGCAAGGCACTAAAATTACTATAAAGTTATTACTCACAAAGTGAAGAGCGCATCGAAATGCTCTGTGACGAGTAACAAGTGATATTTAAGATGAAAATTATTTCCAGATTATTTTCAAACTAATAAGTAATTCATTTTTCTCATTCCTGAGTTTCAGGCCTATTACTTGTATCAAACAAATTGAACAATTGATAACTTTATTTACACAGATGCCATCATTGCTGCTCGTAATTTGCTAATTAGTTCGCCGATATTATCTGTATTTAAGCGATAACCTAAAGGATTTGCAATCAATCTTGCTGTACTTTCATATAATGTTGCAATTTCTATCAAACCATTTTCTCTTAAAGTTCTACCTGTTGAGACCAAATCAACTATTGCTTCCGACATTCCTGTAATTGGTCCCAATTCCACAGAACCGTAAAGAGGAATTATTTCTATTGGTAAATCCAGATTTTGGAAATATTCACGCGCACAATTAACATATTTTGAAGCAACTCTACCATTAGCAGGCAAATCTAAAGGCGAACGATAAGTACCAGATGCTTTAACAGCTACTGACATCCGACAATAACCAAACTTTAGATCCAGTAGCTGAGCTACTTGTGGTTTTTTCTCCTGCAATACGTCATACCCAACTATACCTAACTGTGCCTGACCATATTCTACGTAAACAGGTACATCTTGTGCTCGCACTAAAAGACCTTGAGCGGTTCCACTAGCATCTGTGATTTGCAATTGACGGTTTCCCGAATCGAGAAAAGCACTAAAATCTAAACCGACAGATTGTAACAAGTGAATGCTGTGTTTGAGGAGTTCGCCTTTTGGTAGAGCAACAGTAAGCATAAAATAATTTTGGATTTCAGATGGAAAGAACTTGTGAAAATATTAAGTACTTTGATCGAGTTTAGGATCTTTGCTTGAAAGCTTAAAATCCTCTACCTAATTAGGTCTAAACTTGATACAGCACTATACTAATGGACATTATTCAAAGTAACATCAATTGGGGTCTGGATTTATCACCAAAAAAATGAGAATTTTGGTTGTCGATGATGAAATTGAATTAACCGATCCTTTAAGTCGCGTGTTAACCCGTGAGGGTTATGATGTTGATACAGCTTATGATGGGAATATTGGTAGTCAATTAGTTCAAACGGGTCGTTATGACTTGTTAATACTAGATTGGATGTTACCAGGGAAAACTGGATTAAAAATTTGTCAAGAATTGCGAAAGATAAATCACACCACACCTGTTTTATTTTTGACAGCTAAAGATACCCTTGATGATCGAGTTGAAGGTTTAGACTCTGGTGCAGATGACTATCTTGTTAAACCTTTTGAATTACGGGAATTATTAGCACGAGTCAGGGCTTTATTGCGTCGCCACACTACAGATTTGCATAATACTCCAACACAAAGAATCAATGTTGCAGATTTGGAACTGGATTTTGACAATCAAGTTGCTTATCGTCAAGGGAGAGTTATTGAGTTATCGACGAAAGAAAGTCAGTTATTAAGATACTTTATGGAAAATCCTGGACAATTATTGACCCATACCCAAATTGTGGAGCATTTATGGGAAATAGGAGAAAAGCCAAATAGTAACGTAATAGCAGCTTTGATTAGATTATTAAGACGGAAAATCGAAGTTAAGGGTGAGACTCAATTAATTCATAGCGTTTATGGTAAAGGTTATCGTTTTGGAGTTACTACTTGCACTGGATATTAATCAAAATATTTATTGGTGATGTTTTCTTAAATAACATGAATATTTTTGTAAATTACAAAAAAGAACATATTAGTTAGGACATCTTAATTTTATTTAAGAGGAAATAGGGAACAAGCAAAATATATGCCCTAACAATCTTGGTAAAACTATATTTAGTTCTACCCAGATATGCTTGAATGTGAAATTGACAAAAATTAAAAGTTACATAAATTTAGTACTTCCAATGAGATATAGCAGAGCCATCCTAACAGCTACACCACTAGTAACTTGATTGGAAATTAAACTAAATTCGGGATCGTCCATTAAATCAGAGCTAATCTCCACACCGCGATTGACTGGACCGGGGTGTAAAACTTTAACGTTTGGCTTACACATTCTTAGCTTAGAACGAGTAATTCCAAACAATTGGTAATATTCCCGTAAACTTGGTAACAAGTGCTCCTTCATACGTTCTTTCTGTATGCGTAATGCCATTACAAAATCTGCATTCTTTAAAGCAGGTTCTAATTCCCAATGTACAAACAAATTACTACATATTTCTTGGGGATAACTCGCAAATAGCTGGGGTAATAAAGTCGGTGGAGCAGCTAAATGTACTTGAGCCCCACTAGCAACTAAACTCCAAATATTAGAACGTGCTACCCGTGAATGTAAAATATCACCAACAATCGCTATTTTTTTATCTTTTAATAATCTTAAACGTGGATTGTCAGAATCCAGCAAAGTGCAGATCGTAAAGAGATCCAGTAGTGCTTGAGAAGGATGTTCGTGTTGACCATCCCCTGCATTCAAAACACTAACTTTAGAATTTAAACGATCCATTTCTTTTGCGATCGCATGTGGTACCCCAGCTTCACGGTGGCGAATCACCATAATATTCGCTCCCATAGCCAAATAGGTTTTGGCGGTATCCAAAATCGTTTCCCCTTTTGTCATGGAAGAAGTCGCGGTGGAAAAATTGAGGATATCTGCAGATAGTCGTTTTGCAGCAAGTTCAAAACTACTACGAGTTCGAGTGGAAGGTTCAAAAAATAAGTTGGTTACTACTTGTCCTTGCAAAACTGCTACTTTTTTGGTTCCTCGCGATAACACATCTTTTTGAAAACGAGAAGCATTTTGCAAAACCATATCATATTCATCAGGGGTAAAATCTGCGAGCGAAAGAATATGATGGCGAGTCCAAGTTGTGGTTGTAGTAGGCATAAAATATTTATTTGCTTACAGTTGTTAAGTTGCTTATATAAAATTGCTTCTTCTCAACTGTATTTAATTACGAAATTGGAGTTTAATATTTCATCATCTCTCTCAAAGGGTTTGGATAAAATACCCACATGGCAACAAAATAATTTTGAAGAATTAAGCTTTACCCTAAGTGCACCCAGACCTGTATTTTTTCCTCAAGTAAAAATTTAAGTATTCAAACTGGATATGGGTTCGGTATTTACTGATGCTACAAAATATATACCAATACCCTTATTTGAGAAAGAATTCTAGAATTAGGATTTGGTAAGTTCGAGATAATTGATTGGAGATTGGGCAAATATCACGTTTTTTAGATTTAAACTTAACGTTTGGAGACTTGGTGCTTAAAACTTTGTACTTGAAACTTGGTACTTTAAACCTGGTACTTAAAATTTGAAACTCGAAAAAATTACAGTTATCCCGGATTGTTTACCATATATTTTTCAGATAAATATCTGGGTGTGTAAATTAACAAAGCAAGTACGATTAAAAATTCTGTATTACGTATTTGAAAGCTTGTTAATATTTTTACTTTTGCCCTAAATTTTTGACGAAGTTCGTGTTTTTGAGGTTTCAAATTATGAAGTTTCTGGTTGTAAAGTTTCTCGGTTATTAATTTCTCGGTTGTAAACTTCTCACTTGTAAAACTTATGTTCCACTAGAAATGATTGAAGCATAGAAAAAGTTAACGCAATCAGATATAAGTCAGCTTTTTTACCTAAGCTCTGTAAAGCCTACAGATATATCTTAAACTGTTAATTAAGACCTAATTAAAGTGGTTATCATAGCTTTTTCTACTACCAACACCAGACTTAAACTCCGCATATGTAGCAAATTCAACATTCTGTCACTTCTCACTTCCATAAGAATACTTCCTCGATACAGTAGCGCCTTCTAGCAAATGTTGTTTTTACGGCTTGCATAGAATCAATGTAGCATATTATACGTTTAAAGGTATTTTCCAAATAAGTTCTCACATTGACCCAAGCCATAGTTTTTACAGCGTACATCCCATTATCTAGAAATCTAAGTGAGTTTTAAAACTCCACATTTTTAAGTTAGAGAGAATAAACGAACAGGCAATTGCTTGTTCATATATAATTTTTGCCATTTTTAGCAAATCGTTTACGTAGCAGGGTTAACCTTGAGAGTATTTAAACTTGCCGCGTAATACACGGAGTAGCAGCCTAGTATAATTGGCTATACCTCTCGAGCTAATAACTTTAGCTCTTGGTTTAAATACAGGAACCCTATCCTTTGGCTTGGTTAACCAAAGGCTGAAAGTCTCCGACTTTAGTCGGGAGTGACTGAATACATATCAGATATCGAGCATAAATGCTAACTGTATTTGGATAAGTATACAAGTTTTTTTAATAAAAAAATAGATTATATGTTAAGGAAGGATTAAAAGTATAAAAAAAGACTAATCAATACACAAGAAGGTAAAATTCTATTAAATTATAGTACGAATAAAATTAAGGTCGACAATTAATCTATGACGTTCTACTAATGAATATTTACGGTTAATCATAGATGATCCCCAAATTATGAAACGTTCTTAGCGATTGAGTAGTTCGCTTACTTATATTCTTGGAGTGTAGAGACACGATTTATCGTGTCTCTGTCTAAATTCAGTGAATACGCAATACCGATCCCACTGCAGACAAAATGTTTTCTCTTGCGCTCTTAAGTGCTTGAGTCATTGGTTGCTGACTTTGTAAAAATATTCTGGCACAATTACGTCCTGGCATCCCAGAGATTGAACCACCTGGATGAGTTCCAGCACCTGTTAGATAAAGTTTTTCAATCGGAGTTTTGTAATTTGCTAGTTCTGGAAGGGGACGAAAAAATATCATTTGATCTAGTGTCATATCAATGTGGTAATAATTACCCTTATATGCACCTAGTCTTTCACCTAATTCAGCAGGACTTTCTACACGACGGGCAATAATTGAATCTTTCAAATTGGGAGAATAATCTGCTAGTTTGTCTATCACCCGATCTGCAACTTTGTGCTTCAATTCATCGGTCCAACCAGTACCTTTTAAGCCTTTATCTGCTGCATTTTTAATTTGATAGGGAGCAAAGAATTCTATCCATAAGGTATGCTTGCCGTTGGGTGCTAAAGTTGGGTCGAGAGCGCTGGGCATAACTACGTACATGGAAGGATCGGAATCAGGAATTTCTCCCATCATGCATTTGCTATGTGCTTGCTCTACGTGAGCTAGCGAATCAGCAATTAGAATAGAACCAATTAGATAGTTGTCTTGGTGTGAATGATGTACGAAATTTAGAGGCTTATCTAAAGCTAAATCTATTTTGAGAATAGTTTCGTTATTATTAACAATACGGCGTTCTAATCTTTCATACAGATTTGGATCTACAGCATCAATATGGTTCTTCTCTACGGTTTGTAAGAATAACCTTTGAGCATCAATATTAGAAATAACTCCTCGTTTAGCACGATACTCTTGACCGTCAGAAACTCGTACTCCTACAGCTTGATTATTTTCAATCAAAACTTTTTCTACTTGTTGATCGGTAAGAATAACACCACCATAATCTTTAACTAAATTAACCAAAGCTTTTACCAATGCACCAGTACCACCAAGAGGTCTAGCCATCCCTGGATTATGGCGCATAGCCATCATCATTGCCCCAATACCAAGATTTTTTTGAGAAGGCGGTACACCCATTTCTGATGCAAGTCTTGCTAAAGGTGCTTTCAGAAATTCCGAGTCAAACCATTCGTTAAGGATATCTTCGGCACTAGTTAGCATATTTCGTACAAAGTCCATACCCTTCGCAGGAGAACCAATCACAGAAAATAAATCTTTCAGGTTCGTAAAATCAAAATTCCCAGCAATATCAACGATAGATTTTGGCGGAGCATTAAACATGGGAGCCATTGCATTGATTACCCGCAACCAATAATCTGTGTATTCGGCATATTTTTGTGCGTCGCGGCTATTATAACTGGCAATGTGCGCGCAAGTTTTTTCAACCGATTTATAACCTAAAAAATATTTCCCATCAGGATGGGGACAAAAAACTACTGGGTCGCACTCAAGATATTTTAAACCATATTTTTCTAATTCTAATTCTTGAACAACTGGAGCGAGATGAATAAATTCGTGATCTATGGCGCACAAATTAAATTTAAACCCTGGAGCTTCTTTGGGTAAACATTCTTCCGTTGTTGCTGCACCACCGGGAACAGAACGTTTCTCTAATAACAATACACTATAGCCAGCTTTTAAGAGATAGGCAGCACAAACTAGTCCATTGTGTCCGGCTCCGATAATTACAACATCATATTGTTGCATAATTGGCATCTTCAGGGTTTTTCCTAAAAGTGTGAGGATTCAGATAATCAATGTACATTATCTATTGGCAAATCAGTATTTAGAAGTAGTTAAATTTCTAACAATGAGAATAACTGCTGTAAATTACACTTCCTCTCTTTACAATTAGTCATTAAAATTTTGATTTATCTCAAAAAATATACATCTTTGATACAAAATATCCATGCCATAAATTTGATTACGCAAAAACTTCTTACTCCCTTCCCACCAAGACGATTACCTATAAAAATTTCTTCCCACACTTCCCACACTTCCCAAACTCCCCACACTCCCCTCTGTGACTCAATTAGGTAATTTTCCACCTGGATAGTGATAGCTGTGTTGGAGTCTACGCTTCAAAATGCGCTGTTCTTGCCAAACTGCCAATAAATTGAATATGACAAAAGTTGGTACCACTAAAGTTGGGGCTAAACTCATTGGAAATTTATACACAATTTGTGCAGTTGGTTGTTCTACAAATATTTGCCAGGATCCAGGTAAGCCAAGTTGAAGCAGAAGTGGAGCAGTTGGCACAATGATAATACAGCCAACAATGTGCCAAATAATTAAGGTCTGGCTTCTAATTTTTCGCTGCATTGTTAATATTCCCATAGCCAATGCTGATAGACCAAAACACAAGTCAGGGATACCTACAATAACTTCAAAATATAAGGGAAAAGTGCCCTGTAATGTGTGATAAAGAGTTCCTATCGCTGAGATGCGCCCAGCTTGGAAAAATACCAACCAATGTGCTGGGGTGATATCTAAAATGGATGCAACTCCCTTTCGTACTATTGGTATCCCCAAACAGGTAAACACTATGGTCATAGGAATCGCAGGTATCCAAAGCGCCGGATAGAGCTTATAAAAATTTTCTGACTCATATATTCCCGAGATTCCTAAAATTACAGTAACTACCGTCCACAAGAACAACCCAAAAAAAGGTAAAAATGTTGCTGCCATTTGTCTTGTGTTTATATGTCTATCTTGCCGTGCTTTCCACGCTAAAAATGGGAAAAAAAGCAGTTCACAGATAATGAGAACAGGTATTATAGTCACTACTTTCTGCTCCAAATGAAAAATTAGCTCAAATAATTTCTATTTCTCCGAGAAAATGATGGGGAGTTTACTGGAGTAAACAAACCCCATAACAATTTGTTTTGTACTACTTCAAATTATTTCAAATTACTTTCCCGTACCAACGGATGATGCCAACATCGCAGAGAACCACCTTGCCAATAGACTGCACTCATGGGGGTAGTAATGACTTTTTGTCCAGCTTGGCGAAGTTTATCAATTAATTCTGTCAACTCACTAGCAACAATTATTGTTTGCTCATCCAATATCAAATGATTACAGGCTAACTTAGACTGGGCATCTTCTAGGGATACATCAATAATTTGCCAATCTTTCAAGAAGTCTGGAAGACCATCGACAAATCCTTCACGACAAACTACAGCGAGACCCGGACGAGGAAAAGATAATACAAAATCTAAATGCAGAAAATGCTTGGTTAAACGAATTGTGTGAACTCGATATTTAGAGCCAAGAGTTTTTCGCAACCATTCAATACCATCATCATTACTGGCATTTCCACTACAACCGACATAGATATCGTACCCAAGGATTAAAACATCACCACCTTCAAGGAATGGTGTGTTATCCCAGCCTTCATTACTGTAAGGAATGGGAAGAGGAACGGGCATATAGATGATATTGGCATTACTCTCTTTCAAGCGATCGCCTATTGTTCGGCGAATTGCAAAACGTTCTTTGCTACGACCAATAAGTTTTAATGCCGGTTCGATGAATGTGTTACCTATAACTATCATCGAGCCACGAGGAAAAAACTGACTGGTAAAGTCATCTATATCTGTGAGATATTTTTCTTCGTCTTCAGTAAATGGCTCTAATTGATGAACAATGACTCCATAATCCTTGAGAATTTTTATTACAGCATCAATTTGTTCAACTTGCTGTTGATACAGTTTGGGATTGGCCTCTTTAAGAGTTTTCCCTGCATATTTGTTGTAAAGATTGATTCCTTCTTTACTTACGAAGTTATGTAGTAAGGGTGGAGCAATCGTTGGATATTTCACGTAGGGATAACCAACAACAACTTCTTTAAGGGTACCCCATTCATGGTTAACACAGATATCATTCATGGTTATTCGTGCCTCAAATTAATTTTTCGGAAAGTTACGAGTAAGTATTCTCGTTGTTGAAATAGAACTTACAAATCAATCTGAAAAGATTATTTTTGTATTGAGTTTGAACCACTAACTTGACTTTGATGAAAGGCTAGATTGCAAAGAGGCTAAGTTGGTGGATAATTCTTTAATGTCTGCAAATAATTCTGCTAAGATAGCGTCCTTAAAACCTAGAAGATCTGCAGAAAATTCATTACTTGATTTACTTTCAACAAGATTAGTCACTTGATATTCTTGATTATTGACTTGTAAATGGAGTAAATCTGGGCGAGCATAATGACCTGTAGCATCGTGCCAATGAGCCATATCCGCGATCGCATTCAAGTCAAGTTCCGCATAAAGGATTCCTTCCCGTTCTTCGAGTGGTTTTACTAAATACTCACCACCAGGAGCAATAATCGCAGAACAACCACCACCTTCACGGAGAAATTCCTTCTGATAATCTGTTTGAGATAGTTTTTCATAACCTGATTTATCCAGTGTTCCATGAACGTCGAGGACAAAACACTCACCTACTAGAGCGTGGTAGCGAGAAGCTAACTGAGAAGAAAGATTGAACTTTTCAGTTTTTGGATACCAAGCCGCAGAACCACCAAACCATGATGCGACATGAATCTGAGGCTTTTGAGCAATTAAAGCATGGCGAGTTAGATCCATCGTGTGTTCCCAGCAAATTAAACCACTGACTTGAAATCGACCAAAGTCGAAAACCTGAAGGTTTGTCCCATCACCCAATCCCCAGCAAGTTCGCTCTGCATGGGTGGGCATAATTTTGCGATGTTTACCTAGCAGTTTGCCCTGTTGATTGATAAACAGGAGGGTATTGTAACAAGTATTACCATCCCGCTCGTTCAATCCCATAACTACGGCTATACTGTTGGCACGGGCTACATCACATAATACATCTGTTGTTTTACTGGGTATTTCAACGCCGTTTAGGAACCATTCTTTAAATAAGTCGTGGTACCACTCGGGTGCACCCAACCAAATATGATACGGATAGCCTGGTAAAAATGATTCGGGAAATGCTGCCAGTTCTGCACCTTGTTCTGCGGCTTCTTCAATTAAACTTACCGCCTTTTCTAAAGTTTGTTCGCGATTGTAGAGCACAGATGCAGCTTGTACTGCTGCTACTTTGACTGTAGGAAATATGTCACCCACGATCTACCTCCTGAAGATTTGCTTTAAAAGTGACTGGTCGTCTTAAAAAGAATAAAAAAATTAACTCAGAGTTAGTAATCGGTCGCGTTTGCGTAGCATAAATAATGCAACTAAAGCTCCTAATACTGGCACTCCTGCCCAAAATAGAGGATTAGGAGGTTCGTAGGGATTAAGTAACTGTTGATATGTAGATATTACAGAAGTAGTATGCATTCCCAAGATTAAACCGTAAGAGAAAGTTTTCCATAGCCCAACCATGAATATTAGTGCAATAAGACTTTGGAATACACCTAAAACACAGGAAATAACCGGTGAGATTTCAGAGAAGTAAAATGTTGCAAACACTTTCTGGGTGAGTTCTGGAGCTATCATTTTTCCTATTGACCAAACTAGAAAGAATAAAACAGAACTAATACGGATGATCGCCAAGGAAAGCTGTAGTGTACGTTCGTTTTTCATATCGATATTAGTAAAAGTAGATAAACGACTGGTCGTATTTTAATAGAGTAAAAAACCTTTTGTATGATTTCTGAACTCCATATCCTCCTTACGCGCGAAGAAAATTATTAAGCATAAGCTGAGTGAACTGTTGCAAAGGTTCTACTGACTTTTCGATCTGCATCCTCAGTAACGCTCCTTCGTAAGCATTGAACAAGATACCTGCTAATTCTTCAGTAGCAAGGTCATTTCTGACTGTACCCTGCTCTTGAGCAGCTTGTAGAACTTGGACAAATCGTTGTTGCATAAACTCTGCACTTTCGACCATTGCTTGTCTGCATAGTTCACTACTGTCTCCTAGTTCTGCACCTAAGTTACCAATCAAGCAACCCTCTCTCACTCCTTGATGTCGCAAAATTTCTGCATCAAAGAATTGCTTCAGAGCTTCAAAAGCGTCTTTATCTGAATCCTTCAACCAAGAATCCATATTTGCCAGAATCTGTTTAGCATATTGCTTGATTACTTCTGCGCCGAAGTGTTCTTTGCTTTCGAAATAGTTATAGAAAGAACCCTTAGGAACTTTAACCCGATCTAATATTTCTTTAATGCCAGTGCCATGGTAGCCCTGACTAATAAAGATACTAACACCTTGGTTTAGAAGCTGTTCGCGAATATGTTGGTTGCGTTTTGGTCTACTCATATCTTTAATATACGACTGGTCATATTTATTTTACTAAGTGTCTTTACAAAAATTAAATAATTTGCAAGATAAGTAATTTTGGATTTTCGCTGATGATTTTTCTTTTGAAGAAATTTTCCGACTATTTTTTTCCTCAACTATTAGAATCTATGATAATCATAAGTTTATTAATTGATAGTGATTGACTGTTCTTGCTTTTAGTTTAAGTAATAGAAATTCTATATCTGCTTACAAGTGTAAATATTTAACTTAATTATCAATATGGGAGATAACTGTGAATAATTAGTGATTATTAACTGAGAATTTGCTGAGTTTGTTCAAAAATATGAAGTTGAGATTGAGAACCACCACCTTAGACCCGTCCAAAATATTAATATAGGTACAAAAAAATGGTAGAAAGGAAAATTAGTACTCTACCATTTTGATTAAAAATGTCT
>NZ_LMTZ01000040.1 GCF_001456025.1 Mastigocoleus testarum BC008
TTCTCGTAAGTCTATGGAGTAAGCTTTCATTTTACCCGTTGACGCACCAGAGCTAGTGTACCTCATTTACCTGCAATCTGCTGTAATTTCTCCATTCCCTTCTTTCATTGTCAAATGTGACTTCTAAATTTTTTGCTTCTTTTTCAATTTCCTCAATTTCAAGTTTCAAATCATCAATTTCTACTTTTATGTCTTCTGGTGATTTTTCCAAAGAAGTAATTATTTCTATAAGTTCGGCTTCTTCAAATTCTTTCACAGAAATTTCCGCGAGAATTTGAGAGAAGTCAGCCGATTGAGCAGCTAAAGTTTCTAATTCAACTTCATCTGTATATTTCTCTTCTGTAATCGCATCAGATATTAATTGAATGCGATGTTTACGAATTTCTAACTGTTCCCAATCACCTTTAATATTTCTGAGTTCAAAAGAACGAACTATTTTGATGTCATCAGGTACAGTAAAACTTGCTGAAGCTTTATACCAACCATTTTCTAATTGGAAGTTTTCTGTAATTCCTGAAAATTCTTCAATATCTTCTGAATCGCGATTCGCTTTACCCCAATAGGAAAATTCAAAAGCTTTGACTCCCTGATCATTGACATTATTGGGGTCAATCTTACTGTCATCTAACTTGAACTCAAAACTTTCTACATAAGTTGCACGTTGAGTGACAGCGAATGTCTCATCATTTGTGTATTTAACAGCCTGAGTTGCATTATCCTTTAAAGTCCGATCCAGGGTAACCGCACTCACAAATGGGTCGCCACATACAGTACCATTGTTGCCATAAACGGAAAAATCAACCACTTCCCGTTGGTCGTCTTCTACAATCGCACCTAATCGCCAATAACCAACTAAACCAGCTTCTTTTCCGCTCAACCGGAGATACATACTGTCTTGAATTTCTTGAGGTCTACGGGCTTTATTCCATACTCTCACATCTGCAATTTTACCAGTGAAGAAATTACTTTCATCAGTTCCCCCAATCCAAAATTCCGGATTCCATTCTTCGTTATTATTTCCAGGATTTTGATTATCTAAGGTTTTACTGATAACCTGTTGACCATTTCTACACAATGTCAGGGTTGTTTTTTTCTGCTTGTGATTATAGGAGAAGATACCAGCATAATGTACCCATTCTTTTGCAGTTACGGGATTGGGGTCTTCTATCTGCTCAAACCCTTCATCACCTTCATCTTCATCAAAAAGAACCTTGAGAACTACATGATTATTATTAAGTGACAACTGCATTAGTTGACCTTTCTCACCAATAATTAATTGCTCTGTTGTTGCTACTTCTGGTACATAAATCCAAGCAGAATAAGTTTCTCCAAAGGAATAGTTTACAGAAGGTTGTTTTAGTTCTAGAGCAGGAATATCAATACAATCTCCGCCATCAAAGCTAATTCCTCGTCTCTTGCGAGATTCAAGTTTGACATTAGCAGCTAACCCCGGTTCCCACTGCACATTAATTGTAAAGCGACCGTCTTTGTCGTCTTTGTCGTCTTTGTCGTCTTTGTCGTCTTTGTCGTCTTTGTCGTCTTTGTCGTCTTTGTCGTCTTTGTGTTGAATATCTGTTACCGGATAGGTGCCATCATAGCCTTGTGTATCTAGGATTTGCACCACATCACCGCTTTCTAACCCATGATTGGGACTAGTAATTTCTAACTTACCATCTTCTGTCCGCTTAAAAGCCGTAATAATCCCATCAAATATTAAAACACTTTCTTCTTGGGGAATAACTTCCCAACTTCCAACTTGCCAATTTTGATTATTTCCATTCTCGCTATCAACCCATTTTGCCTCAATTTCAAAGGTATTATCATCAACTATCTTAGCAGCTACATGATAGCCGTTATAGTGGGTTGTCCCTTGAATTTTGACGTTATTCCCAGATTTTAATTCTTGTATATTTTCGGAAGTAATTTGAACGCGATCGCCATCTGTTCGACTTATCCGGGTAATTGTACCCCCAGCAGGTGGAGTACTGTCTGCGAACGCTGTAATTTCATCCAGGGTATTCAAAGGTAACAAGATATTACGATTATTACTACGCAATATTTCTGATGATTCTGGGTTCTCAGATATTTGCGATAGTGTCCCATCTTTTGCTGCTGCAAAACTTAACGCTGCGGTATTTCCTTGACTGGTAGGAATTACCAACATTACCTTTGTCTTATCTTTAATAATTAGTTGAGGTTCCTCGCTTTGGGTTGGACGTTCAACCTGAGTATCATACTTTGTTGCAGATAGACTAGCTATTACCTCTAAAACTTCACCATTCTTATCTTTCAAATCTAAGCTACGTCGAATAATTCCTGGAATCTGACGAGGTATCAAAATTTCCGGTTCTCCGGGTTTGGGGTCAAACACAGTATAGTCTTTGACATCAAATAGTCCCTCTTCGGAGGCTCGAATTGAGATTAACTCAACTTTTTTACTGTCGTTATTGTAAGCAAATATATGCCATCGGTACTTATCAAGTTCATTGGTTGGTAACAAAACTACGGAAAACCAGCCATTATGTAAATTATTTAAAAAACTAATTTCCGTTGTCGGTTCATAGAATGGATTACCATCCGTATCGCGATAATTCAAAGAGTCGAAGCTAGAGATTCCATTCCCTTGGGTATTTCCATTACTTTCCCAAGGTTCATATCTTTTCCTACTACGCTTGTAGCGAACTTCTATTTTCCGACCAAGATTGTTGGTTAGTTGATCTAAAACGAAGCGATCCACCAATAGGGTATTGGACTTAGATTGTCGGAAAACGTATAAATGTCCTAATGCAGAGACTAGTTGAACTGGTGCTATGGCAGATTTATCCTTGCTTTCATAAAGAGAGTGAATAATAAATTTACTTGGATTGCTTTTATGAGTTAATTCTTTCTTTTCCTTTTCTGCTACTGAAGTATCGACTTCCTCATCAGGAAACTCCAATTGTCTCCAATCTTCCCACCCAGTTTCGCTATTGTAATTGTTCTCATAGCCATCTTGTTTAACTGTATAGTAAATATTGCTCTCACTATCTGTTCCAAATAGCACTACCTTTCCCTCATGGGTGACGCTGTTAATATGTTGAACTGATTGTTGAGTTTGAAGCAGCATGAATTTATCCTTTAGCTTGTTACACAGTCACAAAGGTTTCAACTTTACTTGTTATTTAATTTTTTGTTCCTTAGTTAAGCAACAATTCGCTATTTGTGCTTAAGCCAATTAACCAATGATTTTGTACCAAGATGAGACCCGTATTATTCTGATTTACGCATTTTTTATGATATTTTTGCTAATTCTCCATAAAATTTAATTTTTTGAGATATTAATTAGCTCGCCGTAGGCGCGGTCTGTTTTGACTTTTGACTTATGTCCTACGGACACGCTATGCTAATGACTTTTGACTTGCGCGCAGCGCCATATGATTTACCGATTTATCCTGTTGTTATCTTTTCCTTTGACAAACCAAAACGTCCCGAACCTCAAAGTTATAGTGTCAGATTTACCGACTTAAATGTACTGGAATTTAATTTTACTGCTATTCAACTAAATCGTTTGAGTTGGCGCGATTATTTAACTCAGAAAAATCCGGTAGCAGCAGCGTTAATGGCGAAGATGAATATCCCAGTAAAAGAACGTCCCCAGGTAAAAGCTGAATGTCTCCGCTTGTTAACCACCTTAAAGTTAGATCCGGCGCGGATGCAATTAATTTCTGGGTTTATAGATGTCTATTTGGATTTGAATCCAGCAGAGAAAGAAATCTTTAAAGCTACAGTCGATAAAATAGGATTAAGCAAGGAGGAAGTATATATGGAAATTACAACCAGTTGGGAACGAAAAGCTGCTAAGAAAACACGAGAAGAGATCGCACTGAATATGCTAAAAAAGAAAATGCCTGTAGATGAGATTGTAGAAATGACAGGTCTAAGCACAGAAGAAGTGGAGCGATTAGAAGCACAGTTGCAAAAAGAAAATTAATGTTCCAACTCTGTTTGTAAAAAATAGAATTATAAGACTACTCGACGGTGCGTTACGGCGCTTTTGTAAAGGTGACCTGGAACAAATATATAGCCGCGCGCCTAACACACCCTACCTTATAAATCCTCAAAAATCTGCACAGGAGTCCTATATGCAAGAATGGATCGAGACTGCTGAATAATTAGGACACAGCATTCCCAACCGAAGCGACATTGACCCTAGCAATTCTCAAAAACATTAAAAAAATCGATCTGCCGTCAGGCGGAAAAAAGTAAAGCAGTGTAAAGGGGAAAACGATAAAAGTATAAAGGGCTACAAAACAACCCCCCCAACCCCGCAGACCACACGAAAACCAACAAAGCTGTAGTTGACGCGATCCGCCCCATTGTAGTAACTGCGAGACGCAGAACGGCAGTACTCAGAAATGACGTTCCAAGAACCGCCCCGCAGTACTCGAAGAGATTGATTATCATTATTAATCCATGCACTACCATCTGTGGGTGCTCCTTCATAATTTTTATGCCGAGTATCTTGACACCACTCCCAAACATTTCCGTGCATATCGTACAAACCAAAAGCATTAGGGGGAAAACTTCCTACTTCTGTTGTTGTTTTTCTGTAAACTCCTTTGGGTGCAGAAGTGTAGGGTGTTGCAGTTCCACGATAATTAGCCACATCAGTAGTAATTGTTTCCCCAAGATGAAATGGTGTAGTTGTACGAGCACGACAAGCATATTCCCATTCGGCTTCGCTGGGTAATCTGTAATTACGCCCGGTTTTTTCACTTAGCTTTTGACAAAAATTCACTGCACCATTCCAAGATACTCTTTCTACAGGTCGATTATTACCTTTGAAATAAGCAGGATTATTCCCCATAATCTCTTGATACTGGGCTTGGGTGAGTTGATATCTACCCATGAAGAAACCTGGTACTGTAACCTCATGCTGAGGACCTTCACTATCATCTCTCCCTGCTTCGCTACTTGGAGAACCCATGGTAAATATCCCCGCTGGTATCTGTACCATTTCCAAGCTGATACCATTTCCCAAGTCTTCGATAAAGTATTGGGCGTTTAAATTTCTGCGGTTGGTAATGTTTCCCTTTGCATCGATCGTGACGGTTTCAAAATTAAAGGTTGGTAGAGACGGGGTTGGGGTTGGGGTTGGAGTTGGGGTTGGAGTTGGGGTTGAAGTTGGGGTTGGGGTTGAAGTTGAAGTTGGAGTTGTCTGTGCTAAACGTAGATTTAAGTTACCTTGCATTAATTTACTCCCCACAACACTTAAACCAACTCCTGTTCCCAACCAAGCCAAAATTTTCAGTATTTCCCGTCGTGATTTTGGGTTGAGTTGAGGTTTTCGTTTTGGTTTGGGTTTTAGTGCTGTAACTGCATCTATCGCATCAAATGCACTTTGATACCTTTCGCTAAAGTGGTATGACACCATCTGGCTTAAAACATTAGCTGTTCTTTCGCTAACATTTGCCCAGTTTCGCCAAATCACTTCGCCATTTTTTGGATCTTTCGGTAGTTCATGGGGTTTTATCCCCGTCAAAGCGTATATTGCAAGCATCCCGATCGCATGAATATCGCTACAAAGCTTTGGTTGTCCGTAGGCTTGTTCGCTAGGCATATATCCCGCTGTTCCAATTGCGATAGAAGGGATAGTTTGCCCTTGGGGATTCATAATCAAAGTGCTGATTTCTTTGACTGCACCAAAGTCGATGACAACGATTTTGCCATCTTTGTGACGACGCATTAAGTTTGCTGGTTTGATGTCGCGATGAATAATATTTTTATTGTGGATTACTGTAAAAACTTCCAATATCTCTTCTAATAACTGGATTACTTGTGCTTCACTCCATTGTTTTCCAGGAAGTACTTCTTTACTTAAATCTTGTCCATCAACAAACTCTTGGACTAGATAAAATTCCCCATTTTCCTCAAAATGAGCAAATAGTTTGGGTATGCGGTCGGATTCATTGCCCAAACGATATAAAACCTGGGCTTCACTCTCAAATAACCTTTGAGCGATTTCTAATAGTTCTGGATTGGGATTACTTTTGAGTCGTTTGACCACACATTTGGGATTTTTGGGTAAATCAATATCTTCGGCTAAGTAGGTGTCCCCAAACCCACCACTTCCGAGAACTTTAAGAATTTTATATCGGCTTCGGAGTATTTTACCGACATGCATAATTTACCCAGGCTCTGTGTTGATTGGTTTTATTTTGCCATAGGAAAGATTGATTTTGAATATTTGAAAAGTTAGCTTTATAGGAAAATGACAAATAACAGATAACCATTGAAGCATGATGACTTACAAAGGCTACACAGCAAGTATTGAAGTTGACGCTTCGCTACGAAATCATACTTTACTGGAGTGAAGAAGACCAAGTATTTATTGCAGAAGTACCAGAATTACCCGGTTGTGCTACAGACGGTGAAACATATTAATAAGCACTGCAAAATGTGGAAGTGATTATGCAAGAATGGATCGAAACTGCTGAAGAATTAGGACGCAGCATTCCCAAACCAAAGCGACATTTGATGTCGGCGTAATATCAAAACACATAGTTATGATTGACCACGACCGTTTATTTAAAGAATTAATTTCAACATTTTTTATTGAATTTATTGATTTATTTTTACCGCAAGTTGCTAGTGAAATAGATAGAGATACAATTCAATTCTTACCCCAGGAAGTTTTTACAGATATTACATCTGGGGATAAGAAAGAAATTGATTTATTAGCAAAAGTCAAATATCAGCAGCAAGATACTTTTTTTCTGATTCACATAGAAAATCAATCTTACACCGAGTCAGAATTTCCTAAAAGGATGTTTAAATATTTTGCTCGGTTACATGAAAAATATGATTTACCGATTTATCCTGTTGTTATCTTTTCCTTTGACAAACCAAAACGTCCCGAACCTCAAAGTTATAACGTCAGATTTACCGACTTAAATGTACTGGAATTTAATTTTACTGCTATTCAACTAAATCGTTTGAGTTGGCGCGATTATTTAACTCAGAAAAATCCGGTAGCAGCAGCATTAATGGCTAAGATGAATATCCCAGTAAAAGAACGTCCCCAGGTCAAAGCTGAATGTCTCCGCTTGTTAACCACCTTAAAGCTAGATCCGGCGCGGATGCAATTAATTTCTAGATTTGTAGATGTTTACTTGGATCTGAATTCAGTAGAGGAAGAAATCTTTATGGCTGCAGTCGATAAAATAGGGTTAAGCAAGGAGGAAGTATATATGGAAATTACAACCAGTTGGGAACGAAAAGCTGCTCAGAAAACACGAGAAGAAATCGCACTGAATATGCTAAAAATGGGGATGACTGTAAATGAGATTATAAAAGCTACAGGTCTAAGTACAGAAGAAGTGGAGCGATTAGAAGCAAGTTTGCAAGAGGAAAATTAATGTTTCAAATCTGTTTGTAAAAAATAGAATTACGCCTAAATAAAATTACTCTACCTTGTTAGAAGTTAACGATCGCAGTTAATGGGAAACAAGCGATGAAAATTTTGAGTTACAGCAACAGTCCGTTGCTGTAAAATGCTGCTGTAAGAATAGCGGATGAGAAAAGGCGTGAGTGAGGATTTTGTATGATATGCATTGACCGAAGTAATACCGTCACTGTTGGACTGGACCTGTTCGCTGTTGCACAGAAACATCAAACAGCCCTAATTAAAGCTATCGTTGAGGAACAAATTCCATCGTGGACTTCCAATCCTTGTTTTCAATCGGCTAGCGTACATCAAAGCTTGGATGGAGTAAGAGTATTCACCTACAGTCAGTGGAATCCTAAATTTGACCATCGCAGTTTACCGCGTACAAAAGTTTTCAATGAATTTTTTCCCCCTGATTCCTTGTTATTGGAAGTAACTGCTAGCAGATCGATATCAGCAGAAGTAGAAATTGTTTCAGGGGAACAGGTTACACATCTTGCTGAATTTCGAATGATGCCAGATAATCAGCCCGAGATGGTCAAACGCACGTCTTCAGAACTTGAGCGCGCAATGAGTTCCTCACCAGGGTTACTTTCAGCAACATTTCATCGCAGTTTGGACGGTAACCGAATGTTTAACTACGGTCAATGGGAAAGCAAAGAAGCATTTGAAGCAATTCTCAAACAACCTGGTTTCAATCCAGATAAACCTTATTGGGAAGGCTTAGCTCGCAATGAGTTTCATTTGTACAATGTTGTTCATGTACAAACCGCAGGATAAACATTAAATAAAATTACTCAACGGTGCGTTACGGCGCTTTTGCAAAGATGACCTATAACAAACATATAGTCGTGCGTGTAACACACCCTACTGGACTGACACAGCTAAAATAGTGCATTAGCAAAATCCAAAAATCATTAATTGAAATAAATTTTAGGACAAATCTATTGCATCATTTTAGGCGTGTCAGTCCACTAGAAATTTTCATCAAAAAACTTTTTCTACTTTCCCGAAATCTCTCACACCTGTTTGGTAATAGTTATCAGATGGTCAAGGATAAATAACTCTATCAATACGTTTATAAAAATCAGGGGAATATAACCCCATCCAAACCCAGCCATACGGTTGGGTTTTTGGTTATGGTTTAGGGTCTAATTGTGATTCTAAGATTAAAATTTATTCGTACTCAACTTTTTTCCCATTAGATAAAGTTCGCTACATAAACCAATTACCCGTTACCCATTAACAATTACCATTCACTGCGTTAGCAGTGCGGGCGTATACCCATTACCCATTACCCATTACCAATTACCCATTACCCAATCAAATTTTCTCTTTCGCTGGTGGAACAAGTCCAGTTTTATTTAATCCTGCATCAATTTCTTTAAGTAGCTGAAAATCTTCTTCTAATAAACAATAACTATTACTACTAGGTTGTTTTTCCAAAAAAGCAAAAGCTTGTCTAAACTGATCTGGTTCTGCTGCAATTGGTGATTCTAAATGACAAGGAATAATCCTTGTAAAGTCCCAACTTGCAACCTTATTAGCCCAATCAATGGTTTCTTGGGGAGCGCGGTTAAGAATCAGGGTTTGCAAAATTGGTGCGACAAATAATCTACCGTTACCCCGCAAAGCATCAAATGAACGTTTCCAATCGGGTTTCCATCTAAAGGGATACAAGCCGAAATAACCTTTGGAAGAGCGATCAGAGGCTTTGAAAGCATCGCGGAATGCTTTACCCCATTTGGGTATTTCTAATACGCTTGGTCGAAAATACATGCCAAATAGGGCTATACGCTGCCATCCTTTACGACGATTTTCTTCAGTATTTTCCAGTACTTCTAATGCATTATCTCTAGCATGAAATAGTAAGGGGTATGGATCTAATTGGATAATTGCAGGAGGACATTCTGGGATCGAAACTACCGAGTCTGTTACTAATAAGGTGTGCGATCGCTTGTGGAAAAATGCAACTTCTGCAAATCTACCCGATCCCAATTCAATGGGACCGAGAATCTCATATTCAAATTCATTCCCAAAGGGGGTTTCACTACTGTCTGTTGGGAGTATTTTGGTACGTTTTGGGGGAAAACCCAGCCAACTTAAGGGTAAGCTTACCGGAAAACTCCACTGTTTAGGGGCGACAAACACCTGAGCGTAAGGAAAAAATCTCGCAAAGGGACCAACAAAAATTTTATGTTCTAGTCCAGAAATAGTTGGCAAAATAATATACTTAATATCGCCATGTTCTGCAACTAGTTCCTTAACTAACCGAATGCATTCAGGGGTAGGTGCAACTGGTGCATATACTAACAAACCACCTTCTTCTAATTTCACCACAGTCATGCGGATGGGAACCACAACATAGAAAATTCCCTGTAACTGGTCGAAGGTCCAAATGGTGTTTTCTATTACTTCTTTACGAATTGTCCGGCGTTTACCAAAGGGGTAGATTGGTAAAGTAAACCAAAAGCGCCATGAATAGTCGCTTGAATTATTGTTTTGTCCTTGTGTTTTCATTATGGTTTAAGCCGCTCGGGTAACCCCTTTCAAATTCCCAACTTTTTCTTATATTTCTATATTTTCCTTACTAGCCGGGAGTTTAGCAAATTTTTCGGCAGTTAAATGTTTTTCTAGAACTCTACCTGTATTAGTTTGTAGACTTTTGCAGGATATGAAGTGACAGACTTAACACCCCTACATGGATCGATATAGGTCAAGGAAATGTGATGTAAATATATGGTTAACAACTCAAACCTTTGTAAATATTCTATTAGCAATATTCAGTGGTATTAAATAATCCAAACTATTAGCGATTTGTCAAGCTAATTTATTTGTTGTTCGCTACGTTATGCAATATACAATGTGTAATGGATTGCTAATTTACATCTGAAATCAAATACGGGATGCGATCTATGTCCAATAAAATATTTGACACCAATATTGAGAATTATCACGTTTTATTAACACCAGAAGAAGTTAAGTCACAATTACCTTTAACAGATTTAGCAAGGGAAACAGTTTTAAAATATCGACAAGAAATCAGGGATATATTAGATCTTAGGGATCGAAGAAAGTTTATAGTAATTGGACCTTGTTCAATTCATAATACAGATTTAGCTTTAGAATATTCACAAAGATTAAAAAATTTATCAGATAGAGTTAAAGATAAAATTCTATTAGTGATGAGGGTTTATTTTGAAAAACCCAGAACGACCGTAGGCTGGAAAGGTTTAATTAACGATCCAGAAATGGATGATTCTTTTCAGATCGAAAAAGGTATATTACTGGCGCGTAAGTTGCTGTTACAAATTGCAGAGTTAGGATTACCCGCAGGGACAGAAGCTTTAGATCCAATTGTTCCCCAATATATCAGTGAATTAATTGCTTGGTCTGCGATTGGTGCTCGTACTGCAGAATCACAAACTCACCGGGAAATGTCAAGCGGACTTTCTATGCCTGTGGGTTTTAAAAATGGTACTGATGGTAATATTCAAGTAGCGTTAAATGCTTTGCATTCAGCGAAGAATCCTCATCACTTTCTTGGTATTAATAAACAAGGGGAAGTGAGTGTAGTTCAAACTAAAGGAAATGATTACGGTCATGTAATTTTGCGGGGTGGAAATGGTAAGCCTAATTATGACCAAACAAGTATTCAGTTAGTTGAAGAACAATTAAAGAAAGCTAATATATCACCAAGACTTGTAATTGATTGCAGTCACGGTAATTCAAAGAAAAACTATACTTTGCAAGCGAGTGTTTTAGAAAATATTGTTCAACAAATAGTTGATGGAAATACATCAATTGTTGGAATGATGATGGAATCTAATTTACATGAAGGGAATCAAAAGATTCCTAGCAATCTTGAAGATTTAAAGTATGGTGTTTCTGTCACTGATGCATGCATTGGTTGGGAAGAAACTGAAAGAATTATTTTGGATTCTTATGAAAAATTGTAAAAAATAAATCACTAGGGTGCACTGATGTGCACCTTTAAAGTTTAGCCATTACCAATTACCTTGAGCAACAAAAAGTACTGTTAAATATGGTTTAGTGATAAACCCTCCATGAGCATTCAAGATTTCTGCGATCGCACGGATTATTAAATGTTAAATAAAGTAATTACTTACGTGGTGATTTATGTATCTAAAGTCTCAGTAGAAAATAGCGAGACTGAGGCACCTTATCAAGAAGGTTGTTTTCTAATTCAAGCATTTTCTGAAGAAGAAGCGCAACAAAAAGTAGCTAAATATATAGAGCGTTACGAAAATAATGTTTCTTACAAAAATGTGTATGGACAAACAGTAACCTGGAAACTTCAGGAGTTGATGTCTGTCATGGGAACATTAGATCAAAATTTAGATTTTGATGAAGAATTTGTGGATATATACGCAAGAAGTTTCGACGATTTCGATTCTTACTATCGTTTGTTTGAGGAAACAAAAAAGCCCAAAGATACTGATTAAAACGTGAGAGGAACAAAATTACTTACAATGCAGATTCTATAAACCTCATATAACAAAAATTCTTACGGTGTAATCTAGCCAATTAGTGTCTGAGTCGACTATTTTCTTCTTCTATTCTGGTCAATTACCCACCACCAATTACCAATTACCAATTACCCATTACCCATTACCAATTACCCATTACCCATTACCCATTACCCATTACCCATTACCAATTACCAATGCGCAAGTTTCTAATCGATACAGACACCGCTTCCGATGATGCTGTTGCTTTAATTATGGCGTATCAATGGTCAGATATTGATGTTGTTGCAGTGACGGTTGTTAATGGTAATGTTTCTGTCGAGCAGGGAACTAAAAATGCATTATATACCTTGGAGGTATGCAATGCTTCTACACCTGTATATATCGGTTGTGGTCAACCAATTTTACGACAACATGCTTATGCTGATTGGTTTCATGGAAGCGATGGAATGGGAAATATGCATTACCCTGAACCAACTTTGAAGCCTCAGTCGGAACATGCAGTAGATAAAATTATTGATACTATTAGACAATATCCGAACGAAATTACTCTTGTTACTTTGGGACCGCTAACAAATATTGCTGTTGCATTGCTACGTGCTCCAGATATTGCACCTTTGGTAAAACGATGTGTAATCATGGGTGGTGCAGCAAACACTGTAGGTAATGTAACACCTGCAGCTGAATATAATATTTGGGTGGATCCCGAAGCTGCTAAAATTGTTTTCCATAGCGGTATGAATATGGAAATGGTGGGATGGGAATTAAGTCGTCATGATGCAGCTTTAAGTGTTACTGAAATAGAAAAAATAAATCAATTTAGTAATAAAAGAGCAAGTTTAGCAATAGACAGTAATAGAACAGCAATAGAAGCTTCAATAAATATCCAAGGTGCATCCGGTTTAACTTTAGCCGATCCCGTTGCAATGGTAGTTGCTTTAGATCCAAAAATCGTCACCCATCAAGGTAAATATTTTGTAGATGTGGAAACTCAAAGTAAATTGACTCGGGGTGCGACAATTGTAGATGAGTTAGGAGTACTCAAGAAAACTCCAAACATGAATGTTATTTGGTCAATTAATGTATCGCGCTGGAAAGAACATTTATATAATTGTTTGCAGTAAGATTCCTACACTGATCAGACTTTCCACACTCGACTTAATTCCTAGAAAGTTGGTCGGTCTCCCGGACATATTTTCTTCTTTGTAACTTCAATACACTGGGGTTTGAGAGTTTGGACTAGAGATGCAAACTGTTTACTGTTCTTAGAATCAAGGGCTAAAGTTGCAATATGTTCGTAAACTATCTTACCCCGATAATCAAGAGTTACTTTTTCTCTTTCCCCAGTTCCAAATCTTTGGAAAATTTTTCTAGCTAATTCACAAGATAGAGGAAAATTTCCCATAAAAATTTTTCCATCATCGGCTTGGTAATTCCAATGGACAATATAATCTGCTGCTCTATCCTCACAAAAATCGTAGGTTAACTCGATCATTTTAGCGAGGTGTACTTCATAGAGTCGTAAGTTTTTTTCAATTTTGGTAATAGTTGTTTGATCGCTAACTTGGAAAGTCGCTTGTCGAGACTTAAAATCTCCTCCTGCTCCAGCAAAGTTAATATAAGCATTTGGTACGGGAATTGCGACCGCTTTGCGCATCCCCAATGGGGTTATCGCTTTTAGAATAAAACCAAAGCTGATTAAGAGAGAAATAGCAACATAGGAGCAATATTTTTTCATAACATCAACCGAATTAGGGAATCATTCGGTAGTATGCACCGGTTAATGGCTTACACCTTAGTTAAACTAGGAATAAGCAAGAAATAATATTTTAAGTTCTAATTTTTAAATTTTTTAGATTGGAGAATTTAGATTTGAGAATTTAGATTTTAAAATGAATTTGATTAAAACTGAATATTATCTAGGAAAACTTCTCATAATTTTGAAGTTCTTTACTTTTTATTTGATAATGCGATAGGCGATCGCCATCCAGTCATCTAATTTTTCACAATCTATTTTTGTAAAACCATTTTCGGAAAAAGTTGTGGTTATAGCTTCTTCATAATCTGAGGTAAAACCAGCTGCGATTAATATTCCCCCATGTTCGCTATTCTGACGCAACGCTTGCTGATAATCTGATGCTAAAGAAATATGAATCCGTGCAAAAATATTAGCAACAATCAGGTCAAAATTATGTTGGGCTTCGATAGCTCTTACCTTATCAATAGTATCCCCACCCATCCAATGTCCTAGGGTACTCCCATGTCCTAAACTTCCTTCCATTACTTTCACTAGTTTTTCTACACCATTACGATCTACTGCATCCTGAGTTGCTTGTACCGCAACTTGATCGTTATCTATAGCTAAGACATTTGCTCCTAACTTGGCGATCGCTACACTTAGAATCCCCGATCCAGAACCGAGATCGAGGATATTCATTTCAGGTAAAACATGACGTTCCAGCAATTTCATACTCAGAATAGTTGCTGGATGCAAACCACTACCAAAAGCTAGACTCGTTTCCAGTTTAATAACTATCTCCTCTGAGGTATCAGGTATATAGTCATTGTCTGGAGAAAGAATCACAAAGCGTTTTCCAATTCGATGTAAATGATTAACTTTTGCTGCTGAATCTGGCTTTTCTTCAACTACAGCGACTTGTAAGTTACTAGACATCCCGGTACGCTGCAAAGGTGATAGTAAATCGTCGATTTTATCAATGATTGTATTTGCGTGGATATCATCAGCTAAATACAAACAAATTTTAAAAGCCCATTCAGATTCAGGTTGATTTAATTTGCTATTCAGCCCGTTATATTTTGCAATCCGAACATCACCACTATATTTAGCTTGCGTCAACAAAGTACAAACCCAGTCAACAGCTTCTTCTGTTGTACCTACACTTAACTCAATCCATTGCATATTTTTTACATAATATCGATACATTCTGAGAATAGTACCAAGCTGCAAAAAATTCTAGCAATAGAAATTCTAGCCCCAAAAATGCATTTATCAATAACAAATAAAATTATCGTAGGGTGTGTTAGGCGCGCAAGAGAACCTCTTTCCTTAGTTATCTTTATCACAGTACCGTAAAGCACCACTATATAAAATCAATATACTAGCAATCAAAATTCTAATTAGAAACTTCTAATTGTAAAAACCTTATTTTTTAAGAATATTTTTCATTTTTTGCACTAAACCCAAATCTCTTGCAACTGTTACAAGCTGTCTAGATATAGGGAGATTATCAAACCATTTTAAATCTGTATGACAATCACTGCGAGAACTTCGTTGTCCTCCAAAACTTGGGGTTGGGATTAGTCTCACAGTATCTTGATTCTGACGAGAAAAAATATTAAGTACTCCGTCAGGAGACATTGGTCCACCTTCAGGATGTCCTGCTGGTCTCTCTAACAATGTCTCAAAGAAGCCAATTAGTTTGTCAAATACTTTACTATTTACCGCGTAAAAGTGAGTACCGATTAAATCTCCCGTAAATGGTTGATATGTCGCAAGTTTACTACCTGTGGGTAGTTCTGAATTCTTTTCGGGAAAATAACCAAACTGAACGATATCCCAATTTGTTTTTTGCAGTTGCTCGATCAGACTCTCCTCATATTCACAAAAATTTTCTGAGAATTCTAGATCGTCTTCCATAACTAGAACATTGTCTAACTTTAATTCCCTTGCTTGTTTTAAGATACTCAGATGACTTAAAAATACTCCTCTGTATCCTATAGATTTAAATGGACCTGCACTATCTGGTCTAATTGCAGAAAAAAGCTCGATTTTCCCTGGCTCGAAGGACATTTCAAACCTTTTAAGTTCCTTTTCCATCCCTTTACGCCGATCCACTCTTTCGGGCAGATTAATAACATATGCTCGCTCAAAAAAATCTATAAATTTCATTTATTTTTCCATATAACTTTTTTTAAGTTATATCAGGTTATGTATCATTTTATTAAAGTGTTTTCATAGGGTTATTAAAGGATTACTGTGGTATTTCTCTATGCATTTTTTGCGACACACCAAAATTGTATAATTACAACATGTTGTAATTACAAATAAATAGGAAGTATAGAACACATCTGCATAATATTTATTTACGCAGATGGAACATTCCTAAATAAAGAAACAAGTGTAAAAAAATACTATTCAGGGAAAAATGACTGATTCTATTTTTATTTACTTTTTTCTTTGACTGTATTTGACTGGAATATATTTAACTGAAATATATTTAGCTTAACAAAGTGTATTTACTGATAATTTGATACACTTCATCTACACCATGACCCCTCTTAAATTCAAACTCTCTCGGGGTATCTTCACCAGAAAGCCAAATTTTGATCTCAGCATCTAAATCTAAATGTCCAGCACCTTCCTTACTAAAATATTTAATCGACTTATAAGGAATTGATAGATATTCAGTTTTTTTACCAGTTAGTCCTTGTTTATTAATCAGAATTATTCTGTGATTAGTAAAAACAACTAAGTCTCTAATTAATTTAAATACCTTATCAACCTGTTCTCCTTCTACCATTAAAGGTATAAGTTCTTTCTCCAACTTCTCTGGGTTAACTTCCGACGCGTTACCCATTATTCCACTTAAAATTCCCATGCTATCTCCTTTGGTAATGATTAATAGAATAATTAACAGATTCAATTATTTATAGTCACTGATTACACATTTATGTGCTGACTACATCTATTTTAAACAGTCGCTTACACTACCTCAAATGAAGAGAGATTAATGGATATTTTGGTTAACAGTTGCTTCCCCCACAAAAACTTTGACGTAAAACTCGTAATGTCTCTTCGGTTGTCCAAACTGTATTTGCAATCATCCGAAAATTTATTAAAGCGGCTTGATAACCATCTCCTTCTGAGACTTTAGCACCAGCTGTTGCATCTATAACTACAGCAACTTCAAAACCTTGTTCTAGTAGCTCTCGCAAATGAGATTCTACACAGAGATTAGCAGACATGCCTCCTAAGATAACTTTATCAACTTTTTGTTTCCTCAATTGCAAAATTAAATCGTTGTTTTCTGGACCATATATTTTATGAGGACTACAGATGATGGTAAAACCATCATCTATATAAGCCTTATACTGCTCCAAGCAATCGGCTCCAGAACCTATAAATCCCTCTAATTTGAGAGAATCTTGACGATTGAACATTCTGATGGAGTGCATCAGTTTTTCTACTGCACCTCCAAATTTCCATCCATAATCAGTAGGGTAATAATAATGGGGAGAAATGAACAAAGGTAAATTGTAATCTTTAGCTGCTTTCATCAAAGTAGCGATGTTAGCAATAGTATTGTTTTCTGTAACGCTTTCGCCTACAACTCCCCAAGCTACTCCGTTAGGACTAAGAAAATCGTTCTGCGGGTCTACAATTACGATTGCAGTTCGTTCTGAATCGATTGTCATTCCAGGTAAGGGAAGTGTCATGACTTTAATCTCCGTATTCTGTGACATTTTTTGTTTGAGGGTCTTTTAATAAATAAAATCCCCCTGAGCCGAGTTTCAATACTTTTGCAATTCCCTTCTGCTTACCACTTTTCACCAAAGGGTCGAATTTCGACATCAAATGACCAAGCAGATTGTGCTTGATGAACGACGTGAAATATTTCTTCGGCAATATCTACGGGTTGACAAAAGAAATCTTGGGATTGTTTAGGGTTACGATCTAGAGGTTCAGTTCTTAAACCTTGAACGGGTAACCCCATCGACCAAGGAGTAGCAATAGCCGCATCAATAGTAATGTAAGCTACGTGTACTCCTTTTGGTCCCAAATCTCGCGCTAATGACTGCGTCAGAATACGTTGGGCTGCTTTGGTTGGTGCAAATAGGGTATAACTGGGAATACCCCGCCAAGCTGCAGTATTACCCGTAACTACAATTGTTCCCTTTCCTGCTGCAATCATTGCTGGTGCTAATTCGCGAGCTAAGTAGAGCAAAGAGGTGGTGTTGACGCGGAAATTACGCTCTAAATCTTCTGGTTCGGCTTCTAGAAAATTACCAAAGGTTGCTCTTACTGCATTATGGATTAACACAGACGGATTACCCATCTGTGAGCGTACAATTTTAATAGTTGCTAGCAGTCCACGCAAATCTCCAACATCGCAAATATGAGCTTTTGTATTAGGAAGTTCGCTTTCTAGTTTTTTTAAGCGATTTTGATTACGAGCTACCATTGCTACTTGATAATTACTTTGAGCAAAACGACGGGCGATCGCTGCTCCAGTACCATCACCAACTCCCGTAATCATACATACAGGTTGGTTCATATTACACCTCCTTGGATAGCTGGCGTTTTAAAGATAGCGGATCTATACTGCAGCTATTTTGCTGTCAGACTTCAAATCTTTTTCTACCTCTTGAATCCACTCGGAAGTTGTCATCACTTGGCTAATAAAGCTCTGCTGAACCACTAAAGTCGAACGATGTATTTCTTCTGCAGAAGCTGATGCTACTTTAGTTTCAAAATCTAGAGTACCAGTAGCATCTGAGAGAAACTCTACCGATAAACCAAGATGTGAAGCTTGTCGAGCGGTCGTATCGCAACACACCTGAGTCATGTACCCAGAGATAACTACGGTGTCAATATCATGTTTTCTCAGCCAAGCTTCTAAATCTGTACCAGTAAAGCTTCCAGGAAAATTTTTCTCAATTAGCAAAGTGTAAGGTTTATCGGCAATTTTTGGATGTAATTGCCATTGTGGACTATCTTTGCAGAAAATTTCTGTATTTTCGTCTAGTTGAGTATGTTGGATAACGATTACCGGAATCTCGCGGGAGATCGCAACATCAATTGCTACTAGAATATTATCCAAACTCCCTGACGGATAATATACAGGAAGTTGACCAGTAAAATACTCATTCTGAACATCAATCACTAGTAAAGCTCGTTTTACAGTTTTACTTTTGTGTGAAAGTGTCATAGTTCTAATCTCCTTAAACTAGTTTTCCTTTAATTTCTCTAACAGTTTGCTCTGTAAGTGTTACGCCACTTATGCTCCAGTCAGAAGCATCGTGTTCTTCGAGCAGAATCCAGACATATTTTTTGAAATCAGGGTCACCACCACCTTCGATTTCAACCATAAGTTCAGTAATGCGTTGATAAAGTTCTTGTTTTTTGTCTTCATCTAACAGTCCTTTGACTGTACGAATGTTGATCAAAGGCATAGTTTTACTCTTATTGTGTAGTAAAGATTAAAGATATTTCTACTATTGGTTTGCAACTGTCAGTCTTTCTTGAAGAGTAGACTGTAGGTTTGTAAAATCAGTTGACAATCGTTCGATATCAGCCGTCAGTTTTTCTAAATTATTTGTATTGCTGCTATAAACTCCTGAAAAGTAGTTGTTAGAACGCTCTATCATCGGTCTAGTTACATGATATTCGCCAGTATTGGTCAACAAACTAAGTAAATCTGGTCGGGCATAATGACCTACAGCATCATGCAGATGTGCCCAATCTGCAATCGTATTTAAGTCAAGGTCAGCAATTATAATTCCTTCCCGATCTTTAAGGGGTTCAGCCAAATATTTACCTCCAGGAGCAATAATAGCCGATTTACCACCACCGAGTTTGATTTTATCCTTCTGATACTCGGTTTGACAGAGTTTCTCATAACCCGCTTGGTCTAAAGTTCCATCTGCTTTGAGGACAAAACATTCACCTACATGGGCATGATATCGGGAACATAATTCGGAGGTCATCTCAAAAATATCGTCCCAAAGAGCCATAGCACCACCTCCAACCCATGAAGCTACATGAATTTGAGGATGCTGGGCAATCATAGCGTGGCGCATTAAGTCCATTGAATGTTCCCAGCAAAGTAAGCCGCTAAGACGATATTCATCAAAGTCCCAGGTTTTAATATCACTTCCGTTACCAAGTCCCCAGTGAGCTCTTTCTGCATGGGTAGGCATAATCTTACGATGTTTACCCAGAAGCTTACCCAGCCTATTGATAAATATCAGTGTATTGTAGCAAGTATTACCTTCCCGCTCGCTTACCCCCATAACCACATCAATATTATTTGTACGAGCAACATTGCACAAGATATCAGTAGTTTTACTAGGAATTTCTACGCTATTAAGAAACCATTCCTTGAATAAATCTCTATACCACACAGGTGCTCCCAGCCAAAGATGATAGGGATAACCAGGTATAAATGATTCTGAAAATGCTACTAGTTGTGCACCTTGTCCTGCAGCTTCTTCAATCAGCGCTACCGCTTTGTCTAAAGTCTTTTCGCGGTCGTAGAGTATGGATGCAGCTTGTACCACTGCTGCTTTGATAGTGGGAAATACATCACCCATAATTTGCCTCCTAGAGAGTTAGTTAGATTTTATGTGACTGGTCGTATTTTGATTAAGCAAAAAAATAGCTAAGGATGATTCGTGAAATTCTGGTATCTAATGCTCATATAGCCAGACAACTATCGACCATAAGTTTGCTAAATTGCTTTAATGGTTCTACAAACTTTTCAATTTACATTCTCAGCAATATTCCTTCGTAGGCATTAAAAATAGATTTCACTATATCCTTAATATACGACTAGTCGTCTACTATTTTTCTAGCCTTGTTATAAAACTTTATTGTTGTCGATTATTTTATTGTGAGCGAATGAAGAGAATTGATTTGAAAGGGGAATCGTAAAACTTTGTTTATAAATTGGGCAATAGTATCAAAGTTTTCAAGTACTAAGCTACTTTGTCTGGAAAATATTTTGTACCATTTTTTTATCCGTACCTGCTGCTGCTTGATCTAACTCTGCGACTTCACCAGAATCTAACTCCCAACCCAAAGCACCAATATTTTGCTGCACCTGCTCCAAATTCTTAGCTCCGGGAATTGGGATAGCGCCTTTACAAATACACCAGTTAATTGCAACTTGAGACATGGTTTTATTTCTCGATTTTGCCACTGCTCGCAAACAATCTAACAGCGATCGCGCCCCTGGTAATAATTGTCTAAAAAGTATGCTGCGAATCCCTTTAGGAAAAGAACTCTTATCTGGGTTGTTACCTGAGTTTTTACTTGAATATTTTCCCGTTAAAATTCCCAAAGCTAAAGGGCTATAAGCAATTAACTTTATTCCTAACTCATCACAAACCTCTTTAATTCCCAGTTCTGTAACGGGATAGGTAGATAACAAAGAATACTGTACTTGTAAGGTTGCGATCGGTACTCCTCTTTCAGTAAATTTTTGGTGTACTTTTTTTAATCTTTTGGGTCCAAAATTAGATAGACCCACACCTTTAACTAAGCCTTGCTCGTACAGATCGGCTAACCCATCCAAAAGTGCCCATTCTTGCCATGGGGCATAATTAGCAGTAGACCAATGTAACTGTACCAAATCAATATTTCTACCCAAGCGTCGAGCAGAAGAGTTTCCTGCAGATACCATAGAACCACGGGTTAATCTCCAGGGATATGCTGCTAACTTAGTAGCGATGCAAATATTATCTTTATTGACACCTATATACTCATTTTGAAAGCGTCCTAAAAGTTCTTCACTACGTCCATTTAATTTACCAGTACCGTAGGAATCGCCTGTATCAAATAAAGTCACCCCATTAGCTACACACTGATTAAATACAGCTTGTAGCTCATCATCCATACTTTCATCATATCCCCAGAGTAATCGATTACCCCATGCCCAGGTTCCGCAACCCATTGAGGGAAGATAAAGTTTTTGGTTAGTCTGCACGATCGGTTATCAATTATCAGTTAACAGTTTTGTAGGGTGTGTTAGGCGTCAGCCGTAACGCACCGCAAATTATTGGTTTTGTTAAATCTTAGCCATAACGCACCGCAAATAATTATGGGTTTTGTTAGACATAAGCTCTTACCAACTCCCACAAATATGATAAATCTTTAAGCAGACACCTCAATAATTAAAACTCATACACAATTTATGAATAAATAAATCATCCAAAATTCTATAACAATGGCATGATATGTATGACGCGAACACACTGGAGATAAAACAACGGTTTACGCACGTCCCCTAGCCCGCTTAATCGAACAATTGCAACGCTTACCGGGAGTAGGTCCAAAAACCGCCCAACGCCTAGCATTGCATATTATCAAGCGCCCAGAAACAGAAGTTGAAGCCTTAGCGCAAGCTTTAATGGCTGCGAAAAAACAAATAGGTTTATGTAAAGAATGTTTTCACCTATCAGCAGAACCAATTTGTGAAATTTGCCGTAATCCCAACCGCGATACCCGTACAATTTGCGTGGTCGGAGATTCCCGTGACGTAATTGCTTTAGAAAAAACCCGCGAATTCAAAGGAAAATATCATGTTTTAGGTGGAGTAATCTCGCCAATCGATGGTATCGGACCAGAACAATTAAATATTCAACCACTAGTTAGACGAGTAAGTCAGCTACAACCAAAAGAAGTAATTTTAGCAATTAGCCCCAGTATAGAAGGGGAAACAACTACGTTGTATATTGGACAATTATTAAAACCATTTACCAAAGTTACACGAATTGCTTTTGGTTTACCCGTAGGTGGTGACTTGGAATATGCCGATGAAATAACTTTAGCTAGAGCCTTGGAAGGTAGGCGGGAATTGGAGTAAAGGGAGTGTGGGAAGTGTGGGAAGTGTGGGAAGTGTGGGAAGTGTGGGAAGTGTGGGGAGTGAGGGAGGATAGGGAAATAGGGAAAACCAAATTACTCCTTACTTATTACTTTAGGACTTACGCAAAATTAACGTAATTACGTCATTACGTATGACTAACGTCACGCTTTGCTAACAGCTACGCTGCGGGCTAGCGTTAGCGACGTAATCTCCTGAGACGCTGGGATTGCTATCTCCTAAACGGAGACGCTGCGCTAACCCTACACTGTGTTCCGGTCGCAATGACAAATCTATGTCCTACGGACACGCGATGCTAACGTTGCGTAAGTCCTATACTTATTACTTATTACTTATTACTTATTACTTATTACTTATTAGGGAACAGGGAACAAAAAATGTACTAATCTAAAAAAATAGCGCTATAAATGGTTTTTTCAGAGTTAAATACGTTTTCCTCGCTGATATTGATGTAATATTCCCAATAAAGCAATTCCTAGCCAAAAGACCTGAATAGCAATTACTGGCCAGTTCCTAACCCAGAGTAATTGAGGAATTAAAATTATCGCCACCAAAAAATTCCATTGATGAAATTCAATAATTCCCAACCTTCCATTCAGAAATAACAAGTAACTTGATGAATATCCAACTGTTGAACACCAAGCTAGAATGTGCACACCTACGTAGTGATTACCTGCAAATATAAAGCTTAAAGCACAACCCAGTGACAGCATCATAAATCTTTGAAAGATTGGTTTTACCCATTGAGAAAGTATTAGTGGGTAGTTGACTATTTGACTAATAGTAATTAAACCCCAGAAAAAGTTAATGAAAACTGAAGGCCATGATGCCTTAGCCACAGAAACAATCATAACTAAAGCAGCAGCTATAACATTTAGATTTAGATATATACGTTCTGTTGATATAAAACCGGTTGTGAGTAAAATATATGCTGAAATATAAGTAGCTGTTCCAAGCCAACCTAGCATTTCTACAATCATAAGATTCATAAAATTTACTTAACGGTGATATGGAGTTAGCAATACTTGTCTAATTAACCCTTCAGAAATATGGCATTGCTTAATTACAAGATGACTTTGTCTCCTAAATCCCTAAATTTGGCAGAATGAACTTACCCTTGTAGGAGGTGTTGCAAAGATATTTATAGGACTTTAAATACCGAATTCTTATCTACTGAAGCTCAATTAATTACCATGAGCCTCAACAAAAATCCCTGGAACTAATATGGAACAAAATACTATCATTACTTCTAGTGATTTCGTTTTCATTTTCTCGTGCTCCTAAAGTAATAAAGGTCTTCAAGTGATTTCTGACCTGTTAACTTTAGTTTCCTTTTTGTAATTCCATTTCCATTACTATCCACTGGCTAGTTCAACCCATCCATCCAGAGACTTCTGAGATATCATCCACTTGGACACAAATTCCTTTCCCTAAAATCATCTAAACTCAAAGAGTCCGCTAACTGCACAGATTAAATGACTCGCTGGTTCAACACTGCTGGTCCCTGCAGACCAGACAAGCACTACATGCTCCCACCCACAAGTCGTTTACCCGACTTGGAAACCCTGATCGAACAAGAAAGTTATTTTGTCGTTCACGCACCGCGACAAACTGGTAAAACCACAGCAATGCTGGCGTTAGCGAAACAATTAACTGCAAGTGAACGCTACACATCTGTAATGGTATCGGTGGAAGTGGGAAGCGCTTTTAATCAAGATCCAGGTGCAGCAGAATTAGCAATTTTAGGAACTTGGTACGATACAATTTCCATAAGATTACCCGATGAGTTCCAACCACCCATTCTGAATCAACAACAAAAAGAAGAACCAGGACGCAGAATTCGAGGTTTTTTCCAGGCTTGGGCAAACGCTTCACCAAGACCTTTGGTAATATTTATTGATGAAATCGATTCTTTACAAGACCAAACCTTAATTTCAGTATTGCGACAGTTGCGGGATGGTTTTCCCAATCGTCCAGAAAATTTTCCCTCATCTATGGGATTAGTTGGTTTGCGCGATGTGCGCGATTATAAAGTTGCATCCGGTGGTAGTGACAGACTAAACACAGCTAGTCCTTTTAATATTAAAGTTAGTTCCATTACTCTGAGAAATTTTAACGCCGCAGAGGTTGCACAATTATATCAACAACATACAGAGGAAACAGGACAAGTTTTTACCCCAGAAGCGACAGCAACAGCTTTTGATTTAACCCAAGGACAACCTTGGTTAGTCAATGCATTAGCTAAGGAAGTTGTGGAGAAAATGGTCAGGGATAGAAACATTCCTATTACCCGCGAACATATTTTCAAAGCCAAAGAAATATTAATTGCTCGTCAAGATACTCACCTCGATAGTTTAGCCGAACGTTTACGGGAACCAAGAATAAAAGCGATTATCGAACCGATGTTAGCAGGTTTGGAATTGGGAGATATACCCAACGATGATATTCAATTTGTAATTGACTTGGGCTTATGTAAAATTCATCCCCAAGGTGGATTAACTATTGCAAATCCAATTTATCGTGAGGTTTTACCCAGGGTCTTAACAGTTACACCAATGGCTTCCCTACCAACCATCGCACCGACTTGGTTAACCCCGGAAGGTGAACTGAATTTAGATTCTTTGCTAGAAGCATTCATCAAGTTTTGGCGACAGCACGGAGAACCATTATTAAGAAGTACTAGCTACCATGAAATAGCACCCCACATCGTGTTAATGGCTTTCTTGCATCGCGTCGTTAATGGTGGTGGAACCCTCGAACGGGAATATGCGATCGGTAGTGACAGAATGGATTTATGTTTGAGATATAAAACCGTTACTTTAGGAATTGAATTAAAAGTATGGCGGGATAAGAAGCGGGATCCCCAAGAAGAAGGAATTGAACAATTAGAATCCTATTTAGCCCGTTTGGGATTGAATGAAGGTTGGTTATTTGTGTTTGATAGACGTAAAAATGCTTTACCGATTGAAGAACGTTTATCAACCCAGATTATTAATACCGACAATCAAAGAGCTATTACTGTGATTCGAGCTTGAAGATGGTTAATATTTAGCAACGGATTAGCAACGAATGGGTTAACTCATCCGTTGATTATGGGAAAAACAGATTTCTATCAGTTTCATCCATTACCAATTACCAATTACCAATTACCAATTACCAATTACCAATTACCCATTACCCATTACCAATTACCAATTACCCATTACCAATTACCCATCACCCATTTACAAAATAATCTTAATGTGATATTCAGAAATAGCAGTTTTAAACCCATCTTCCGCACCCTAACTGTCACACACCAAGGGGATGAGATTTTTTAGTACATATTTATTAAACAAGACTTAGATATTCATGAGACTAATGGGAAGTTATCTCATTAAATTTGGGATCTATCAAAAAGTATTTTGAGTTGAAGTCTTTGATGAGGCTAAAAAGATTCTTAAAAAAGTAAGAAAATATTTTTGCTCGAAATAATAATGTGAGAATTTAAACAGAATTGTGTTGTAAAATTCTGTTTTTATGTTTGATATAAAAGATGTTGAAATACAAAATATAGACCATTTAGGGATAGTAGCAGGAATCGTAGATTCCATTGGATTAGTAGAAATAATTAATGATTTATTAGGGTCAAAACCAGGAGAAAAAGTCAGTGCAGGACATGTTGTCAAAGCAATGATTTTAAACGGATTAGGATTTGTGTCTAAACCGTTATATATGTTCCCGAAGTTTTTTGAGCAAATAGCTTGT
>NZ_LMTZ01000041.1 GCF_001456025.1 Mastigocoleus testarum BC008
TCTTCTTTGACAAGCTATGATTTTATCCTTGAAGCTCTATTTTATGAAGCATTATTATATGCATCTTCATAGAGAATTGGTATAATAGGAGTGTGAGTTCCTTAATTTATTCGGCTTCATTTAATTTTTTTTAAATGCCAAAAAATTAAATGCTTTGAACGGATATTGCATGGCTTGAAAGAAATCCTCATAAGATAGAGATTCATTATCAACTAGCCAATCTTTGATTAAATACACTGAGTAGGAATGCTCCTTTACCAAAAATTCATAAATATCTTTAGGTCTAATGTCAAAGGCAGTTAATCCACTTTGCGTACATTCAAATAGTATCGGAGGATGAAAGTCTTCTAATATTCTTGGTGCACCACGTAATGCGGCAAGTTCTCCACCTTCAACATCTATTTTGATAAAGTGAATAGGGCGGTCTTGGGGTACTATGTTATCCAAGCGCTGACATTTAACTTGTAAGTGCTCCACTTTTCCATTGCTTTTATGTAGTCGTAGTCCACTGTAACCAGAACGATGCGGTTGTACAAAAAACTCTTGTTCTCCTGTTGTATCGCTAAGGGCAATTTGCATGATTTCAACATCGGGAAATTTTTTCCGTAACCAGTTCGCTTTATAAGGAATTGGCTCGATTGCAATATGATTACCTTGGGGTGAAATCTTTCTGATACTTGCTAGTACGGAGCCAAGGTGACAACCAACATCGATACAATTTGATGAACTGCTAATTATCTTTTTCAGTAATTGTTCAATGCGGGCTGACTCTAGGTAAAGCTCTTTGAGCTCTGGATGTTTTCGCCGCTGCAGCGATAACGTTAAGAGACGAGCAAACCGAGCACTTGACTCCAATGGAGTATCAATAACCAGATGGGCTAAATACTCTTTAAACATACAAAACCTAATATATTTTGTAGAACTTTACTAAAAATACAAACAAATACAATCGAGTACGTTCTAGAATCCAATATGAGTTACTGATTCTTGCAAAAGAATAGCTACACGGCAAATAACCGTATTGTAATAAGTTGTCAGTAAGCAAATATTTCAACTTAATGCCGAGCGTATTATAAAACTATATGGCTTTTAATTGTAAGCACTAAGTCAACTTAAATGTGGAGAAAGAGGGAAGAATAGCCTAATGTGTGCATCTAAAGGTGATGATGAAAATAGCTTATTTAGTTAATCAATATCCTAAAGTCAGCCATAGTTTTATTCGTCGGGAAATTGCTGCTGTTGAAAAATCAGGATTAACAGTAGAAAGATTTTCGGTCAGACAATGCGAGTCCGAACTCATAGACCCCGATGATAAAAGTGAATTTCAAAAAACAAAAATTATTTTAAATGCCGGTGCTAAAGGCTTATTGATACAGCTATTTACAGTAGCCCTCAAAGCTCCTATTCCTTGGTTGAAATCTTTATGGTTAGCAATAAACATTGGTAGAAGCTCACAGCGAGGCATTTTTTACCATTTCATCTACTTTGCTGAAGCCTGTGTTTTACTTGGGTGGCTGCAAAAGGCAGATATTGACCATCTTCACGTCCATTTTGGAACCAACTCAGCCACAGTTGCGATGTTATGTAATGCTTTGGGTGGTCCCCCCTATAGTTTTACGGTTCACGGTCCAGAAGAATTTGATCGAATTAAGGATTTAGCGATCGCACAAAAGATTAATCGAGCAAGCTTTGTTGTTGCTATTTGCTCTTTTGGTAAAAGTCAGCTTTATCGGTGGTGCGACTATAAGCAATGGTCAAAAATTCATGTTGTTCATTGTGGAGTCGATGAAAACTTTTTGAATCAAACAGTTAAGGATATTTCCCCTGAACCACATTTAACCTGTGTTGGGCGCTTATGCGAACAGAAGGGACAGTTACTATTATTGCAAGCAGTGGGCCAATTGTCACAGGAAGGTAAAAAGTGCAAATTAACTTTGGTCGGTGATGGGGAACTGCGACCGGAAGTTGAAGCCTTAATTGCAGAATATGGATTGGAAGAACAGGTGACAATTACTGGATGGGCTAGCGGTGAAGAAGTCAAAAATCATATTGCGAATGCTCGAGTTTTAGTGTTACCAAGTTTTGCAGAAGGCTTACCAGTTGTGATTATGGAAGCATTAGCATTGGGACGTCCGGTCATCAGTACTTATGTTGCAGGTATTCCAGAACTGGTGAATCATGGGGTTAATGGTTGGTTAGTTCCAGCAGGTTCCATAGAAGAACTTAAGAACGCCATTCGAAGTGCTCTGGTGTTACCAGCAGAAGATTTGGCAAAAATGGGTCGAGCAGGATCGGAGTCAGTATTTCTCAGACACAATATTGGACGAGAAGCTGATAAATTAGTTGAACTATTCCATTCTTATTCCAAAACACTCGGCAATCTCTGAGCAATCAATGATGGGTAAGTAACAATAAAACCAGAGCTTTAACTGGTCAGATAACTATAACAACAAAATATGACATCGATTAAAAAGCTTGCCTATAAAGGCGCATTTTGGACAATAGCTGGTTTTGGATTCTCCCAAGGTCTCAGATTTGTTAATAATATTATTTTGACTCGCCTACTAGTACCGGAATTTTTCGGTCTGATGGCTGTTGTCAACACATTATTAATTAGTTTAGAGCTATTTTCCGATGTTGGTATCGGTCAGAGCATTGTTTCTAACTCCAAAGGTGAAGAACCTGAATTTTTGAATACTGCTTGGACAATTCAAATTATTCGGGGCTTTGTTTTATGGTTAATTTGCTTAGTTATTACCGTACCTGCTGCTCAGTTTTACGAAGATGAGCGGTTGTTGTGGTTACTTCCGTTTGTTGGTTTTTCTTCAGTTTTGTCTGGTTTTGCTTCCACCAATTTATCCGTACTTAACCGACAGTTGGCTTTGGACAAACTAATGCTATTTGACCTGAGCGCCCAGGTTTTTTCAATGGGTGTAATGTTGGCTTTAGCTTGGTACAAACCAAACATTTGGTCTTTGGCTATTGGTGGAGTTTCTTTGCACCTATTTCGAATGGTGGTTTCACATCAATTAAGTAACAAGTTTCGTAACCGCATTTGTTGGGATAAAAGAGCCCTTAAAGAGATTTTATCTTTTGGAAGATGGATGTTTGTGGCAACAGCATTAATGTTTCTTGCAGAACAAGCTGACCGTCTAATTTTAGGTAAGTTACTATCTTTCCAAATGTTGGGTGTTTATACGGTAGCTTATACTTTGGCTGCGATGCCACGAGAAATCATTAAAAAACTAGGTAACCGAGTTATTTTCCCGACGATTTCGAGACATAAGGATCTACCCAGAGCAACTCTAAGAGCAAAAATTCTCTATCAGCGCCGCAAAATACTGATAGGATTTGCACTATTTTTAGCCGGTCTGGTAAGTGTCGGGGATTTAGTTATTAAGGGACTCTACGACGATAGGTATATTCAAGCTACTTGGATGATGCCAATTTTATGTACAGGTATTTGGTTTTCTGTTTTATTTTATACTAACAGTTCTGCTTTGCTAGCAATTGGTAAACCTTTATATTCAGCCCAAAGTAATTTTGTTAGGTTTCTCATGATTAGCTTTGGATTACCTTTAGCATTTAACTTTGTTGGTAGCTTGGGAGTAATAGTTGTAATTGCTATGAGTGATTTACCGTTGTATTTGGTGAATATATACGGTCTTTGGCAAGAAAAGCTTTTATGCATTATCCAGGATATTTGGGCGACAGCTCTTTTTGTCGGAACCCTTACTCTGCTTATATTAATTCGGATGTATTTGGGTTTGGGCTTACCGATTCAAGCAATCCCAGGATTCAGTTGAATTCTCATCAATAATAAGAATTTTAGCCCTGAAAATAAAAATTACAATATATTACCAATTGGATAAATCCAAATATTCTAAATATATATGAAATGCTGGGTCGTGATAGACCCATTTTTTTAGACCCATTTTTTTTAACAAGCAGCCTACCTTTTCTTTTCGTTCAAGTAGGTATAGCTCTTCTGCGCTTACACCGGAAGACATTGGCTAATGTCCGGGTTAATTACCCCTTTTTAGAATGAGAGAGGGAAGTGTGGGAAGTATGGGGAAAAATCCCAAAGAATATAAAGGGGTTTTAAAAATCGAACTTGGTATAAGATCCAATACCTATAGCTAGCTAAGAAAAGCTAAAACTCGTAGCTTTTAGCGCATTTACGACGTTAGCGGATCTGTAGGACAAACAAACGAGATTTACCAATTTCCTAACCTTATTGCGTAGTCCATAAAATATCTAGGAATGCTTGAAGTCACATACTTGAAGATTTATATATTTAAAATGTTTACAGTATTTTTTATAATGAATTAATATTTACTTGTAAATATATTCCTGCATATAACTTGATTTATGTTTATATACTTACCCTTTGAGTAAAAAATAAAACTATTATGGAAACAAGTAATAGCAACTTCATAAATTATTTTCTGTTTAAATCCGCTCAACTAGCTTGATTTGAATTCAATCAACAAAATACTTATTTAAGGATGATTTAGATTAATTGCTTGAAGTCAGTAATTAAATTTACATGATAAATCAAAGAGAAAAATGAAAATAAATTAGCGCTAAAGTGCCTGATATTTACAGCTTGACAAATATTTCAAAATAAGAGCTAGTCGGTAATTCCTATCCGATAAGTTGACTAAAAATTTAACAAATAGAGAAAAATAGTGTACTATGCAACTCAATAAGGTACTGAACAATGTTACTAACTAAAAAGTACACTCACAGTAACATTAATTACTTGTGTAAATAGTGACTGCGATTATTATTTCTATGTCAGTAAACTTTCTAGTAATACCTTGTCACTAATATTGTTTACCCAATCATTCAATAAGCATTGATATTAACTTCCGAGATAGTCATGTTATGAATTTTAGGAGTCCAATGTTATTCCTGAAAACAGATAACACTTGAAAGTTCTATTTGTTAGAAATTATTTATTCAGGATTGTATTGATTTGGGACTACGTAGCATTACGTTTTTTGTTATGACATTTACTGCTTAATTACTACCTCCTTTTTGGAGAATTGGGATATCTCAAGCAATAAGTCTAATGGCATATACTTAAAATTTCTTCGTATATCGAACTTGATTATATATAGTTTGCTATGGGAGTTTGAAGTTGAAATAAGTAAAGACCTTACTTATATCTTTGAACTACTCACATAACGAATAGAAAATCAAAATTCATATTTGATTTAAATTCTGTAGTACAAAGCGTCCAAAAAAATACCTTCATAACACTTGTGCATACTTTTAATAAAATTCCGATGATAAAAAATCAAGATCATACGAGCTAAGTTAGCCCTGTCGCTAGAAATAAATTTTAGACTCACTACAAAAAGCACCAAGTATTTTGTAAGGGAATTATCATGCTAAAAATACCAACTTTATCCAAATGGTCTTATATTCAGTGGAATAGATCTGTCAAAAAACCCATTGATGGTTACACGATTTTACTTCCAGTCCCTGGTGATTTACCGGTCTTCCTAAAAATTGCTTTAGAAGTATCTGCTACTCAGGACTCTGAAGGTCTAGTTGAAACTCTTGTAATCCCTGATCGTAAAGTGAGTGGTTTTACTGAATGTTTTAATGAATGGAAAACAAAATTTGATATCAGTCCAATTCGTTTAATTAATCCTAATCCTATAGAACAGCTAATTTCTCTTTATCAAAACAATCCCCACAATAATCATTGGTTACAAATTATTAGAGGTATAAATGCGAGTGTTAGTACTCATGCTTTATTGCATGATGCTGATTTATTTGTTACCAAAGATGATTTTATGAAAACTCACTACCAGACTTGTGTTCAACGTAATTTGATGTGTTTAGGAGTTAGTCCCGTATGGGATTGCTGGTATAAAGAACAGGGGATAGATCATCTAACTGCAACTTGGGAAATAATATTTGATATTAGCTGGGCACGTCAATTCCAACCTTGGAAACATCGAGGTCATAACGATGTAATTAACGGTAAAGCACATACATTTGATACAATGCTTTACCCCCAATGTCAAACAGAACCCGATAAAATAGATCGTCACAAACAGGAATGGGGATTTATCCATTTTAACTATGTAATTTGCACCTACCGTTGGTTTCAAAAGAGTAATGGTCCTTTTGAAGACGATTATTTCCGAATTTTGTTAATTAGATTGTTAATTGATGTATTCGATCCATCAGAGTGGTCATATTCTGTGCCAACTTTAGATGTGTTAGAAAAAGGTATTACAGATAAATCGAATCGAGTTACTTACTGTGGTAAATATACTGCAGAACATTATTCAGAATTTCGTTCCAAGTTAGAGAAATTAATCACAAGTGGAATTATAGATGGACAAAAGGCTCATATTCTGCACAAGAGTATCCGTAATTTCGATCTTGCCTTTGGTTGATATTTTCAAATTTTATTTGTCAAATTTTGTTATTTATTATGTGCAAAGGTTTGATTAATAGTTGATAACTTAGAAGATGTCTATAAATAATGTGTATAAATAAACTCTAAAGAAGGGTGTGTTGGATATGAAGATAATGTTTTTTTAGTTACCTTTATCACCGCGCCATAACGCACTAGCATATAATATTAATATACAAGCGATCGTAATCAACAATATCTGTAAAATTAACGATGATACGATGATTTAAAATTACTATATCTGGTTGCGAGTCTGCGGTCAGATTATAGTAAATTATTTTTATGTTTAAAGTTAATTAAATATAATTTCACAAAAGAAAATTTATATAAAGTCTGTTTTTACAGGCAAAGACTTTACATTTTCTTTTTACAAAAATAGACTCTAGAACTTATTATTAGCAGAATAATATAATGCTCAATAAATCAGCTAGGAAATCGTTTTGAAATACCATATTGCACTTAGCCGGCAGTTTGACCTCGAGGGGATACATCAAAATGCCCAAGCAGGAAAACGCCCTTGCCACGTAATGTGGGATATAAGTCAAACTTTAAGAGCAACTGTTTATCAACCAGGTACAGAAGAGGTTTTACCTCTAGATAAGGTACGCGCCAAGGTTATCAGTAGTCCACAACATTGGGCACTAGCACGTCGATTAGCGCACAATCTTGGAAGCAAAGATGTAATTTTCTGTGCTGGTGAGGATGTGGGATTTCCAGTTGCAACTCTTTGTAGCAGTAAGCAAGAGAAACCAAAGATAATAGTTTTTGTTCACAATGTCAACCGTCCAAGATCTCGTTTCGCGTTAAAAATGCTGGAGATGAGTAAACGTGTTGATTTGTTTATGACTTACACTCCTTCTCAAGCAAATTTTCTGAGTGAATATCTGAATTTGCCACAAAATCGCATCTGCTTGTTTTTAGAACAACCTACGGATATATCTTTCTTTAAACCTGGATCGATTTCTCAGAATAAACGACGCCCTTTGATTGCTAGTGGAGGACTAGAAAAACGCGACTATTGTACTTTAGCTAAAGCAACCCACGATTTGGATCTTGATGTCAAAATTTGTGCGGTTTCACCGAATGCAGCTGCGTGCAAGCGAGCTTTCCCGGAAGTTTTACCGGGTAACATGTCTTGTCATGCTTATGATTGGGGAGACTTATTGCAACTTTATCGCGATTGCGATCTAGCTGTTGTAAGTTTGTTTGAAAACAATTATCAAGCTGGATTAACTACTATGTTTGAAGCACTTGCTTGTCGTCGACCTGTTGTCATTACTCGTTGTCCGGGAATCATCCAAGACCTGATTGACAGTGGAGTAGTGCTTGGGGTTGATGCTGAAGATGACGAACAATTACGCCAAGTGATTCTCAAGTTACTAAATAACCCCAAACAAGCCCGAGTCCAAGCCGAACGAGGCTATCAACTGATGATAGAAAAATATAACCACCGTAAATATGTTCAATCTTTCGTGGAACAAATTACTGCCTTTGAAAAGTAAAGTCCTAAAGTAATGCAAATTTATATTTGATTTTTATTTTTTAATTTTTTCGTAAACCAAAAATTATAGTTTCTTCGGTAATGCATTTTGTGTAATCGGTATCGATTTCATGCTTTGTATTACTTTTGTGCTTTATGTAATTTTCATATTTTATGTAATACGATGATTCTATAATCAGCTTCGAGACTAAAAAACGCTTTACTTACCAACGATAAGAAACTGAAAAAAGAAACTGAAAAGTAATTAAATAAAGGTTTTTAATTTAATAGTTATCTTACTTCGTAATCCTGTATCTCATAGTATTGGATTCTCATAAGTTGGTTTTGTTTGCCTTATTAGTTGATAAAGTAAATTGATTTTTTTACATGGCTCGGGAAGCATCTTCAAGAGAATTAGCATCATCACAGTTCAATTCGGGAAAACAACGGAAACAAAAACGTTTGCTCTGGGTTGATTATGCAAAAGGTATTGGTATTTTTTTAGTTGCAGTTGGACATGTCCTCAGGGGTTTAATTAACAGTTCAATTATTCCTAATTCTCCAACCTTAGAATTTATCGATCACTGGATTTATGCTTTTCATATGCCCCTATTCTTTTTTATTTCGGGCTTGTTTGTTCAGCGATCATTATCTAAACCGTTTAAAACGTTTATCCTAGATAAAGTTTATGTAATAGCCTATCCGTATTTTGTTTGGTCCATATTCCAAAGTATACTGCAGTACATAGCATCCAATTATACGAACAGTGATTTATCCCTTACTGATATTTGGAAAATAGTTTATCAACCCCAAATGCAGTTTTGGTTTCTTTATACACTGTTTGTAATTATGCTGTTGTATGGCGTGTTATATAAGCTGAAAGTAACGCCCGCAGTCTTTTTTGCCATCTCTGTTGGGGTGTATTGCTTGCATGTTTTGGATGTGAGTTTTGGACCCTGGGGTATATTATATTTAGCACGTCGTTATGCCTTATATTTGGCGCTGGGAATAATTATCGGTAAATATATAGATCATCATGATTTACTTGCTGCGAAAAATCGATTGAGTCATCTTATATTGTGGTCAATTGCTTTAGGTGGGTATTTAGCATTAGGTATAGCTACAAGCTTTAGGATGACTGAAAATATCGCAACTGTTCCTTTGGTCGCAGCTGTTGGAATTCTTGCTTCGGTTGTTTTGGCAAATATCTTGGCGAACTTAAGTATCTTACCTTTCCTTTCTAGATGGGGAACTTTATCTCTAGAAATTTTTGTCGCCCATAGCATTTTTGCATCTGTTTTAAGAATAATTTTGAGCAAAGGCTTTGGACTGAATGAACCGATCGCCCATATAGTTTTGGGAGTTGCTATCAGTATCTATGCACCAATTGCTTTAAATGATATTTGTCAAAAGCTTAATTTCCAATATTTGTTCACTCTACGCCAACTAAAAGCCAGATAACTACATGCATATCTATCAATATAGTTTTATTGATTGTATTTAGGTATGGAAAAATTGAAAAATTGAAACTTTTAACTAGCATATTTTTAAACCCTTACACAGCAGAGCTTTTAGCCAAAGTCATAAAATGCGCTAGTTTCATTTGCTGGGAGGGGTTTTAATTAATTTTGCTGTGCTAAAGCCCCACTCTGTTAACGCCAAAGGCGCAGTCTGTTTTAACTTATGTCCTACGGACACGCGCTTAGTCTAACGTCGACGCCATAAAAGCTCTAGCTGCGCTACCTACAGTACGCTAATGACTTCCCCTCTTAGAGCGCTCACTTCTGATTATTATGTAATATTGGCATAGTGAATAACCCCCAGGCTAAACCTGTAATTAAACCGAATAAGAACACCACGTAATTATTAAAGTTCCACCACCCAAACACTTCTGCTGCTAGTTCTAAGGGATACGCCATCATTAAGGTGCTAGCTCCTGCTGCACCAATCCATCCGTATTGATGTAACCAATAAAAACCCTGACCTCTTGTAGGTATATACTGCAAGCGTGTAAGTAATAAGCCGGTGATAGTTCCGTAACAGCGCATACATACAGCCATAAGGAAAGGAGATTTAAGAGCTATCCCCATTTCTGGTTGTGGGCACACGTGATGACCCATAAAATAAATAATCTCTGCAATTATGGGTAACTTTGTCACACCTGAAGCAGCTAGAAAAGGAGCAGCCAGAGGACCAACTACCATACCCGTTAGGAGAAAATCTGCGATAAAGCTAACCCAGTTAACGGTTTCTATTTGCTTTCTGAAAGTTATTCCCTGCAGCATTTTTGGTTTGAGTAAAATTTAAATTCTATTTTTTAAAAATTTTAACAGTTTATGGAAAATTGTTAAGGAAGTTGAACCAAATTTACCATTTATTTCCTATCCATCTGATACCAATTTAGAAAAATAATGAGACAGATAGATTTATGTAGAGACGTTGCAATGATTTATTGAGTTGGTATAATGCCTAAGTCTCCGTCAATTTATTGCGGAGAGTGGCTCAAGCTAAAAAATTAAGCTGCGGTGCTAAAGCACAGCTACAAACTTGGGTCAATATCTCAACATCAGATTTTCCCAGGGAAGACGGGCTAACTGTAGTAGTCCAAATAAGCAAAGATAGGTCGTTCGTACCCGGATATGCTTAGCAGGACACTGAGCTAACCCCATAATTACCAAGACATAAGCAAATCCTAGTACTGGTAGCAAGAAGTAGGTGGTAACAATGAACAGTATTAGTAACCAATCTCGAAAACGGGATAGCCAATGGATTCTCCCTAGCAGAAACGCAACTGCTACTATCCCTTCAATGAAAAGTGTCCAATAGGAAGCTGCTAACGTAAAAATTCTTAGTCTTTGACTAGTACCTAAAGTTACCTTCGCTCCTTCTTGGGGAATTAGCTTCAATGTAGATTCCAAAAGCTGATTTTGTGATAAAACGTCTGGGTTGAGTCCCCCAATAAATGTTGCGATCGCTTCAACACGACCATCGGTAAGAAAGGTATAGTGCAAAAATGACCCGTCCCAATATTCTCCAGCTAAAATTTTCCAACCAGTGGCGAACAAAAATGTTAGACCGATTAAAATACCGCCATTCCAAGCTAAGACACGGTCAGGATTTTTACTAGAAACCCCAATAGCACAAGCAAGACACCAGTAGCTAATCAAGAATTGATGATTATCAATCCACAACCAATCAGTGGCGTTCACCCACCATATCATTCCACAAATAATTACCCACATCCACCGATCAGTAAGTAAGGGAGGTGAGATTAACATCAAGCCACAAATTACTCGTAAGGGAACGTCTAGGATGACACTACTAGAACCGTAGAGTAGAAATAGGAGGATGGTCAAACGTAGAACGAGCAGATAGCGCGGCTGATTGAGGAGGTCGTCTAAGATGGACTTGACCCGTGTAGCAGCTATAAGTGCAGCGCTGTTAAAACCTTGGAAGATTGGATTAAGGTAACGGACAGCAAAGCCACGGATATGACTTCTTTTTTGTCCAACTTGTTGATGGTTCATGACCAATTTCCAGCTTCTACAGGTTCACCTAAAGGTTCAGCTAACAAGCGATTGTGATTTCTATCAAACCGCAAAGACCACCATTGGAGGCGAATTGCTTTTAAGGTTTTGACTGAATCATTTAATAAAATTGGATCTTCAGGCGTTTTGAGGCGATAGATCGGTTGGTTCTTTAGCAAGATCCCACTAACCTGAATAGCAAATTTCGGGTTTTCTCTCCGCAGTCGTTCAAGGGTAGTTTGACGTTGGACGTTTTGAGGTACAAATTTTTCCGATATCAACTCAGATGCAATTTGTTCTAAATGAATCTGTCTGGGTAGGGAGAGGATGCGACGAATTGTTGAGTTATCCAAGGAATCCAAAGCATCTAAACGTATCAATTGACCACCTTCAGCTAAACCTTCAGCTGCTAACACTCGCATGGAAGGAGAATCGACTGCTGCAAACATACCAAAACCACCACCTTTCCACGGTGATAGATTAGCTGTGTGGGCGAGATAAAATTGCAGCAAAGCCACCAGAATTAAAATTGTAGGAACTAAAAAGCGCTCTAAAAACCAAGTACCTCGATTGTTGGTGTCTTTGAGAGGCAACATAATGAAATGATAGTTATCATATTCTCAAATTTATTCTCAAAAAATTTATTCTCAATTTTTTTCAATACTATTCAAAGGATTCTTCTCGGTTCTCTCTGAACTCATCTCTTCGCTCTTTTCGGTTTTCTCGTCGCTCTTTTCTGTACTCCCGTCCCTCTTTTCGCCGTTCTCGTAGCTCACCTTGTTCAAAATTTTCCCATTTTTCCTCGCTCTCACCTTTAAAATCTATAAAATGAGGTTTGTTTCCCTTAACCTTTATTATTCTTGCATACCCAACGTAGGGAGCAATTAGGAGCACAGACACGGAAATAATTGCCAATAAAATAAATCGCGTCATGGGTTTTTTCTCTCAAAAGTTCAGAGTTTAAGAGTTCAGCTTTAAGAGTTCAGTTTCAAAAACTTAAAAAAAGAATCTATTAACTACTAACAACTCCCCAGAGTACTTTTGTTAAACCAAAAAAATTCGCCACAATTACAATGAACCCCGTAAAGCTATAGTCTCGGTTACATCTTGATAAGGTGCAAGCAGCATCTAAAATTACTAGGCTGATGCTGTCCGACTAGATACAATCTAACACGTTCTTGTTGTCTTTTGCCTGGGACTTTAAAGTTTTATTTTATACAACAAAGTAACAAGTCAAAAATATAAACATAAATATTTTGTAGAGCAGACCAGGAGGGGCTGGTTTTCCCCTCCAACAAAATAAACTGACGCTCACAAAATCAAAATGTAGGATTTTATAAGCTTTCGAGCGCAAGTTTATTGGGAGACGTCCCAGAGTTGGAGACCTCATATCGGAACGTCCCTAGAAGCAAATTTAAATCACCTCAGCAGTGTAAGGACTCGTCAACTTATCTAACTGCTGTACCAACAAACTCAGGAATAAACCTACATCTGTCACCACACCAACAGATTCTACTGAACCGCGATCGCTTAATTTTGTTACTACTGCTGGGTTAATATCTACACAAACCATTTTTACTCCTGCAGGTGTCATATTACCCACACCAATAGAGTGCAACATGGTGGACAACATTAAAATCATTTCTGTCCCCTCGAGCAATTCGGCATACTCAGTTTGTGCTTTGATTAGATCCATTTGGGTATCCGGTAGGGGACCATCATCGCGAATAGAACCAGCCAGGCAAAAAGGTACATTATTTTTTACACACTCATACATTACGCCATTGGGAATAACTCCGGCTTCTACTGCTTTAGCGATGCTACCGTGAGCGCGAATTGTATTGATTGCTTTGAGGTGATGGCGATGTCCGCCTCGTACCGCTATACCCCGACTCATATCCACGCCAAGGGATGTTCCCATTATCGATTGTTCGATATCGTGAACGGCGATCGCATTTCCACCGAGTAAAGCTTGGACATATCCTTCTCGGATCAAATGAGATAAATGTTCGCCACCACCTGTGTGGATTACTACTGGTCCTGCTGTGACAACTACTTTACCACCAGTGTCTCTGATTTTACGCAATTCCCAAGCAACTTGTTCCACAACTAATTCTACGCGACGTTCGCTGGAAACACCTGCCGACATAAAACTGAATTCTTCTGCATTACGTTTTTCCCGAGATTCAGTTTTGCGAATGGTACGGATTCCTTGGACATCTACAACTACTTCTTCCCCTACTTCTAAATCTCGAAGAATTTTACATTTAGCGACTAGACCTTTTGGGGTTTGAGTAACTGCGATCGCGCCATCCATACGCTGATTTTTTACCTTTACCCATTCACCATTGATTCGAACTTCTGTAGGATAAATGGTACTAACATAAAAATCATCTGGTGCTACGCCATTTTGCTCGACAGGTTGGAGCTTTGCGTCGCGTTCATCTTCCGGTAAGTTCACCGCACCCAAATCAATTAGGTGGGAGAAAATAGTTTCCATAACCTCATGGGAAGGTGCAGAAACACTTACTTGTGCATCCGACGTACTTTGTCTTTGCTCTCCCAAATGGAAATTTAAAACTTTGAAACTGCCACCATTGTCTACAATCAAATCTAAAGCACGGTTAATTAAACCAGAATCAAGTAAATGTCCCTGCATACGGATAATGCGACTTTCTACTTGGGTGGTAGCATGAATTTCTTCACGAACTGGTTCAGTTACTCGTAGTGTTAAACATTTTGCTGCACCACCAGCTTTCAAAAATTCAGTTAATGGAGTTTCAATTACTTGAAAATTAACTTCGGCTAAACGTGCTTTGAGATTATCCGAAGCTTTATTCATGATGACAATGCTTTCTACGTTCACCGCATTGCAAGCAAAATTTATCGCATCTGCTTCTTTAATTGCAATGCGTTTTTCCGGTGCGACTCGCATTTCAATTAAGCGGTTGGAATAGGAGTCAAAAGCGCCGGGATAATAAAGCAAGTAGCCATTTGCTAAGGGACAAAAACAAGTGTCGAGATGATAAAATCTTTCGTCAATGAGTCGTAAGGATAATACTTCAATATCAAGCCACTTAGCTAAATATGGGTGGGAGTCTAACTCCGAACGAAAACCATAACCCGCCCATAGCCAACGTCCTTCTCGATCTAAAAGTGCATCTCCCGCACCTTCAAAGGGTAAATCTTGGGGTAATTCGTGGACCGTAAAACCGTTATTTTCAAACCATTTCTTAAAATGGGGTTCCTCTCCCTGGCGCTCTTTATGTAAAAAGCGACTTAAAACTGCGTTTTCACCTAACACCAATCCAGCATTAGCTGTAAATACCATATCAGGCCAACCTTTTTCCGGTGGGACCAAGTCAACTATCGCCTTATCCTTGAGAACATGGTAAAGTTTCTGCCACTGTTCCACAGCGCGTTGTTGCGATGACTTGTGAATATTCCCTTCCATCCAAGGGTTAATGACATAGTCAACATCATAGTGTTCGGGAGAACACATTAAAAAGCGAATCGGCGAACTCATAAAAGTTGAACCAGAATATTTGATTGCTACGATTTTCCAATGTATACAGAGTGACGCAGATGTAATTTAACTAGCAAGTATTGCTTTAGTTACACTGCGGGCAGTTACGACTGATACAAAACATGTTCTATTTTACGATCGGGAGAACTCCAACTAGTAATGTATTCTCTGAATAAAAAGAAAACTTGAGAAATTATAAAAATTGTTGATGAAGAGTTATAAATTAGCGCTCATCTATTGCAGAATTGTGTGCGGTAGCTGACCGCTTTTCTAATGTTTAGAAAGAAGTCAGAAGTCAGGAGTCAGAAGTCAGGAGTCAGAAGTCAGGGGTCAGGAGTCAGAAGTCAGGGATCAGGGTCAGAAGTCAGGAGTCAGAAGTCAGGAGTCAGAAGTCAGGAGTCAGAAGTCAGAAGTCAGAAGTCAGGGATCAGGGTCAAGAGTCAGAAGTCAGGGGTCAGGAGTCAGGAGTCGTAGAGACGTAGCATGCTACGTCTCTACAGAAGTCAGGAGTCATAATGAATCCGATTTTAATTATCCTTTTTAAGAATGGGAAGAGTGTAGGAAATCTGGGGGAGTGCGAAAGGTACGGGAGAAATTCCCAGAGATGAAGGGAATACATACTGGGGATCGAAAAACATATAACATTTATGGATTAAACCGAAGTATTTACACGCACATGAAAATTTAAAAAAAATACATAAATGGGATAATTAGTATCAAAATCTACTCAATAATAGCAATAAGAAAATGTTAATGTGAACAATCGACTGCGCTGTAATTAATTCTTATAAACTCCTAAAATGCCATATCTAACATCAGCCAGTGAAATCCGTTCTCTGATTACAAAATATACTCATTCAAAAACTTTATGGATGGATACGGAAGTTGCTGATTACCAGAGTCGAAATCCCAAATTATCCCTAATTCAAATCTTGGATAATGCCAACGATCTGAGTGGTAAATGTACTTATATTTTAGATGTGTTGAATAAAACAGAATTAGTTGATGAGTTTATAGAACTCGTGATGCTAAATCCCGCAGTCGAAAAAGTATTTCATAATGCTAGCTACGATTTAAGATTTTTAGGGAAAAAGAAAGCTAAAAACGTTACCTGTACCTATCAATTAGCCAAAAAAATTCCTTACTACATTTTACCGCTGCCTAATTATAGACTTGAAACTTTAGCGGTAAAACTTTGTAATTTTCAAGATGTAGATAAAGAACAACAAAGTAGTGATTGGGGACAAAGACCACTCAGTGAAGAGCAAATAGAATACGCTTATCTTGACTGTATCTATTTGGCTCAAGTTCATTTACGCTTGCAGGAATTAATGGAACAAATATCACCTAGTCCTGCTAGCGAAGATTTACTCTCATTGGGTGAACGATATATCCAAGTCGAAGAACAACTCAAACTCCTAAAGTCAGAATACGAACACTTGCAAGAGCGCATGAAATCAGCAATGCAAGAACAAAATTTGTCGGAAACAGCCCATCTTCAATTACTTGATTACGAACGCACTACAATGAAAGTGCAATTTCAAGAACTGGTTAAATTTGTCGAAAATCAAGCAATTAATTTAGATTTTCCGATAAATTTAACGCAAAAATTGCAAAAAGATTTAGGGATTAATCTTGAACAATTACCCCTACAGATAGACAAAACTAGTCATTTTCGTCTGAAGCCAAAAAATCAAGACAGCCAATCTGAAGATGATTAAGGGAAGAATAATTAAAAATTACTAGTAACCCTATTACTAGTCACCCTAGGCTTGCAATTAAAATTACAATTTTCCCTTTTTAATTCTTATATATATTTGCTTTATTTCCACAGCACTATACTATGTCGTTCCTAAATCATCCATAAAAATTGAGTTTGTACGTAGATTTTGTGGAACTTTCCTACGGATATTACATGTTCAAAAATAAAATAATAACGCCATAGTAATTTATGGATTAATTATGGTATATATTACTAGGAAATAAATCATAAATAAATCAAGTAATTAAAAAATGTTTTTGTATTCCTATATACTTATGTCTTAACTATTTATCGTTTTGTCTGAAATTTTACTTTAAATGAGATTTATTCAAACGAAAATCTCTGCAAATAATAAAAATATAAATTACTTATTATAAATAAACTCAGACATTTTTATTTGCTTAAAGCTATCTGAATTATTACTCCATAACTAAAAAATAAATCTAATAGATATAAATATTGTGTGTAGATATATTTATTTATATTGAAAAAAATATATTGAAAATGAAATTATATTATTCAGGGTATAAATTAATTTATTGTAGAAAAATATTTTGCCTAGCTGCATCAATATTATTTGTTGCTAGTGCATCTGTTTCTTGTAGTAAAACTGAGGATGTTTTAGTAACCGAAATCGAACTAAATAAGCCTTCAAGTCCTAGAGTTCCACGCGGTAGCGCAACGGAATTCTACGTTCAAGGTAAGTATAAGCATGTTAGAGGGGACTTAAAAGGTGCGATCGCATCTTACAATGAGGCAATTAAGCTTCAACCTGACTATGGCGCAGTCTACAATAGTCGCGGACTTACCAATTTTGATTTGGGTAATAAAAAAGAGGCGATCGCAGACTATAGTTTAGCGATTCGTATCAATCCGTACGATGCAGAAGCATTTAATAACCGAGGAAATGCTTATGCGGCTCAGGGAAATAATCAAAAAGCTTTCAGGGATTACACCACAGCGATTAAACTGAATCCCAACTATGCAGAAGCTTATAATAACCGAGGTAATGCTCGGGCGTCTCAGAGAAATAGAAAAGAGGCGATTGCAGATTATACTAAAGCGATCGAAATAAATCCCACTTATGCAGTTGCTTACAATAACCGTGGAAATGCACATGCTGCTTTGGGAACCATAAGTAAAGCGATAGAAGATTACAATCAAGCTGTACGTCTCAGTCCGAATTTTGCTGCAGCTTATAACAATCGAGGTAATGCTTATGGGGTGAAGGGAGAGAAACAAAAAGCGATTAAAGATTTACAGCAAGCTGCGAATTTATTTGAAAAACAAAATAACCAACCACTCTACGAACGGGTACAGGTTAATATTAGGGATTTGCAGTCTTAAGGATGAGTAAGAAGTCAGGAGTCAGGAGTTAGGAGTAAGAAGTCAGGAGTCAGGAGTCAGGAGTTGGGATTTGGGAGTAAGATGCTTTTTACACCTATTTTATAGCTAGATCCTGTAGAGAATAACTACTTGACACTTTTATAGTATTTTTGTACTATATAGATATGAGTTTGAGATGGGGGTGTAAGAAAAAGTGGAGTTGTGTTTTTTGCTCCTGTACCCCTACATATTTTTTGTTTGTGATATTTGTTCTCATACAAGATAAGTCACTTTTGTAGGGATGCAGAAATGAACTAGCAGAGTGAGGAATATTGCAACGTAATTTTTAGTCATAATTTATTCCTCATGAATTATTTCTCATAAGTTATTGATAAAGTCATGCACTATGGTTGTGAGAATGAATCAGATTTTTCAGCCATTTCACAACTGAAGACAAAGCTTTAAAAACTAAATATTGCAAAACCAAATAGTACAAATTACTTCATACTCTGACTGGGTAGAGATTGTTATGGTTAAGAATTCATCAAAAAATGCGGTTACTGACTTGGTCGAAAATCAGGTTGCAGAAAATCAGGTTGCAGAAAATCAGATTGCAGAAAATCAAGTCATAAAATATCAAGATAAGTCTCTTCAAATCTCGATTGTTGAGGTGATGGAAATTTTAGAAAAATATCGTGAACGGATTATTCTCAATATTACTAAATTACGAGAAGATTATTGTAGACAAACTGTGAAGCGGTTTATCGGTTATCGTGATAAAGATGGTAATTTAACTGAACCTTGGTTAAAAACAAAGCCCATTGATAATAGCAATTATGTTGATATGGGAAAATTTGTCATTAACCATAATACAGCTACGATTAATCTTTTGGTAGAACAGAGAGTTCATCTAATTAAAGCAGAGGATGAAACTATCGCGCTCGAAGTTGCAGGTTTGCTATTAAACGATCTGAAGACTTTCAATAATTATACTATTGTGAAAAATGGGCAAGTAAATGTTAGATCGCTACAAGTCAAAATTAGTAGTAAAAAGCTCTTTGACTTACTGCAAAGAAAGGGTGTACTAAAAAAGGATAATCTACCTGCGACAACATTTGATTTTGATAGTGAGTATACGATCAAACTTGATGGTTTACCAATAGTACCTTTAAAGCAGAAAAAGCGTAAAATCGATGGTTTATTCCAGCGGTTAGCAGAAATCAAAGTGATTTCTAGTATTCTTTCTGCTTGTTTAAAAACTAATTTGGATACTTTTGTCCCAGAACAGTTAACAGAACTGCAAAAAAATTATATTTCTCCCAACCTGTATCTTAATTTTCCGAAAACGAAATCTTTCGAGTTTTTAGATATTCGTAAGAGCCAGAGAATTGATATTGGTAGCAAAGAAATTCTCAATTTATTTAAATTGTATTCTGCAAATAAATTCCTGGAGAGAAGATATCAAGTTTACAATACAGAAACTGGGGAGATTTTATCTAAACCTAACTTTAATATTCTGTTTGAAAACAATATCGCATGTCGTCAAAAATCTATATCATCTCGGATGAAAATTACAAAAGTAGATGATTTCATGAAGCCAATCTTTGATGACTTTATAGGAATAGAAGATAACGGTAAGACTACTGCTATTTTGTCTAAAGTTGGTGCGAAGGATTTGATGCGGTTGCTACAAAAAAGAAATCAAGGTAAATCAATTGACAAGCAGGAAATACTTGTTGCAATGAGAAAAGCACAAACTCAATTGAAGCAATATGCAGAAAAGATTTACCGAGATAAAATTTCTCCTTTAGTATTACATGTGGGTTCCACTGGAGTGTTACCAAAAGGAATGAGAACTGCGGCTTTAACTGCAACTGAATTAGCCACGAAATATCCAGACTTACAGTTCTCTTCAGCAGAGAAGGAAGGAATATTTTTTGAAGTTGGTGAAAGTATTATCAGCATTTATAACAAGGATGAATATTATCCTGTTAAACCTGTTGAAGTTTAGATTATTAGGATTTATTCCTGGCTTTGGTAACAAATAATTTTCATCTAGATAATCAATAAAACACTGGGTGGGTTACAGATAAAATTGGTAATCCACCCTACAATTATTAAAATTTACAGTAAAATTTGTCATTGATAAAAAGATTTAAATTAGGTATTTATTTTGTAGGTAATAAGTATAAAAAAATGTTTAATTATTAATGTATTTTCATTACTATGGAAAGAATGGATATACAGGGTAATGTTAATGATTAAAAACACTTGGAAAGACTTTATAACAAGGATTTATTTGAGCATAAATTTCATTGGTGGTTTAGTATTCATATTTATTATATTATTATTATCGGCTGAAAATACTTTGGCAAAAAAGCCCCAAGAGATAGAAATTATTAATTTGGTTGAAAAATTAGATGCAGATAATAAAACCGAACGAGAAAAAAGTATTAAAATATTAAAAGGAATTGAAAAATATGCAGTTCCCCAAGTAGTAGATACTATTTTAAAAGAAAATAATTCACAAGTTAGACTAAAGCTAAAAAATATAATTCATACTATTAGTGATCGCGTTGTAGATACTTTAATTCAAGCTTTAAAAAATCCAAGTTCACAGGTACGTCGTAGAGCAATTATTTTACTTAGAGATAAAAATTGGCGACTAAAATCAAAAAATTCAGATACCGCATCAATATTTGTCAATCTCCTCAAGGACAAAGATGCAAAAATACGGGGTGGTGCAGCTGAAATATTGGGAAGATTTGGAGAACAAGCTGAACCTGCGGTTCCAGAATTGATTAAGCTTCTGAGGGATTGGGATGTGATGGTACGTTATAGTGCTGCGAGTACCTTAGGAAAAATTCGTGAGAAAGCTGCACCAAGTGTCCCTCAGTTGATTGCACTGCTCAAAGATGAAAATATTATAGTGCGTTATGGTGCTGCAATCGCTTTAGGAGAAATAGGAGAAAAAGCTGCACCTGCAATTTCCCAATTGATAGAGTTGCTTCAAGACTCTGATGGAGATGTTCGTTCTAGTGCTGCTGATACCTTAGGAGAATTCCGAGAAAAAGCCCTAAAGGCTGTAATACCATTAACTAAATTACTTCAAGACTCCGATCCCTATGTTCGTTCTAACGCTGCTGAAACCTTGGGAGAAATCGGGAAAGAAGCTAAACCTGCAATTCCAGAGTTAATTAAACTTTTCAAAGATAAAGATCCCAAGGTTCGTTCCAGTGCTGCTAATGCTGTAGGAAAAATTGGAGAGTCAGCAACACAAAGCATTCCCCAATTAATTAAACTTCTCAAGGATAAAGATCCAGGTGTGCGTGGAACTGCTGCTAGTACTTTGGGAAAATTTGGAATTCAAGCGAAACAAAGCGTACCCCAATTAGTTCCACTTCTCAAAGATAAAAATTCATATGTTCGTTCCAGTGTTGCTATTGGGTTGGGAGGAATCGGAGAGTCAGCAGCAAAAAGTGTTCCTCAACTAATTGAACTTCTCAAAGATAAGGATTTAATCGTACGCTACAGTGCTGTTAATGGTTTGAGGGGTATGGGAAAACAAGCTGCACCTGCTTTATCTCCCCTAACTCCAATGCTTCAAGATCGGGATGCTATCATCCGTTCGAGTGCAGCAAATGTTCTGGGGAAAATTGGTGAATCAGCAACACTGGTACTACCACAACTAATTCAACTATTGGAAGATGAAAATGTAGTTGTTCGCTCCAATGGTGCTGCTGCGGTAGAGAATATTGCATCCATTATTAGGGATAAAGCGGTGAACAATCGCATATCTCTATCGGAATTAAATCAAGTCGTTCCTCACTTAAACAAAGCTGCAAGAATAATCCAAGAACCTGCAAATAATTTCTCCAATCGCTCCATATATAGTTTGCAAAAGCCTTTGCTATTTCTCCAAGAAAAAAGAAATGACCTCTTTTGGAAATGGTTGATTTCCCATCCTTTTATTTTAGGTTCATCATCTTATCTTTTCTTCTTTCTATCTTTGTGGTTGATTATTTACTGGTTAAGTCCTCTATCTTTACTGAAAATCAACAAGTTTTTGCAACGCTACGAGTTTCGACTTCCCAAGCAAATTGGTGGTGCATATATGCGTTCTCGGGATTTACTCTTGTTTAGTTTGTTTAAATCTCGACGTCGAATCATGAGTGCGTGGGTTAGGAAAAATATTATTCCTTCCCAGAAACAACTCAAACAAGCCCAGAAATTAGAAATAACTCAAGTTGAAGCAGATAAAAATATACATGTACCGGCGCTGAAAATTCCTAGGGTCGCTAACTTAAATGAACAGGATTCAATTAATTTTGAGTTGATGTTGTCATACCTCAACGAGTTCAATGACAATGTGGTTGAGAATCAATCGGATAATCATAACATTCATCAAGATGCGAAAACTATTGCTTGGGAATGTTTTAGACAGAATGATAAGCCAGAACCGATTACACGGGAAACTGCGTTAAATGCTTTGGGTGGAAATGATGCGGAAAGTCGGTTAAATCATTTGGAACATCACCTGAATTTGATTCGTAGTAGTGGTGAGAAGAAAGATTTAATTAGTTTTGTTATCAATCCTTTGGCGGAATATTTGGCTGGTTTGCATCAGCTGGAAGTTAGTGGCGATCGGTCTGTAGAGTACGTGCAAAGCGATCGCTAATGGTAAGTTACATCATGTCATTGCGAACGAAGTGTCAGCGCAGGGTCTCCCAAAGGGAGAAAGCAATCACCAGGGTTTGGGATTGTCCACTAATTTCCAGGGACGTCTTCGATGAACATTTGCAGTGAAAACGTTATATGAAATCCGAAATTCGTCGTAGAGGAAATGAATAAGATTAAGGTGTATTCATTTCCGTGCTGATATGAAGGAACAGCGTCAGGAAGCTTATCTGCAATTTTTAATGGAAGCGTTGCAAGCGACAGCAGAAAGTAACGGTAATGCAAAGATTGTTTACCCATTACTTAAAGCAAATATAGATAAACTCAATCATATTTTCGCTGAAATGTTGCGGTATTGGGTAAATTATAAATTTGAGCAAGTAGAAGCGAATAAGACAGAATATATCGTAGTATTTATTGGTGAGTTTAGTAATCTAATTCAGCAGTTTCCTCTGGGTGATAAAGCTAGCAACATGGAAATTGCGATCACAGGTTATGAAAGCTTACTTAATCCCTACACCCGTCAAGCTTTCCCCCGAAAATGGGGTTTAATCCAAAATAATTTGGGCATTGCTTACTGTAGAAGAATAGTAGGAGATCGGAGAGAAAATATTGAAAAAGCTATCGATTTCCACAATGCCGCTTTACAAGTTCAAACACGCCAAGCTTTCCCCCAAGATTGGGCTCGAACCCAAAATAATTTGGGGCTTGCTTATGCTGACAGAATATTAGGAGATCAGAGAGAAAATATTGAAAAAGCTATTGGTTCTTACAATGCTGCTTTGCAAGTCTACACCCACCAAGCTTTTCCCCAAGATTGGGCAATGATCCAAGATAATTTGGGGATTGCTTATGCTGACAGAATATTAGGAGATCGGAGAGAAAATATTGAAAAAGCCATTGATTCCTACAATGCTGCTTTACAAGTCTACACCCACCAAGTTTTTCCCCAAGATTGGGCAAAAACGCAAAATAATTTAGGCAGTGCCTACATAAATAGAATCAAGGGGGATAAAGCCGAAAATGTTGAAAAAGCCATTCAAATATTCAATTCTGCTTTGCTAGTTAGAACCCACGAAGCTTCCCCCAAGGATTGGGCAATGACTCAAAATAATTTAGGCGTAGGTTACTGTGAGAGAATAGTAGGAGATCGGGGAGAAAATATTGAGAAAGCCATCCAATCATACAATACCGCACTACAAGTCTACACCCACAAAGCTTTTCCTCAAGATTGGGCAAAGACGCAAAATAATTTAGGCAGTGCCTACATAAACAGAATCAAGGGGGATAAAGCCGAAAATGTTGAAAAAGCCATTCAAATATTCAATTCTGTTTTACTAGTTAGAATCCGTGAAGCTTCCCCCAAGGATTGGGCAATGACTCAAAATAATTTAGGCATAGGTTACTGTGAGAGAATAGTAGGAAATCGGGGAGAAAATATTGAGAAAGCCATCCAATCATACGATACCGCACTACAAGTCTACACCCGTAAAGCTTTTCCTCAAGATTGGGCAAAGACGCAAAATAATTTAGGCAGTACCTACATAAACAGAATCAAGGGGGATAAAGCCGAAAATGTTGAAAAAGCCATTCAAATATTCAATTCTGCTTTGCTAGTTAGAACTCGTAAAGCTTTCCCCAAGGATTGGGCTGCAACACAAAATAATTTAGCTACTGCTTACAGTGAAAGAATCAAAGGAGAGAAGGCAGGAAATATTGAAAAAGCCATTCAAGCATTCCATGCTGCCTTGCAAGTTAGAACTCATGAAGCTTTTCCTCAAAATTACGCAGAAACCTTATTCAACCTGGGCATGATTTACCAAGATGGAAGTAGATTTACTTCTGCTTACAATACCTATAAATCTGCCATTTCGACAGTAGAGTTATTGGGGGGTGAAGTTATTTATGGTGAAGAAACCAAACGCAAGCAAGTTGAGGAGTGGAATAAACTTTATCAGCGCATCGTAGAGGTGTGCTTGGAATTGGGAGAAGATAACCAAGCAGTAGAATATATCGAACGTAGTAAAACACGTAACTTAGTTGAACTTATCCTCGAACGCGATTCTAAAACTATTTTTCCGTCAGAAGTTGTCACTCAATTAGAACAACTGCGAGATGAAATAGCTAAGGGACAGTATAAAATCCAAAATGGTACAACCGACAATACTACAGCCTTAGCTCAATATATTCAAGAGTTACGACAACAAAAGAATAATTTACAAGAGAGGTATTTACCTGTTGGTTCAAGTTTCAATTTTGAGAAATTCCAAACAACTTTAAAAGAAAATACAGCTGTCATTGAGTGGTACATTACGAATGAAGGTTTGGAGACTTTTATAATTACTTGTGATACCGTCAAAAGATTGAACTCATATACATCCACTCATGAATTACAAGATTTAGAAAATTGGATTAATGAGTATTTAAATGCATATAACAATAATAAAATCGAGTGGATAAGTGGTCTCGATTCTCGTCTAACTCAACTTGCGACAATTTTACAAATAGAAGATATCCTGAAGCTAATACCAGAAAATTGTTCGCGTCTTGTCCTTATTCCCTATCGTTTCCTACACCTTTTTCCTCTTCATGCATTACCTTTAGCTGGTGGTAGTTTTTTGTGCGATTGCTTCTCAGATGGTGTAAGTTACGCTCCTAGTTGTCAGCTTCTACAACAAATAAATTTAAGACAACGCCCTAATTTTAAATCCTTATTTGCTGTTCAAAACCCTACAGAAGATTTACTCTATACCGATTTAGAAGTAGAAACTATTTCATCCCTGTTTAGTGAAAAAGAAGTTTTACAAAAAAAGCAAGCAACTCAAACTGCTTTATCTCAAGCTTCCTCTCAACTTCAAGAAGCGAATTATCTCCACTTTTCCTGTCACGTTACATTTAACTTCATTTCACCTGAAAATTCTTTTTTGCTATTAGCAGGAGGCTATGAAGATAGTAAATTAGATTTAAGTAAATGTCTGACTTTAGGTAATTTATTTGAA
>NZ_LMTZ01000042.1 GCF_001456025.1 Mastigocoleus testarum BC008
AGACAGGAGACAGGAGACAGGAGACAGGAAACAGGAGACAGGAAACAGGAGACAGGAGACAGGAGACAGGAGACAGGAGACAGGAGACAGGAGACAGGAGAAGAAGAATTATTTGCCCAATCCCCAGTCGCCAATCCCCAATCCCTAGTTCTCCTCGATGAAGTTGGAGCGGGGACCGATCCAGTCGAAGGTAGTGGTTTAGCAATTGCTTTACTGCATTATTTGGCAAATAATGCTCAATTAACAATGGCGACAACTCACTTTGGCGAACTGAAAGCACTGAAATACCAAGATGAAAGGTTTGAAAATGCTTCGGTAGAATTCAATGACACTACCCTTTCTCCCACCTATCGCTTATTGTGGGGTATCCCCGGACGTTCTAATGCTTTGGCGATCGCTAGTCGTCTAGGATTAAAAGCAGAAGTCATCGAAGCAGCAAAATCTGAAGTTGGTGGAGAAACTGACGAAGTTAACCAGGTAATTGCTGGATTAGAAGCGCAACGTCGTCGTCAGGAAACTAAAGCCACACAAGCACAAAATTTATTAAAGCAAACTGAGCGTTTGTATAAAGAACTTTCAGAAAAAAGTGCCAACTTAGAAGAAAGAGAAAAATCTTTACGGATCTCCCAAGAGGTAGCGGTACAAAAAGCAATTAATGAAGCAAAGTCTGAGATTGCTAAAGTCATCCGTAGCTTACAGCAAGGGAAGTCCACCGCCCAAGACGCTCAAAAAGCGACAAACGCAATTAATGATATTGCTCAAAAGCATACACCCAAAAAGCAGCCAAAAAAACCTAAAGCCGGATTTTTGCCGAAACTGGGCGATCGCATTCGAATTAGCAAATTAGGGAAGACTGCGGAAGTAATTTCTGCACCAGGTGCAGATGGCGAGTTGACTGTCCGCTTCGGGATTATGAAGATGAACGTCAAGTTAGAAGACGTTGAATCTTTGGATGGTGAAAAAGCCGAGCCAATAGCAAAAACAAAATCAGCACCTCCAAAATCAACTTCAAAATCTTCTCCTGCACAAAAGTCTGTGAATTCTTCCCAACCCACCCCAGAAATTCGTACTTCTCGCAATACCTTTGACTTACGGGGTAAACGGGTCGCTGATGCCGAAATTATTCTTGATAAAGCAATTTCAGAAGCTACCGGACCAATCTGGATTATTCACGGACATGGAACTGGAAAATTGCGTCAAGGGGTACAAACCTTTTTAAAACAACATCGGCGAGTTAGTCGTTTTGAAGCTGCAGAACAAGCTGATGGTGGTACAGGTGTAACTATTGCTTATGTTAGTTAAAAAATAGTTCAAAAAAATAAGTCAAACTGGTAAAAAAAACCGTTAATTAAACCCAATCCCTTTATTAAAAAATGTTAGAACTCTAACCCGTCTACACACTTAATTGTTCTTAATCATCATCGTCATCGTCGTCATCATTATTTACTGCAATAGCTTGGGCGTATCGTTTGTTGATTTCATCCCAATTAACAACATTCCACCACTTCTCTAAATATTCGCCACGACGATTTCTATAACTTAGATAATAAGCGTGTTCCCAGACGTCATTACCCATAATTGGGTAATCACCTGTCATTAGTGGAGTATCTTGATTGGGTGTGGTTATTATTTTCAGTTTGCGATTATTTTTATCGTCATCATCGTCATCTTGACGATCAAGAACAAGCATAACCCAACCGCTACCAAATCTACCGCCGCCAGCTTTGTTAAAATTCTCCTTGAATGTGGAAAAATTACCAAAACTATTACTAATTGATTCTGCGATCGCGCCAGTAGGTTCGCCTCCACCATTAGGTTTCATAATTTCCCAAAACATGGAGTGGTTTACATGACCGCCACCATTATTACGTACTGTTGTGCGAATGTCAGAAGGTATGCGATCAAGGTTGCGCAATAAACTTTCGATACTTTTGGTTTTTAATTTGGGATATTTATCTAAAGCAGCATTTAGATTTCTGACATAAGCCGCATGATGTTTGTCATGATGAAACCGCATGGTTTCTTCATCTATGTATGGCTCTAATGCGTTGTAATCATAGGGTAAAGGAGGCAATACTGCAGTCCCGATTGGTTGAGGGTCTGCTTGACTTATTAGTTGAGGATCCAAAGGAGTTTGAGCAAAAGCATAATTTTCTACCGCTAAGCCAGCTGCAGTAGCACCCAATAAAAAAAGAAAATGACGCCTATTTAAATTCATTGTATTTCCTATAAACTAATTTACAGCGATCGCATATAGTTTATGAATAAACTATTTATTCTATTAGTTCTTTTCGTTATTAAATTTAAAACTAAAAAAAGTAATAGAAATATTATTCATTTTTTCTAAATTGATTGCTGTATTTGTTTCAATATCTATTGCTTCAGGAGCCAATTATAAGCTAAATATTAAATATTTTCAGTAGAATTATCATGTGATTCTCGCAACGCAAATCAAAGATAAATATATTACTTTTATCCCAGTATTTGCGTTTATAAATATGAATAAACAGACCAGTGAACGTAAATATTTATTACTATTTAGAAAATAATTATAAACTTCATAAACTCAAATTTTATGTATATGAATCGAGCACAAATATCTGATTAATTATTACTAATTCAAAATTACTAATTAAAATCAACTGAAATTAATTTTAAATCAACAGTAGAGGCGCACATATGTGCGCCCTAATAAACAATATTCTTTTAACTTTAAAGTCCCTTAATATTTTGTTACTTATTTATGCCTTTAGTTCAATTTTTCTACATTCTGGTGTTAAGCATAAAAAGCTAACTTGCTTTGTCTATGCAACTGCTTTAGCAAATCGTTTGTTGATTTCATCCCAATTCAATACATTCCACCAAGCTTTTAAATACTCAGCACGACGATTTCTATATTTGATGTAATAAGCATGTTCCCATACATCATTACCCATAATTGGATATTTCCCTTCAGAGAAAGGACTATCTTGATTTGCTGTGGTCATCACTTCCAGTTTTTGATCTTCTCCCAAAACTAACCAAGCCCAACCGCTACCAAAGCGACTTTTACCAGCTTCGTTAAATTCTCCTTGAAACTTTTCAAAGCTACCAAATTCCTTTTTAATGGCTTCTGCGATCGCGCCAGTAGGTTCACCTCCAGCATTGGGTCCCATAATTTCCCAAAACATTGAGTGGTTTACATGACCGCCACCATTATTACGTACTGTCCGACGAATATCAGAAGGTACGCTTTCAAGATCGCTTAATAAATCTTCAATACTTTTATCTTTTAATTCTGGATGTTTCTTTAATGCTGCATTAAGATTTTTGACGTAACCTGCATGGTGTTTGTCGTGATGGAAACGCATAGTTTCTGCATCTATGTGTGGTTCCAATGCATCATAAGCGTAAGGCAATGGAGGTAATTTAATTACACCAGATTCTGGTTTAGATGCAACCTTAGTGACTTCTTCTGCTTCTGTTTTTGGAGAATTCTCTGCAAATGCACAAGCATTTAAAGTATAACTAGCTGCACAGGTACCAAATAAAATGAGAAAATGGCGGCGATTGAGATTCACAGCTTTTTCCTGTAAAAATGTTTAGTAATATTCAATACTTATTGTCTTAGAATCGGCTTACAAAGTAAATATTCAATAATTTGGCTGATTTTGTATTTTTTGCACATATATTAATTTATATCAACAAATATCAATTCTCACTCTTTTTGTGAATTAAAAAAATCATATTCTGGATGTGTAATTTTTAACAATTACATAAAATCATTTGCAGAGAAGTTAAGTTTTGTAGCAGTAGATAAATTCTGCAAAATTAGAGCTTGAAAGATTTAAGTACTAGTAAAGAATTTAAGCCGTCACAAAAATAAATGTACCGATTATCTGTTTAATTTAAAGCAATCGCAAAAGACTGATTGGGGAATAATTTCCCCGTCAAACCACTAACTTTGCGATAACCGCTTCACTTTTGCACCTTCCAACAACTTATGTGTTTCACAAAGTAAATCAGGGATTCGCTCTGCATGGGGACTATTACGCAAACATTCCCTTAAATCTAAATTTTCCACCCCCTCTGCTTTATTACCGGGAAACCAATGGCTCCCATTACCCAACAAGTTGTAACGTGTTTTCGCATATTCATGCATATCGTAAGCCAGAGCTAAATTTCGCAGCCACAAAACGGTACGAATATTAATATTTCCTGGAGTTTTTTCGTGTTTTGGTAAACCAACCCGCCAAGTCTTAATCCAATTTTCGCCAAAAGTAGAAATAGCTGCTTGCTCCCACCTTGCTAAAATTGGCGGTAGAATTTCGTCAGCTTTATGTAATAAATCTAAAGTTTTCAGGTGCTCATCAAAATCACTTGGCTTAGATGCACCCAGAGAAAGAGTATGGACTTGCGAGTGACTCAAACAAAATAAGTCATTAAATACCATAGGAGATAGGGGTGCACACAAATCAACTAACTTTTGGGGTGGATCGTAGAGCCTACCGCCCTTATCGGAGGGACTAATTATGAATACCCCCATATCATGGCGAGTTGCAGCTTCAATAGCTTGCCAGTTAACTTGATTAATATAGTACCAGTGGAGGTTAACGTAATCGAATTGGTTAGTATTAATAGTTTGAATAATAATATCAGTAGGGCCATGGGTGGAAAACCCAACAAATCTAATTTTCCCTTGTGCTTGTAATTTTCTTACTACGTCTAAACAACCACCAGGACGAATACTGTAATCCAATAGTTCAGCAGTATTAATGCCGTGAATTCCCAACAGATCGATATAATCTAACTGGAGATTTTTCAGAGATTTTTCAAAATCTGCTTGGAATGCTTGGGGATCGGCTTTGGGTCCAACTTTGGTTTGAACAATTATTTGGTCGCGGGGAAATTTTGGTAAAACCTGCCCTAATTGCATTTCCGAACTACCATAACCACGAGCTGTTTCAATATGATTGATCCCCAATTCTACAGAACGTTTGATAGTTGTTTCCAAGTTAGCTTGCTTGTCAGCAGGTACTTGTTGTTGCGGTATATCCTGCCACTTAAATTGATATCTCATTCCCCCACAGGAAAAAACTGGCATTTTTAGCTCTGTGCGCCCAAAACGTCTGTACAGCATGAACTTGGTGATTGTAGTGACATCCTACTTTTAATTTATAACCTTCAAGCATAACTTGGTTTGGGGTTTTCAGTTTCCCTCTGTTCGGGAATTTACCCAATCGATGATGAATTAAAAATAGTTGTTAAGAAAGGATCTTTCAGAAAAATGCGATCGCAACCACAAAATCAAAATAAAACTAATGCGATAGAAGTTCAACCAGAAGGGCAATATCATGTCGTAAGTGACACTCGAACTATTGTTTCTTTAATTGCCTTGATTCCAATTTTAGCTTTGCTTGGTACTCTGGGATATCAAAAGTATCGTGTTTTTGTTCGACGCAAACGAATTGCTTTGCTGGAAAAAATCTGGCTTTTAGATGTTAATAATAAAACTCATTAAATATAAACGTTTATAAAAACCGAACTAAGCAAAATAGGTCGCAGATAAATCTATTTGAATAAGTGGATGAGCGTCGACAAGAGTCATTAGTGGATATTAAACAATAGGATAAGAAACAGAACATATGCAGCAATTAAAATTATTGGGTAAATGTTTCCAACCTATTTGTTGTCCTTATCAAAAGATGAACTGAGCAAGCAGTATACGAAACGTCTGCCTTGCTCAATTTTATTTCAACCAACTTGCCCAACCCAAGGAAGTCAAAAACCAGCAATTATTTATTTGCACAGTTGGAATAGCTATCCCTATTCACAAAAAGCTTATCTCCTTGGTTCAGCCCTGGCAAATCAAGGATATACTTTTTTGAGCTTGGGAATGCATCGTCGTGGTGTTGAAGGTCAAATGAGAGCAATTCCAGATGATGATATTGAAGATATTAAGCGTGGTGTAGAATATTTGAGTTCCCATGGATGTAGTGAAATCATAATTATTGGTGAAGAAATTGGTGCTTTAACTGGTATCAGATATCAGTGTAAAACTCAGGACGTTTGCATCAAAGGTATTGTTTTAATTTATCCTTTACCAGATCTAGCAAATTGGCTTGAAAATACCATAGGTGAAGATAGATATAAGGCTTTAGAGCAACAATCAGAAAGGGAAATAATAAAGGGTTCTGAAGAAGAAAAATGGGTTGATTTAACCGTTAATAGTCCTAATGGTAAGGAGTTACTCATTTATCAGTCTTTTGATTCCTGGGTTTCTTGGTGGAGTAGAAGTGCAGATACTAAAATCTCTGGTTTCCTAAAAAATATTCAAATTCCGTTTCTAATCCTTCAAAAAAGGGGAATGGAGTTGGAAGAAATAGAAACAAGTATTTCTGCTAGCAAAGTTTTAGATGTAGAAGATAATAAACAGTTTGCACAAATCATTGATTTGTGGGTTTCAGAACTGGAATTACCTAATGTCGAGGGATTTCAACTGGTTACCTCGGATGTTAGCAAACCGAGTGAAATGGTAACGGTTCAGACAAGCGATGGTAGCAGTTTGGTCGGATTTCTTTGGGAAAAGGATTGCAATCAAGAAAATCAAACTGTGGTGCTTCATGTTAGAGGTAAAACTGGTACTCCCATAACAGAACCTTTATTTACAAAATTAGCTGAAGTCTATAACCAAAATGATATATCAGCATTAGTGATTGAAATGCGTAGAAGTGGTTATGGTGGAAGTATGACAGCAACAGCATCAATGGATATAGATGATATTGACGCTTTTGTGAAATTACTTTGTCAACGTGGATATACTCGGATCGTTTTAAGCGGACAAAGTTTGGGTAGCAATAGCATTATGCGCTATCAAGCACAACGCCATCACCCCAATGTTATTGGTTTGGTTCACATGGCTCCTACACGAGATGCTGCTGAGTGGTTAGAAGCTCATATTGGTAGCGAGATTTACAATTGTTTGGTCTTAGAAGCTAAAAAAGCAAGGGAAGAAGGTCGCGGCGATCGCGGTTTAGTAGGGAAACCACCTTATGAATGGATGCTCTCTCCTCACCGTCCAAATTCATGGATTTCTTGGTGGGCTCCTGAAGCTGATACAGCTAACTTGAAAACAATTGCGGAGATTGATATTCCAATTTTACTATTGTGTGGAAGTAAAGACTTTTTTAATGATCGCGATCGCTTAAATCAATTAAAAAAAGCAGCAGTTCGATCGCCAGTTACAGATATCATTTGGTATGAAGGTTGTGGTCATAATTTTGCTAATTTTGAACAAAAGACAGCTGAGGATATTGTCTATTGGTTAAATAAGATTTGAACAAAATAGTAACTAGTTGCAAGTTGTTTTTTATACTTTGGAAAAGTTGGTGACTTTGAAAATTTAACAGTCGAGCTTTTCCAATAATGCTTATTCTTTCTAATTGAAAATAATAACATTATGCTGAGTAATTCTGGGGATCCACAAGAGCAAAACTGGCAAAATTTTTGTGCTAACCACCTGAGAGATTGGTACGGCATTTGGACAAGATATTCCGCCCAAGGAGAAGTCATAGAGTCATTTCAAAGTCTTAGAAGCTTGAAACTCAATCAAGAACAAACAGGAATCGATCAAACTAATCGCTACACTTACGCTGATGGCAGAATAGAAGAAAAAAATTGGCAATCAACAAAGCAATCTAAGAATTTATCAGATGGAATAGTTCATCCTAAAACATCCTTGATGAGGTCATTATACTTCGAGCAAGGTGCAGCGGCATGGGTAACAAACCAGTTAAAATTGGGAGATTTTTTTCATTCGGGGGAGTTATTTTTCAGATATGAAAATCTCCGACATAGTGTAGGAGCAGTTTATGATGAAAGTGGTGGTTTGCTCCGGATTACTAGTATTCGTGAAGATTCTCTTAATTTCCCAAGTAAGTACTGGTCGAAGCAGTTAGAACTATTACCCAAAAGAAATATTAGTGGTAAGTGGCAAGGGATTTCAGTGACTATGACATCTGATTTAAAAGTTTCACTCCCTGTACCTATTAAACAACGCTCGTTCTGTGAAGAAAATGAAACTTTCTTTTTACCAGATGGAATTTTTTTGAACTGTCCGAAAAAAGTAAATATTGGCAATCATTTCACTATTATTGCAAACTGGTTAATTACCTCTTCCCATTTACAACAACTGATTCTCAAGTACAATCTAAAGGGAGAATTTTCCACGTTAACACTCGAAATATTCAATAGATCGGAGTGAATATTTGCAAGTTGAAATGCTTAAAGCCAGAGACGTCATAATAACCTATACCACGTTGCAATAAAACAGAGTTTGCCAACCAATCTAAGGCGATACAAAATTCCATATCCTTTTTTATATTTTGTGGACAACTAACTGAAATATTGTCCTGAAAGTTTAGGGTAAGATTATCTCGATTCAAATCTTTCAATGATATCCAGGAAATATCTACCGGCTCTAACACCATCAAATCAGGTTCTATGGTTTTAAGCTTACCTTGCCAATTTTCCTTAGTTATAGTCAACACTGATGTTTTACTTTGTTCTGAGACATTAGTACTAAGTAATTGGGGACTAATAGAAATATATTCTAAACTGCCATCATTGCCATATTTAATAAAGGCAAGTACTCTTCTATTTTCACACCTCAAACCAATTTCAAAAATAAATATAGAGTTAGTTTCTAATGTTTTACTTCCCCAGCAAAAACTATTATCTAAAAATAAAGCACTCGTAATAGGTTTAATATAAGGACCAAAGGTTTTTAACTCTGTCTTCCCGTCAGCATAAATTAAGTAGTCCTCGTGATTGATCTTACTACCATCTTGACTAATTTTAAGGTTAGTAACAACATTCCAAGAATCAATTACTTCTTCCCCTGAGGAGTATCTAGTATTAATACCACGCCATTCCCCTACATGATATCGACAGAAATTATTCCAATTTTGCAGTTGTAGATTCATTGGATTTGCATCTTCAATTTTTCAAACAGCTTAAATTTTTAAGTATGGATGATACTATTATCAAGTAAAAATCCCTTCAAAAGAGTAAGTCAATGGAAACACCCATTAGCGGTTTATACGAACTCGCAATTGGTGCAACAGCAAAAGATGAATCTTTTCTCATCCGATATTGGGAACAGTTTGGCTTTGATATAGAACAATCTGGCGAACTTAGTGCAAACCAAGCTAATCGGTTATATGGTGTTAATTCTAGTTTGCGATCGCTCCGCCTTCATAATCAAGTTACGGATAGAAGTTTACTCCGCTTGATGGTGTGGGATAAACCAGTTAATGAAGGTTTGGGACTAACCCCTTTAAAAGCAGTAGGTAGCCGTTGGGGAACTAGTTTATCTTTAGACGTATTCAATATTGCCAACCATACAGAAGATGCGATCGCTGCTGGCTTACCTGTATATTATATTTCACCCCAGAGAAATTTAATTAATCGTCCCAAGCCATTTGAACCGTTTCTACAAGCTAATCCTTGCGTACATGAAATGGTTCTTATCCAGCCCTTTGCGCGACAAGTTCTGTTTGAGCGCCATGATTATTACCGCCCAAATTCGGGAATTGTTAACCCGGACTCTCACTTTAAAGGCTCTGAATTCGTTCATGTGGGACTGGTTGTGGATTGCGAACATGAAAAATTGGATTTTTATGACCAAGTCCTTGGTTTGCGTCGTGTTGTAAATAACTCTGAAAGTGAATATGGCGAAGCTTCTAGCCGCATCCTAGAACTAAAAGGACCAGAAAATGGGGAACGGATGCTGAATTATTACTTTACATCTCCTCCTTATTCGACTGCAGATAAACCTCAAATTCGTTCGGGAAATTTGGAAGTTTTGCGTTTTGAATGTGGTGACTTACCAAACAAGTTTAATTACTCGCGTCCTGGTTGTCTGGGAGTTTGTTTGTACACTATGAAAGTAAAAGATATTCAGCAATATTATCAACTTGTAAGTAGTAGCAAAGCCACAGAAATGACAACAGTATATGAAAACGAGTTTGGCGAAAAGAGTTTCTCGTTTGTTGCTCCTGACGGTTATTTTTGGACTTTAATTGGATAGCTTCAATAAATCCCTGTTGACTGATTTTTAAAATTTTGCTGTAGGTGCTGCCTTAGCTAAGCATAAAAAACGAATGATTTAATTAGCATATAAATAGTTATATGGAATTCATACTGTATGCAATTAAAAGACCAAAACTGGAAAAATTTCACTGCAAACCATTTGCGGGATTGGCATGGCGTTTGGACAAGGTATACTCCCCAAGGAGAAGTAAAAGAATCATTTCGTAGTCTAAGAAGATTTGAAAGTAACCCAGAGCAAACTGAAATCCACCAAACAAATCGTTATATTTACGCTCAAGACAATATTAAGGAAGAAAGTTGGGACTACAATCAATCAGAAAATAGTTCTGCTGATGGAATATTTCACCCACAAGCTGATTCTATGAGGACTATTTGCTTGGAATCTGGTCATTCTGGTTGGATCGCAAAGCAGTTAAAAACTGATTCATATTTCGCTGTTGAATTATTTTTTAGATACAAGGAATTAAGACACAGTGTCGGTATTGTTTACGATAAAGAAGGAGCTTTATTACGAACATCGAATATTCGTGAAGATGCAACAGGTTTTCCTAGTAAGTATTGGTCAGAAGAACTAGAACAACTGTCTGAGAGAAATCTCAACGGTGAGTGGAAGGGATATTCTGTAACTATGACCTCAGATTTACAAGTTTCTCAACCAATACAAACTGAACTAAATTGGGGTTGTGAAGGACACCAAAATTTCTTTTTACCGGATGGAGTTTCTATTAGTTGTCCAAAGCGAATAGGTATTGGTACTTCCTTTAATCTTGTGGTGAATTGGTTGATAACAACTTCTAAAATGCAACAACTAAGTGCTCAATATGATAAGGATGGTGCTTTTTCTGGGTTGAGATTAGAGCAACTGCATCTTTGAACCAAGATTCAATAAAGTAAAAATCCAAACGAATATCTATCTTAAATAATTGTCTTGGGATGAATCAAATTGTAACCTGAGGCTTTAATTTTCTGATTACTTACCCGAGCATTAAGGAAACGATAGCTTGGTTTTGTATCATCCCAGATAACTTTATCTAAATTTGCGCGATCGCATACTAGATCGGATAACTCACGGATCGTCATATTAAAATCATTTACCAGATTATAGATACCACCCAACCTTCTCTGACAGAGAAAATCCAAAGCTGCAACAATATCATCAAGGTGAATCCAACTAGTAAAAGTATTACCACTTCCAGGAATTGTTTTACCAGCAATTCGTTTAAAACGTTTTGTTAGTTCGCGCTCGGGACCATAAATTCCTCCCAACCGGAGAATACAAGCCTTGATATCTTCACTAGTTGAGTTTAACAAGGTATGCTCTACTTCAGATAACACCTGATTGTATTCACTGTCAGTATCAATGGGAGAAGTCTCGTCAATCCACTCGCCTTTTTTATTACCGTATACAGAGCAACTACTGAGGTAAATTACCTGTTTTACGCTTGGTGTGTTCTGAAGTGCTGATACTAAGTTTTTTACCGTGGGAATGTAAGTTTCTCGATATACCTCTGCATCTACCTGGCGATCGCTAATGGGAGCAATACTTAAAATGATAGTATCTTGATTTTGTAGGAGCGACCGTACTGCTTGACTATCTGCACCTTTCATAACTACCACTCGAGTAGCTAATTCCTGCAGTTCTTTAACCCGTTCCTCTCTTGTAGTTGTTACTGTTAATGAGTGACCTTGCTCTTTACACCAATAGCGCGAAGCAGCAGTTCCCACATAGCCACAACCAATAATGGCAATTTTCTTCAAATCATTGTGGTGAGTAGTCATTTGTCTGCTAATAGACCCCTTATTGATCGCTTGTCTGACTAATAATTTCCCTGTAAAAAACAAAGAACCCTCGTGCCTTCACAAAACCTTGATGTTATAGGCAGAGGAGTATAAAAATTTAAAATGGTATAGTAAAACTTTTACATTTCCTGGACTACAGGTTTACCATCTTTAACTTCACCAATTAGAACCTTATCCGCACAATTAACAAAAATACCGTTTTCTAGAACCCCAGGAATATTATTCAAAGTTTTTTCTAAATTCACAGGGTCGGGAATATCGTCAAATTTTACATCTACAACTAGGTTACCTTGATCGGTGACAACAGGACCAGCTTTTTTCACACCCATGCGTAGTTCTGGCTTACCACCAAGTTTTGCGATCGCATTCATCACTGGAGTGACTGCCATTGGGATGACTTCTACCGGTACAGCAAAAACTGAACCAAGTTTGTCAACTAGTTTACCTGAATCTATAACTACAATAAATTGATTTGCCAGGTAATCCACAACTTTTTCCCGAGTATGGGCTGCACCACCACCTTTAATTAAATTTTTTTGGGGATCGACTTCATCAGCACCATCAATGGCAATATCAATATGGTCAATCGCATCTAATGTAGTTAAAGGAATACCATATTGTTTGGAAAGTACCTCAGCTTGAAAAGATGTGGGGACACCAACAATATCTTTTATCTCCCCTGACTTGAGGCGTTCGCCAATAAATTGAATTGCGTACGCAGTGGTGGAACCGGTTCCTAAACCAACTATGGAATTGGATTGAATCAAGTTGGCTGCTGCTCTACCAACTTCCTGTTTCATTAACTTTACTGGATCTGCTGCTGCGGTCATCTCCAAATCTCCTCAATTGCTTATTTGTTATTTATTTTTGGTTATTCGTTTTGCAAATAGTAACTAATGACCAATCAGCAATAACCATAAATCCACATTAGCAGTCAGACGTCATTCACTGACACATTTGTCAGCAACTCTAGTCTAAAGATTTGGAGCTTAACTGACCTCGAAAAAAACAATTATTTGGACTTGAGCAGTACTCAGACTTTGGGAAACTAGAAATTGGGAAACTAGAAATTTATTAATGATTATCTTATTATTGCCGTTAAAATTACGCAATCATTACTAGTTATAAAAAACACATATATTTCAGCCTTTAATTACCCTGTAAAAGCACAATACTTAAACAATACTTAAATAAAATCAGTGTTTAATACAATAAAACTTTAGGAAACTATGAACTTCCCTAAAATGTCTTAATAAAATGTGAAGTTAAATTTCTCAAAATAGTTTATTTAACAGATTGTTTATTTAGGTTTAAACCATGCGTCACTTAACCAGTGCTCTATCATTATTGGCATTAGTACAATTACTAGCCATTCCAGTCTACGCTCAAACAACATCCGAACAAAAAACACCGGACCAAACAACGACTCAAACATCGTTTGACCCTATACAGAAGGTCGTTAGTGCAAACTTAATGAATAAATTTCCTGATGGTAACTTTCATCCGGAAAGATTTATGGGTCGGGCAGAGTTAGCGTCAATTATGGTGAAAACTTTTTTACTCGATAAACAAAAAGCGGCAACTGAAGATAACATCAATGTTACTGATGTATCCTCCTCCCATTGGGCATTTCAAGATATCCAAACAGTTTTAAAAACCGGAGTAATGAAGGGCTACCGAGGAAACTTATTTTTCCCCAACCAGAAAGTTACCAGAGCAGAAGCTCTAGCTATTTTTGCTCAATCCTATGGTGTTTTCCAGTTCCCCGAAGCAACAGTAAATGAAATCCTAGCCCAATTTCCAGACCAACAATCAATTCCTCAATGGGCAAGAAAAGCTGTAGCTACAACTGTTACAGGAGGATTTGTTAATCAAAAAGCTGATGGAAATCTTTCTCCACTCAAACCCATGACAAGGGGTGATATGGCATATGTACTTAGTAGATATTTACAAAGACAACAAAGAAATCCATATACGCCAGAAGTTACCCCTATCAACAATACTTCAATTGCACCAATATAAATTTCTTAGGTAACGCAATTTGGGTTAAAGGCAAAATTTATATTAGATTGTCACACTACCCAGTAGGTAGTATAATAACTGCCTTTTTCCCATTTATTTCTGTGATTTTTCCTCAAAAAACACCTTCTTTCATTATTTTTTTTCAGAATGCAATTTAACTTGTCCCTATCAAGAACCCAGGCGTGGCAAAATCAAAAATACTAGACCTTGAGAGGACAACCTTAAAGTATGCATCTTAGTGACATCACTCATCCCAACCAATTGCATGGATTATCAATTCGGCAGTTAGAACAAATTGCTCGTCAGATTCGAGACAAACATCTTCAAACTGTTGCAGCGTCAGGGGGGCACCTCGGTCCAGGGTTGGGTGTAGTTGAATTAACTCTGGGACTTTACCAAACATTGGATTTAGATCGAGATAAAGTGATTTGGGATGTGGGACATCAAGCTTATCCCCACAAACTAATTACTGGTCGTTATGACAAATTCAGTACTTTACGGCAAAAAGACGGAATAGCAGGTTACCTTAAGCGCGGTGAAAGTAACTTTGACCATTTTGGTGCAGGACACGCTTCTACCAGCATCTCGGCAGCTTTAGGAATGGCTTTAGCTCGAGATATGAAAGGTGAGAAATTTAAAGTTGCTGCAGTCATTGGTGATGGCGCTCTAACAGGCGGTATGGCATTAGAAGCAATTAATCATGCCGGACATTTACCAAATACTAAATTATTGGTTATCCTCAATGACAACGAAATGTCAATTTCACCTAATGTTGGTGCGATTCCTCGCTATCTCAACAAAATGCGGTTATCGCCACCCATGCAATTCCTTTCAGATAATTTTGAAGAACAATTTAAGCAAATTCCTTTTGTAGGGGAGTCTCTTTCTCCAGAACTAGGTCGGATCAAGGAAGGAATGAAGCGATTGGCTGTTCCTAAAGTAGGTGCTGTGGTTGAAGAACTTGGCTTTACTTATATGGGACCAGTTGACGGACATAATCTCGAAGAACTAATTACCACCTTTGGACAAGCACACGAAATTGATGGTCCCGTTTTAGTACATGTTGTCACAACCAAAGGTAAAGGCTATGAAATCGCCGAAAAAGATAAGGTCGGCTACCACGCACAGTCACCTTTCAATTTGACAACAGGAAAAGCCATTCCCTCGAGCAAACCAAAACCTCCCAAATATTCCAAGGTTTTTGCCCATACTTTGGTTAAGTTAGCAGAGCAAAATCCAAAAATTATTGGTATTACTGCCGCAATGGCAACGGGAACAGGCTTAGATAAACTCCAAGCCAAGTTACCACAACAATATATTGATGTTGGCATTGCCGAACAACACGCCGTCACTCTTGCTGCAGGTCTCGCTTGTGAGGGTATGCGTCCGGTTGCAGCAATTTATTCTACATTCCTTCAACGTGCCTACGACCAAATAATTCATGATGTTTGCATTCAAAACCTACCAGTATTTTTCTGCTTAGATCGGGCAGGAATTGTTGGGGCTGATGGTCCTACTCACCAAGGAATGTATGATATTTCTTACCTGCGCTGTATTCCTAATATGGTTCTAATGGCACCAAAAGATGAAGCAGAAATGCAGCGAATGGTAGTCACAGGTGTTAACCACACAACAGGTCCAATTGCCATGCGTTTCCCTCGCGGTAATGGCTATGGAGTTCCCCTGATGGAAGAAGGTTGGGAAACAATAGAAATTGGTAAAGGAGAAATTCTCCGCAACGGGGATGACCTATTGATTGTGGCCTATGGTACGATGGTACACCCTGGCGTACAAGTAGCAGAAATTCTCCGCGAACATGGTATCGAAGCCACTGTGATTAATGCCCGGTTTGCTAAACCTTTGGACACAGAATTAATTTTGCCACTAGCAGAAAAAATCGGTCGTGTTGTCACCCTTGAAGAAGGTTCTGTTATTGGTGGTTTTGGTTCTGGGCTAGCTGAAGCTTTATTGGATAACGATATTCTTGTTCCCGTTAAACGGATTGGCATACCAGATGTATTGGTAGATCACGCTCAACCTAATGAAAGTAAAGCTACACTTGGTTTAACCACCCCAGCAATTGCTGAAAGAATTTTACAAGCTTTCTTTAGGCAACAGGTATCGGCAGTTGTTTCATAAATTAAACATTAAAATTGCCATATAAAGACACTTCCACGCACAAGAAACTTGTCGTATTTATGCAAATCAAAATTTAATCTCTTGCTGCGTGATAAGTGTCAGTTTGCTATACCCTCAAGAAATACAGGACATAGGAAACAAATAAAATCAACCCTCAATTAACCCTCTAAAAAATATTTTTATTTTTGTAAATACACCTTACATGGGCAAAATATTGGGAATTCTGATATCCAAATTTGTTTCCTAAAAAGTGCCAAAAATTGTAAATGTTAAGAATTAAAAATTGATAACATTATTCTTGACAATAGATATTTGTCACTGGTAATAGGTCATTAGTTATTGCTCAGTGGTTATCAGTAAACGACTATTAGTAACCAGTAATCATGGGCTGGTTACTTGTCATTAGTCAATTGTCATTGGTAAACAGACAAAGAGCAAATGACAAATGACAACATAAATACCTTTTACCTGTCCTAATTTCCTGGAATTATTCAACTTAATCATGTCCCAGAACAGCCCAGTTTATCCAATCATTTGGCAAAAAGACTCTGTTTTACTAATCGACCAAACTCGTTTACCTAATGAGTATTCTTTTGTCGAAATCAACCGCAGTGAAGATATGGCTCAAGCAATCAAAACAATGATTGTTAGGGGTGCGCCAGCAATTGGTATTGCCGCAGCATACGGCATATATTTTGGGGCAAGAGAGATAGAGACAAACGAGCGTCAAGAATTTTTGCAACACTTAGAAAGTGTTGCATCTTTGCTACGCTCCACTCGTCCCACGGCAGTAAATTTATTTTGGGCAATTTCACGTATGTTAAAAGCAGCATACGAAACTATGGGTACCGTTGAAGAAATTAGGGAAACTCTACTACAAACTGCTCAAGCAATTAATAATGAAGACTTACAAACTTGTTTAGCGATCGGCGATAATGGTTTAAAAATATTGCCGGCTTATCCAGAGAAATTGACAATTCTCACCCATTGTAATGCAGGGGCCTTGGCCACTGCTGGTTATGGTACGGCTTTGGGTGTAGTACGTTCGGCTTGGAAAGAAGGGCGTTTAGCACGCGTTTATGCAGATGAAACTCGTCCTCGTCTTCAAGGAGCAAAACTTACTGCTTGGGAATGCGCTCAGGAAGGTATCCCTGTCACTGTGATTACAGATAGCATGGCTGCTCATTGTATGCAGCAAAACATGATCGATCTGGTAGTTGTTGGTGCCGATAGAATTGCAGCTAATGGCGATACTGCCAATAAAATTGGTACATACAATCTAGCACTAGTCGCCCGAGCACATAACGTACCTTTTTATGTTGCTGCTCCTATTTCGACAATTGATTTTTCCCTGATTGCAGGCAGTCAAATTCCAATTGAGGAGCGTCACCCAGCGGAAATTTATCAAGTTGGCGATAATCTCTTAACACCTGGTGGCATAGAATATTACAATCCTGCCTTTGATATTACACCGGCAGAGTTGATAACTGCGATTATTACAGAAAATGGCATATTTGCTCCTAATGAGCTAGCACTATGCCAACCACGAGAAAATATCATGGAAGTCTTTTAACTTTCTACCTGCTTGATTATAAACCTGCTTGATTATAAACATTTTCCTGCCAAAAGTACGGAATATAAGGTAGATAAAAATAGCCAACTATAAGGAATAAATTAATTACTGATAATTAATTTCGTGCTGTTTTTATCTATCTATAGGCTTAACTTATTATGTATATGCCATAACTTATAATTTATTGACTTGCTAATATCTAAGATATAAATAGTTGTAAATTTTATAGTCAAATATAACATTGACTATTCAGTCAAAAATAATATGATAAATGTCTATATTTGACTATATTTAGGTTAAAGTTGTGCGATACCAGTTAATATAGTGAATCCTAGCATTAGATGGGGCGCTACTTTAGTAATCTTCGGCATGAATTGTACAAGGTAGTTGAACTTGTACAATAGTTTCTTTATTAGGCTCACTATAAATTTTAAATTTACCGTTATGTAACTCTGTCATGCGTTTGGCAATTATTAATCCTAAACCCATTCCTTGCTGTTCGTATATTTGGCGTTCGAACTGTTTATAAGCACCTAAATTTCTGATTTGTTCACTTGTCATTCCTCGCCCATAATCGATAAATGACAAATTAAATGTAGAGTTTTTTAACTCACTAATGACCCGTACAATTCGATCTGCAGGAGAAAACTTGAAAGCATTATCAAGAAGTTCTTCAATTACGACCAATAATCTAGTTGAACAAATTTTTACCTCACATGACACTGGTGGATTTAATTGTAAATCTACTTTTCTTTTTTCATATTTTGCTTTCTCCAATATCAATTTATTTAAACTTAAGTTGGGGAACTGAGTGAGATTATTTTGCAACGATTTAATCCGTGTCGGATCGTTGTAAATCATCTCTAATTCTGTATACAGTAAAAATTTTTGAATTAACTTGAATAAACGTTGACCGGACTGGTTTATCCCTTGGGCCATTTCCTGAATTTCTTCAACGCTAAGAAATTCAGCTTCTTGCCTCAAAATTTCAGAGAAGCCAAGGATTCCATTTAATGGAGTGCGCATCTCATGGGGTAAAGATAACGCTATATTATTACGTAACTCATCTAATTGTTTTTGGGAATATTTATCAATTGCTATTTGCTTTTTGAATTTAGATGCAACTGCTCTAAGTAATTCTTTACAAGTAAAAGGTTTAGTTAAATAATCATCTGCACCTAGCTCCATACCCTGACGAAAATCTGAACTCGAAGCTTTTGCAGTCAGAAAAATAAAAGGTATGGTTGATAATGGAGGATTTTGGCGTAATTTTTCCAGTACTCCATAGCCATCTAATTCTGGCATCATGACATCACAAATAACTAGATCGGGAACTTCTGACTCTGCGACCTGTAAGCCAGCCATACCATTTTCTGCAACTACTACTTTGAAATCTTCCAAAGTTAGTAATTCAGCAATATTTTGTCGTAGATTTTCTTCATCTTCTATAACTAAAATTTTCTTCATCATCTCTACACTTATTGCGAACAGTAAATTTGTTGCTTAAGTGGGCAAATATTTGGGATTGATTAATAAATCTTCAAATTCAGTAGCTGCTATTGCAGGACTGAATAGAAAACCTTGAATAGCATCACATTTATTTTGACGTAAGAAATTTAATTCCGCCTCCGTCTCTACACCTTTAGCGATTACCTTAATATCTAAATTATGGGCTATTTGAATTAGTCCCTTTGTAATTGCCGACTTTTCCGGTTCATTAGCAATATTATGAATAAAATAGCGATCTATTTTTAAAGTATCAATAGGGAAATCTTTGAGATACACTAAAGAAGAATTTCCTGTGCCGAAATCATCAATAGCAATCTTGACACCTAAAGATTGTAATTTTCCCATTGTGTAAACTGCTGCATGAAAATCGCTCATAATTGTATTTTCAGTGATTTCTAACTCCAGACAATTTGCCGGGATATCAAATTCAGCAAGAATTCTCGATATTTTATCGGAAAAATTAGCTTGGGTAAATTGAGAATTTGACACATTTACAGAGAATAACAAAGAGGAGAAGTTGGCTTCATCCCAAATTTTTGCTTGTTTGCATACATTTTCTAATATCCATTCACCAATGGGAATAATTAAACCTGTAGATTCAGCTAAAGGAATTAATTCTGCCGGAGAAACCATTCCTAATTCTGGACTAATCCATCTCACTAAGCTTTCAGCAGCAATAATTTTACCGGAGATTATATCGACTATAGGTTGATAATAAGTCTGGAATTCATGTCGCTGTCCGGCTTCAATTGCACGGCGCAAACTAGATTTAATAAGTAATATTTCTGGAGAAAAATTACTGATATCAGAATAGTTATTGGATAAATAATTTTTCATTTTAATTTGTTTATCCAAACGGCTACTAATAGCACTTAATAATTCTGCACGAGTAAATGGTTTAGTTAAATAATCATCGGCTCCCAAATCCATTCCTTTACGAACATCTGTCCGAGTAGATTTAGCTGTAAGAAAAATAAAGGGAATTGTCGCAGTTAGAATTTCCTGACGCAATCTTTCTAACACACCATAGCCATCAACTTCTGGCATCATTAGATCGCATAAAATAATATCAGGAATTTGGGAAATAGCTAAATCAATCCCAACTTTACCGTTAGCAGCAGTAATAGTTTCAAAACCTTCAGCTTCTAATAAGTCTGAAATATTCTCGCGTACAGATATTTCATCTTCAATTAATAAAACTTTAGTCGACATATAACTATTATTATAATTAACTATCTGTGGCCATGTTCAACGGTAGTTTTACGGTAAAAACACTCCCATTACCCACTTCACTTGTTACATTTATATCTCCTTGACAAATATCGATACATTTTTTGACAATTGACAATCCTAATCCTGTACCTTGAATATTATCTACATTACTTGCACGATTAAATGACTGGAATAAATGTGGTAAATATTCTTCAGGAATACCTATACCCTGGTCTTTTATAGTAAAAATAGCCTGGTGATTCTGAATGGCTATCATAAAATTAATAGGCTGCATATCTGGAGAATACTTAATTGCATTGGACAATAAATTATTCAATATATGTCTGAGTAAATTTGCATCCATATACACTTCAATTGATTTATACTCGCAGTCAAAAAGTATTTTTGTGTGAGGCTGATTTATCTGTAAATCTTCAACTAGAGAAAAACAGTATTTTACTAACTCAAAATATGTTGGTTTGCACTGTAATTTTCCCGCTTCTGCTTTCTCTAAATTTAAAACATCCTCCAATAAATGAGTCATATGCTTAACTGCAGTTTGAATTTTTCTTAAGTACTTAAATCTATTTTCTTTATTCCATTTATGACCATAATTTTCTAATAGTTCAGAAGATGAAAGAATAGTTGTTAATGGTGTACGAAATTCATGAGATGTTGTACTTACAAAGCGGGATTTGAGTTCGTTTAGCTCCTTTTCTTTTTCTAAAGCCTCTCTTAATTGTTGTTCTAGTTTTTTATAGTCTGTAATATCTGTTTGGACAACAATAAAATTAGTTAATATACCATCGTGACTATATACAGGGGAAATGCTTAATTCATTCCAATATTCACTATTATCTTTACGGTAATTACAAATAATAGTGCTACAAAAATTATTTATTTGTTCTTCTGGAAATAATTTATTTACTTCCAAATCATTATTAATATAGAAATCTCTAGTTTGTCCAATTGCTTCTGATATTGAATAACCTGTGATGTTTTCAAATGCTGAATTGACATACATTATTGGATTATTAGGAATAGTTGCATCACTAATTAAAACTCCATTGTTACTAGCTGCTATTGCTCGTTCTCGTAGTCTTAATTCTGTTTCAGTTCGCAGACGTTGAGTAATATCGGTATTGATATTAACTGTTCCAATTGATTCCCCTGTAAAATTTTTTATTGCATCAGTTCTTAATTCAATATCAAGAATGCGACCACTTTTACTTCGCATCTTCACTGCACCACGCCAAGATTTACCTATGTGAATTTTGGCGGATACTTTACGGTAATCAGAATGACTAGCATAAATTGCAGCTAAGTTCCCTGCAGTATTTAGTTCTTCGGTGGTGTATTCAAATAATTCTTTGAAAGCGCGGTTAAGGTGAATAATATTACCTTGAGAATCAGTCATGCAGATTGCATCACTAGCACATTCAATTGCTTTACGAAAGCCAAGTAATGTTTCTTCAGATTGTTTGCGTTCGGTAATATCTTCTACAGTTCCAAGAATACCAACTACATTACCTTGAGCATCATGAAGCGGAACCTTATTTGTTTCAACCCAAACTTGTTTACCATCAAATTGATGTTGAGTTTCAATTATATGATATTGTGGCTGATTAGTCGCCATAACCTTGAAATCCCATTCGCGTGAGGATTCAGAATATTCTTTACTCCAGCACAAGTCATAGTCTGTCTTCCCAACTATCAATTGGGGATTATCAAAGCCCGCATTGTAAGCAAAATTGCGATTGCACCCAAGATATGTCGAATCCCGATCTTTCCAAAAAATACCTTGGGGGATATTATCCATCACCAAGCGTAACATTTGTTGAGACTGACGTAGTTCTTCTTCAATTTTCAGTCGCTCTTGTATCTCATCCATCAATTGATGATTCGTTTGCTTTAAGATTTTGGTGCGCTCAGATACCCGTCTTTCCAAATCTGCATTCGTTTCTTGAAGAATGTTTTGTGCTTGCTTGCGTTCAGTAATATCTTCAGAAATACCTGTAAGACGATAAACTTCTCCTACATTATTTTTGAGGGGAAAAGCGCGCGTCCATATCCAGCGCACCTCACCATCAGGACGAATTATTCGATATTCTTCGTTATAATTCCCATCTAAACTAGTAGTTATTTTTGCACTTAAGCGCTCTCTATCTTCTGGATGAATTGCATCGATCAATTCCTCGGGATTTTCATAAAGATGATCGCGCTTGCGTCCAAATATTTTTTCATATGCAGGATTAATATAAATAATTTTATCTTGTTTGACATCGCGTACAAATAAAACTTGATGAATGTTTTCTACTAGTTGTTGAAATAGTTGTACGCTTGACCAGAGATTATCTTCAATTAGTTTATGGGATGTAATATCTCTTTGAATATTTACAAAATGTGTAATTTCTCCATTTTGGTCCACGATCGGAAAAATATCCGCCTCAACCCAATATTTACTCCCATTTTTGTGATGATTGATAAATTCAGTTGTAACGCGTAAACCGCTTTGGATAGTAGTATAAATTAATTCATAGACAGAATTATCTGTTAATTCGCTTTGGAGAATGGATGGTGTTTTTCCCAAAATTTCCCAGTAGGACCAACCACTCATATCGGTAAAAGCTTGATTAACGTAGACTATACAAGAATTAAAAGGAGTATCGAGAGAATTAGCCTCTGTTATGACTACAGCATCTTTACTATTTGTAACGACTGACTCCAATAAACTCAATAGTTTGTATTGTTGTCGATATTTTTCTCCATCATCTTTTGCTAGTAATGCTTGGTAAATTTTTTCTAATGTAATATTTCCTAGTAAATTACCTTGCCTATCCAGTATTGGTAGTATTCTTAAGTGATATTGTTCAAACAGCAAGAATAAACTTTGTGGGAAAATAAAATCTTCTATTTGAGATTCTGTGAGAGTAAACACTGAATTTCTCATGAACTCAGAAATTTTTGCGTGGGCAAAATTAACTCCCGTACTTACCAGGCGTACTACATCTTGCTCGGAAAATAAGCCAATTACTTGCTGTTCCCTAACTACTAAAACATCATTTATTGTTTTCCCTTCTTTGTTCATCAACTTAATGACATCCAGCACTAAAGTATCTTCCGTAACACTAATTGGATAACGGTCGATAATAGTGTCAAAAAATTCTGAAGCTAGAGTTTCAGCAAGTGGACGCATAAAATTATGAAAGAGCAAAATGAAACAAAAGCAGAGTTTGAGAACTCAAGAAAAAACTACTCTCTCAATATGTGTAAACTTTTAAGACTATGAATGACTAGGGTGTAAATTCGGAAAATTGTCTTTGAAGCAAAAATCCTTTGCTTATAACCTTTTTTTGCTGTTCTTCAATAGCCAAATTTAGGATAAAAACGCACGCAAAAAATCACCCCCCATTACTGGAGAGTGATTTTCTACATTAAGTAATTAATTACNTTGCGGGAGCGCTTACTGCTACAGGAGCTACCTCACCTGCAGCCAAGTCTAAGGGGAAGTTGTGAGCGTTGCGCTCGTGCATTACTTCCATACCCAAGTTGGCACGGTTGATGATGTCTGCCCAGGTGTTGATTACACGACCGCTAGAGTCGATTACAGACTGGTTGAAGTTGAAACCATTGAGGTTAAACGCCATGGTGCTGATACCTAAAGCGGTAAACCAGATTCCTACTACAGGCCATGCCGCTAAGAAGAAGTGTAAAGAACGGCTGTTATTGAAGGACGCATATTGGAAGATTAAACGACCAAAGTAACCGTGTGCAGCTACGATGTTGTAGGTTTCTTCTTCTTGACCGAACTTGTAACCGTAGTTTTGAGATTCGGTTTCGGTTGTTTCACGAACCAAAGAACTTGTTACCAAAGAACCGTGCATTGCACTGAACAAGGAACCACCGAATACTGCTGCTACACCCAACTGATGGAAAGGATGCATTAGAATGTTGTGCTCAGCTTGGAATACCAACATGAAGTTGAAGGTACCGCTGATACCCAAAGGCATACCATCAGAGAAGGAACCTTGTCCTAAGGGGTAGATTAAGAATACTGCGGTTGCTGCAGATACTGGTGCAGAGTATGCAACACAGATCCAAGGACGCATACCTAAGCGGTAAGAAAGTTCCCACTGACGACCTAAGTAAGAGAATACTCCGATCAAGAAGTGGAAGATTACCAACTGGTAAGGACCACCGTTGTACAACCACCCATCTGGGAAGCAGCTTCCTTATATGAGTGGTTGTACAACGGT
>NZ_LMTZ01000043.1 GCF_001456025.1 Mastigocoleus testarum BC008
ACTTTTTTACTCTTTTATTATTGATTTATTTAAGTAATTACCGATTGTGACAGTTAGAGTGCGGAAGATGGGTTTGAAAGTTGTCGGTTGAGTTTTTCTTCAGGAATACCCAAACGTTGAGATAGTTCGGGTATAGTCATACTGATGTTACCCAACTTGACGCGGGTTGTATTATCTAAAACTACTTTTCGGTTGCGAACAGAGGGTTTACCTTCAACTCCAATATAAAGGGGACGCTCTTTTAAACCTGGAATAGTAGTAATTAGCTTCTCAATAGAATTTTGTGCTTTGCTTGGTAATTTATCAATCGGAACTTGATTCAAATCTATTACAGCACCGGATAATATTTTCCCTTCTGATATTTCAGTATTGGTAGCTTTAACAGCTTCTTTTAACTGGTTATTGGGAGTGGATACTAGTCCCGTTTCAATTAAAGTATTGAGTTCTTGCGAGTCGATTTTTGCTTCTCCAGGATTATTTGGATTTTCGAGACTCTGGGAAATTTTCTTCAATATTTCTTCACTCTCAAGCTTTTTTTGATATTGATTTTCACCTGTCTGTGGAGAATGGGTTTTTGAACTTCCAGTGCTTGCTGCTTGGTTTTGGTACCAAGAAGGTAAATAAGTTGCTTGTTGTAAGAAAAAAAATACAACTGCACCAGTACCAATAGTTACAGCAATAAGTAGGAGCAAAAATCGCTTCAACATTATGTAAGAATTTGGGTTAAGGGTGTGTCTATATAGCAGCACCTTTAAAAGCGCTACTTAAAATCTACAAGAACGACTACCCAATTTCCGAGAATATTTGGTGACTTTTACCAAAAAAATCACATTACAGAAGATAATTGTATCGCCTTGTAGTAGAAGAAAAAATTAATACTGCTATATTTTAAAAATTTAATTGGGTTCTGACTAGCAGGATTTCAGCAATACAGAGATAATATAATATTCTCCTCGCACCTGAAGAAAGAAAAAAAGCAGTACTAGAAGCCGATCCCACCTTTACACCCATGTCTGAAAATCCTGCTGAAATACTTATTAGTACAAACTAAAGAATTTTTGCAACATAATCCTTAAAAGCCTTTTTCAGTAATGTATCGTTACTAAACAAAGAGATCTTTTGGTCAATTGATTCATTTGTAATCCCCTCAATTAATCTTTCCTTGGTGTAATCCATTACCATTAGTTGCTGTGTGTATTTACTCGACCGCTTTTCTACTAGAGAACGACGATGTAAAGACTCGATAGCTTTTAATATCTTTGTTTGATGAACTACCGGAGTAATATCTTTTGCTAATTCTGGAATTGAAATCCAGCTACGATGAATCGCTAACCAATACATGATTATTTGCTCTAACGAAGATAGACGAGCAAATTGTGAATCTAACAAGCGACGAATACCATTTAAGACAATCGTATCTTGTTCTAGGAAGTCGGCTACTTTACCATCAAATAGGTCATTAATCGAAGTAGAAGAAATTTTTAAGGCTTTAGGATTACACCCATAATTCCAGCATAACTCTTGCTTTTCTTCTTCAGAACCAGATAACTCTTCCTGCTCAATTAAAGCTTGTGCTGTTTCCAAAGAACCTTTGAGATGCAAAGAACGAACAGATGACTTTTGACCTTCCAAGTCACTTATTTCAAATGGTTTTTCGCGACTAGTAAGAATAAAACAGCTTTGGTGATTCGTTTCTCCAATTAGTTTTAATAATTCCCCATACTCTTCATAGCCTTGGCTATATTCTCCAGTTAATTTTCCCGGTTCCAAAATTGTCTCGAAACGATCCAAAATTACTAGACAACGAGAAGAACGCAAGTGTTGAAGTAAACTTTCACTTTTAGTATTTCTGTCTTGTTTATCTGATAAAAAATAAACTAGTTCTCCTACAATATTTTTTTGGACAATGGTGTGACGTAGCGAACGCCAAATAACATATTCAAATTTATCTTTTACCTGTTCCATTAACTGTCCAGCAAGAGCAGTTTTTCCTATTCCACCAACACCTACAATTGCAATTAATCTACATCTATATTGTAGTACCCAATTTTTTAGAGTTCCTAATTCTTCCTCAGTTCCGTAAAAAACTGAAGTGTCGGGTGAATCACCCAGATCGCATCTTTTTTCTTTTTCCTGAGAATTTACAAACTTCTGAAGTTCTTTATGTCGTTCCAATGCTTGACGAAAATTCTTCTTTGTTACTTTCTCTCCCAACCCTTCGGAGAGTAAACGCCATAATTGAGAACCAACGTCTTTTTTAACGTAGTCTAAGCAATAACCATGAGTTTCTGCAAAATCTTCATATGTTTGATTTTTCCAAGATGCTTTTAATAAATCACTTTGTAAATCAGTTAGAAACTTACCAGTTAACGCAGAAATAGCTCGATCTGCAATGTTTAAAGCCTCTTCAGTAGTCATAAATAGGATTACTATATAGTAGGGTTTACTTACTTGTCAGGTTTTTTCGCTGACAAAATCCTCTGGCAGAAAATTAAGGTTTTGTTTTTTTATATTTATTGTTATTAAAGTTATTTGCGTAAGAGTTATTTTTTGAGAAACATAATTATTCTAGGGGTTACACAAATTATCTTTTTTTTTGCAGAGCTTCAACAAGATTTTTTTGAAAATGATTTTTTGGGGTTAATTTTTGTGTTGTAAATATTGATTATTGATTATTTTATTCAACTTGAGTAGTTCCAATTTACAAAAATTCAATGCTGAGTAAATTGATGATTGGGTAAATGTAGTTAAAAAACTATAATTTAGTTATAAAACTTACACAAAATTAACGTAATTGCGTCATTACGTTAGCGGATCCGCTAACCCTACACTGGGTTTCTGTCACAATAACAAATCTATGTCCTGCGGACAGACTATGCTTACGCTGCGTAATTCCTGAGTTAATGTACGCACATTTACTTAATTGTCTCAAAACAAGAACCTCAAAACTTTCTAAAGACATAAAAAATACTTTCCTAGATCTGGATAATACCTGGTATTAATTAATTTTTGACATGTTTTGTATACTCTTTAACTTTTTTCTAATTTTCTTTAAAATATCCTTGTAATTTATTCAGTTTTTCCACTTATTAAAACAGCTAATTAACTGGGGCTTATAAGTCAGAAATTAAATGTTATCAATCCGAAGTTATTAAACTTCATTTCCATGAAGATGATTTCAATCTTTATTCTGGAAATATTCATATAGTTATATAAAGATTTTATCTGCTTTAAAGTTTAAGGATATACCCCTCATATATGTCATATATGTAGATAAATTAAATATTAAAACCACCTGGATATTATTTCGTGTGTATTTAACTTACATAACAATCCTAAATAATTAATAAAAATCAATCTTGTAGAGATATTGTACTTAACGTTTGCCCATGCACAAATTAAATATGATTGCTATATTTTAATCTCATTACAAAGTAAGTAAGCTTCAAAGTATATATTTGCTATATTTATTTGTCTGATGCATTCACACTGTGTAAATTGTGGAAACTTTATGCCTCAGTTAAAGTCAATGTTCTTAAGTAAAAGTATTGCATTGTGTATCAATTCCTTCTAACTCCCCACAAAAACCCACCAAAGTCCCCTTTTTTTCTGCGCTCATAATGAGAATATTGAATTGTGAGGAGTTCGGAAACGGAAAAGCTCGATAAGTAAATTTTCGACAATACAATTTCAAAGGCGCAGCTTCTCAAATTCCAATCACGATACTAATCCTAAAGATGAGAGCACTTTGAGATTTTATATAGGATTTAAATAAAAAATATAAACTTATTATCAGCTTGATTGAATGCGATATAAATACTTGTTTTACCTTCACACAAGATTGTCCAATGCTTAAAAACAGTCTAAGGGCATTAACAATACATTTTGTAATATATCTGCTTTTAACCGCAGGTATCAATACAAAAGCCCAAGCACAATCTATTAATAACTCTGTTAATTCCCAATCTCAGCCCAATCAAGAACAAAGTTTAGATAACGACCAGAGAAATTCGGCTGCAATTAATCAAACAGGAGTTTATAACATTGGTGATTCTGCTACTTATAAAATTCAAGGTTTAGGTGGAAGACAAGTAGTTTGTCCCAAACCCTCTTTAATTCTTGGAACTTCCTATAGTTCATTTAATGGAATTAGTTTCTCCGATAATGCTTCTTATGGAGTTAATGCAGCTTTCGTCATTCCTTTAGGTGGAAGTTTGGAAAAAACTTGTAAGCGAATGGCTGAAACTATTTCTAGTAAGACTAAATATGACTTAGAAATTATAAATGCTCGCGCTTGTGCTGAATTAATCGGCGCTGGTGTTAGATTAAACCCCGATAGCTTCCCAACTCTGTCTAGTATTTGTGAAGGGGTTTCTATAGGTAGAAATAATACAAATGAGCCTAAAAACGTCAAAGGCTTTCAGTCTCGAACACTACCCAAATACGAGCCTGAGAAAGACAAATAACTTTGGGTTTTAAATAACTTCAACTTTCAAATAAATACAAATTTGAGTTTCGCAAGGAGACAATCATGAAAAAGGTTCTTGGTTTAGCTATTCTCGCTTCTTTAGTTGCAACCCCTGCTTTAGCTGGTGAAACCTTCGTCCGTAACGAATGGACAAAAAATCATTCACTCACAAAAACTGATTTGTATCTTAAATCCAATACTCATTCCAATCGCTACGAAAAATACGATTCCAATGCTGACAAGATTTATGTTGATGGCGATTTAGACTTTGGTAAAGGAGGAATTTCCTTCGATAAGTTGAGCGTTCACAAAGCCAGTGCTAGTCTTTGGGGTCATTACAACGAACACAATCATACAAATGTGTATGGAACTATCAAGACTCGCGCATATAGCAAGTCTAAAGCTCACGAAACAACCTCAGGTGTTCGTTAGTAAGGATATTAATTCCTAAAATTATTGAAAATCAAATCTCATAGGATGTTTAGGCGTCCTATGTAGTACTCAAACTTCAGCCTCAATAATACCTAAAGTTTAGATTCGATAAACGAGTAATTTCACAAGGATAAAATCATGAAAAAAGTTCTCGGTTTAGCTATTCTCGCTTCTTTAGTCGCTACCCCTGCTTTAGCTGGTGAAACCTTCGTCCGTAATGAGTGGACAAAAAATAATTCACTCACAAAAACTGATTTGCATCTTAACTCCAATACTCGTTCCAATCGTTACGAAAAATACGATTCCAATGCTGACAAGATTTATGTTGATGGCGATGTAGACTTTGGGAAAGGAGGAATTTCCTACGATAAGTTGAGCGTTCACAAAGCCAGTGCTAGTCTTTGGGGTCATTACAACGAACATAATTATACAAATGTGTATGGAACTATCAAGACTCGTGCATATAGCAAGTCTAAAGCTCACGAAACAACCTCAGGTGTTCGTTAGTAAGGAAACTGATTCCTGAACTGCAAAAGAATCAATTCCTAAACTACAAAACCGATAGGACGCTTTGCTTCAGCGTCCTATCAATTTCTAAACTCAAGTATTAACAACAAACACCCAAATACGAGATAAAACAAGCAAGCAACTTTATAAAGAGAAAAATAATGAAAAAGGTTTTTGCTTTAACTATTCTCACCTCTTTGATTGCAACCCCTGCTTTAGCTGGTGAAACATTTGTTCGTAATGTATGGACAAATAGCAATAGTAGAACAGTAACTGATTTAAATATTGATTCTAAAACCATTTCAAATCGTTACGAAAAGTACACCACTACCGCAGATAAACTTTTCATTGACGGTAGTATCAAACCCGGAAAGATAGATGTCTCCTCCAAAAAATATAAGGATTATACGGTACACAGAGCAACTTCTACACTTGAGGGTAAATTTAACGAAGACATTATTACTAGAGTAGTAGGTAATATCAAAACTTACACAAACGTATACACGGAATCTCACGAAACAACCGCAGGTGTCCGTTAATCAAAATACTTGTCTTTCAAATAGTTTCTAATTCAACTTAAAAGCTTGATGTGATTTAACTTGATGTGATTTAAAGTACTCTAGGGCGGCTAACCGCCCTATTTATTATGAAAGATTCAATTCTCTTATCTCTTGCTATTTTCGGCTGTATTGCTTTTATTTATTCTCATAAAGATTTTTTCTTCAAGCAGTTTCCTCCTTTTTCTGCTAATTCTACATTTAGTTTTTCCAATGGACTTTTTCCCAACCGACGAATTCCTGGTCAAATTCCTACTAAACCAATCCAAACCCAGAACGGAAAGTATAAACCTCAAATTCGACGAGATTTATACAACTCTATATCTGAAGGAATGTCCTATGATGAAGTTCGCTCTATTATTGGCTGGGACGGAGTTTTAATCTATACAAACGAGCTTGATGATGGTGGTAAACAAATTAAAGAAAGAATCTATCAGTGGAACGATCAAGATATTTTTTCATCAAGTGATAACCCTCAAGGAGCAGGTGATTTAAATCCGTATTGGAGTGTAACCCTACAATTTCAAAATGATGCTCTGGTAGGGAAAAGCTTTCATAATTTACAGCAACCTGAATAAAATTTAATTGATGATTTTTGATTAATAGGTTATTGATTGAACAGTATTGATTGAAAATTTGGTTTTATGATTCGTCAATTCCCAGTATCTAAAATTTTACATTTACAAGATTTCACATTTGTTTGAAGCACTAATAAAATAAGCAAAGCGGGATAATGGATAATAAGTAACAAATAATCAATCATGCAAGCATCTTCCATCGATAATACCCAAAAGCTGCAACTATCACCTTTAGATACACCATCCCGTTTGCTGTTGGGACCCGGACCATCAAATGCTCATCCAACTGTGCTCAAAGCCATGAATACTGCTCCTGTTGGACATTTAGATCCGGCTTTTTTGAGATTAATGGATGAGATCCAATCCTTACTGCGCTACACCTGGCAAACAAATAACCCCATGACTATAGCAGTAAGCGGTACGGGTAGTGCAGCAATGGAAGCCACGATCGCAAATGCTGTAGAACCTGGTGACGTGGTATTAATTGGTGTCGCTGGATATTTTGGTAATCGCCTAGTAGACATGGCGGGTAGGTATGGTGCTGATGTCAGAACAATGACCAAGCCTTGGGGTCAAGTATTTAGTTTAGATGAAATTAAGCATCAATTAAATACCCATCGTCCGGCTATATTAGCCTTAGTTAATGCAGAGACTTCCACTGGTGCAAGACAACCATTAGAAGGAGTAGGTGAATTATGTCGGGAAGCTGGTTGCTTATTGCTAGTGGATACTGTTACCAGTTTAGGTGGTGTACCTTTATTTTTAGATGAATGGGGAGTTGATCTGGCTTACAGCTGCTCTCAAAAAGGTTTGGGTTGTCCTCCCGGAGCTTCACCTTTAACAATTAGTCCTCGAGCTATGAGCAAAATCCAACAGCGTCGGACTAAGGTTGCTAACTGGTATTTAGACGCAACGTTATTACAAAAATATTGGGGTCGAGAACGCACTTATCACCATACTGCTCCAATTAATTTATACTATGCTTTACGGGAATCTCTACGTTTAATGGCTGAGGAAGGATTGGAAAACTGCTGGAAGCGCCATCAATTAAATGCCGAATATCTCTGGGATAAATTAGAAGGTTTAGGGCTAAGTCTGCATGTAGAGAAAGATTTCCGTTTACCTACCCTTACCACCGTACGCATTCCTCAAGGCGTTGATGGCAAGGCAATTTCACAAAAATTATTAAACGAATATAATATTGAAATTGGTGGCGGACTGGGAGAACTCAAAGGTCAAGTGTGGCGAGTGGGACTTATGGGTTTCAATAGTCAAAAAGAAAATGTCGACCGACTCATAGAAGTCTTACAGAAAGTTTTACCATAAACATTGGATTTGCTTTCAGAAACAAAAGTGATTAATTTGACTTGTGAGTCAGAAGACTAAATTTCCAATAGCCAATTCTGATTCCCTAACCCAATTTGCAAAAGAAATGATTTTTTCATAGTAAAAATTAATATAATGCTCTTTATGAGCATCTCTCAATCACTTAAAAAATCTCAAAAACGTAACCGTCATCGTGAAAGTGATTGGCGGTTATTTTTGCGACTGGTACCCTATGCCCGTCGCCATCAGAAAACACTGGCACTGTCAATGTTGTTGCTAGTACCTTTAGCAGTGGCAAACGCCTTACAACCAATAATTATTGGGCAAGTTATATCTTTAATTCGCGGTGAAGACAGTGCTTATGAATTTCTGAAAAATTTGCCCTTATTACAAGGCTTAGGGATTTTACAAGGAGTTTTATTATTTACAGTTCTTTTTCGTTTACTATTTCAAGGTTTTCAAGGATTTTTAGTTCAAAAAGTCGGTCAACAAATTACAAACGATATCCGTCGAGATTTATTTCATCACGTTACATCTTTAGCTGTACGTTTTTTCGACAGTACACCTGTAGGTAAATTAATTACCAGACTTACCAGTGATGTGGAAGTTTTGGGAGATGTTTTTTCCACCGGAGCGATCGGTATCGTATCGGATATATTCTCGATGCTGGTAATCATTGGGTTTACTTTTTATACTCAGTGGCAATTAGCTTTGTTATTATTATTAGTTCTTTTACCGGTATCAGCATTAGTAGTTTATTTTCAGTACCAGTATCGTCAGGCTAATTACAAAGCTAGAGAAGAACTTTCGGGGCTAAACTCCACATTACAAGAAAATATTGTTGGCATTAATGTAGTGCAATTATTTCGGCGAGAAAGATTCAACTCGCAATTATTTCACAATGTCAACAAGCGTTATGTTAAACAGGTCGACAGAACTATTTTTTATGATTCGGCGGTATCAGCTACCTTGGAGTGGGTTGCTTTAATTGCAACTACAATTATCCTATGGGCTGGTGGCTGGCTACTTTTAGAAAAACAATTGGATTTTGGTACTATATCAACATTTATTTTCTTTGCTCGTAAGGTATTCGAACCTCTACAGCAATTTGCAGAAAAATTTACAGTTATTCAATCGGGCTTTACAGCGATTGAAAGAGTGAGTGAAATTTTAGATGAACCGATAGAAATTCGCGATTTAGAAAATCCTCGATTTTCCATTTTTGATTCCCAATTGGGGTATGTTGACGAACTGGACAATCACGAACAAGCATCAAGTAATAAACCAAACTTAGGTGAAATTAAGTTTGAAAATGTTTGGTTTGCTTATAAAAATGACGATTATGTAATTAAAAACTTAGACTTTACCATTCACCCTGGCGAGAAGGTAGCATTAGTTGGTCCTACTGGTGCGGGTAAAAGTTCAGTTATTCGCTTGTTATGTCGCCTTTACGAACCCACTAAGGGGCGGATTTTAGTAGATGGTATTGATATTAGGGAAGTACCACAAGCTGAATTAAGGCGATATATGGGAGTAATTCTCCAGGAAGGATTTTTGTTTGCTGGTGATGTAAAAAGTAATATTAGCTTAGGGGATAGTTACAGTATTGAAGAAGTCCAAGAAGCAGCAGCAAAAACGAATGTTGACAAATTTATTGAAAAACTACCCCAAGGTTACGACAGTGAATTACGGGAGAGGGGAACTAATCTTTCCAGTGGAGAAAAACAACTTTTAGCTTTTGCTCGTGCTGCGATTCGCAATCCTCAGATTTTAGTTTTAGATGAAGCTACAGCTAATTTAGATGTGGGGACAGAATGTTTAATTCAAGATGCTTTACAGGAACTTTTGCAAAGTCGTACAGCTATTATCATCGCCCATCGTCTTTCTACTATTCGCAATGTGGATCGAATTTTTGTTTTACAGAGCGGAGAACTGGTCGAAAGGGGAAGTCATGAGGAATTATTAGAGCAGGGAGGAATGTACGCAWCCCTCCATAATTTGCAGATGTTGGGGACTTCTGAGCAGAGTAAGCGAATTACTAAAAGTTGATTGGTAGTTGGCAGTTAGTAATCGATAATAAGTAATGTTGTGCGATCCTAATTTTGGATAAGCTTGATTGCTGATGCTCAAATATTCTCCCACCAATGACAGGGGCTAGAAAAATCGTAATAATCATGGTGGGATTAAATACAATAATTTGAGTGTCTTGCAGAGGTTGAGTTGTGGATTCAATTTTAGAAACAGCGAAGAACTTACACGCAGAATTACTAGATTTCATATTGTCCGCAGAAGGCGATCTTGCGACAGCATTGGAAACTTTTAGCGCTGAGCAATTAGCTAAATTTTCCCAATCTCAGTACCAAGGAACATCTCAAAATGAGATGGTAGTTTCTATGTTTATTAATGAGGGTGTGGTAAATGACAAAACACCGTTAGATATTTTCCTTGCTGAGCACCCAGAATTATCTGATGTCCAAAATCAACTACTTCAAAATTGGCGACGGAGTTTTATTGGCTTATTTGCTGTAACCCAAATTATATCTGATGGTTTTGAGTTAATGAACTGGATGACTGGTAAAAATTATACTCTCAAACCCAAGGATGAATCGGAAATACAGCAACTCGCAAGGGTTAAAGATGGTGAAATTTTACTGACTCGTATTTCTCCTGTCACAGAAAGTTATTGGATGTTTTCTGGTCCAATCACATTAATGGGTAAATTGGGTAAACCCAAGCTATCGGTAGCGATCGGGAATTTTAAACAGCATTATAAAAATCATCTGTACGGCGATGCTCCAGAAATGCTAGAAGAAGCATGGTTATCAGTAGAACGATATCATGAATCATTTACTGACTTCTTCAACAGCGATGAAGTGACTTTACCTGGATACAAATTAGAAAAAAAATTAGCAGAATTTCAAGATATGGTCGCGCAAAGTCAGTTAGAATCTGCAGGAATTGACAGTTCTAAATCCCTATCCCAATTAGCTCAAGAAGCAGGAGTCTCCCAAGAGGAAATTCAAGACACTGCAGAATCAATTGGTATTGATGGTAAAACAGCAGCAAAATTATTCGATAGTAACAATAGTGCAAAAATGGTTTTGCCAAAAGTCGAATTACCAAACCATCTAAAAAAATCAGAACAAGTAACTGTCATTAATCATCCTCGTTGGGGACAAGTATTTTTAGCAAATCATGCAAAACTTAAGATTTTCTTAACAGAATCAGACGGTCAAAATAATCCTGATTTGGAAAAATTGATAAGAGAATATTTAGAATCCCCAGAAATTAATACAGCTATTTGGCAACGTCTTAAGAATGAATACCCAGAGCAATTAGAAAATATTTTGCAAGTAGTATTAAAACGCCCAGAGTTTAATATAAAATCTGATTTAGAAGATTTGTTAAGGCAATTTGATAAAACCGAACAACCTGAATTACCAGAAATTGCTAGCGTACCCATACATTTACATAATTTATTTCAAGAAGCATTAAGAGAAGTTAATAAAAAACAGAAATCAAAAGGTAAAGGTAAGGGTAAATCAAAAGCGGGTTTTGGCTTCAAATCTTAATGAAATAGCTTGGAATATAAGTTTATCTATCTCTAGAATAGTAATTTTGTTTCTAATTGTAGAGATAAACTTCGTCCAAAATTGCTATTCTAGTTTATAGTTAACTACTTGATTATCAAAAATTACATCTTCTATAATCAAAAATGTTAGAGCGTCAAATTTCGGTTTTACTACTAAGCAACCGTTGATAGTATTTTGTTCGCGATTTTGTATTAAATTACCTATCACTAGAAACAAAGAAGAACATTAATTTAGGGAGAAAAATATGAATATTATTGCTTGGGTCATTTTAGGTCTGATTGCTGGAGCAATCGGTAAAGCAATTTACCCCGGACATCAAGGTGGCGGAATTCTTGCAACCATGCTTTTAGGGATTGTGGGAGCCTTTTTGGGTGGTAGTTTAATGACTTTATTAACTACGGGACAACTCACGTTAACAGCAGCGACTTTAAGTATTCCAGGAATTGTTGTTGCAGTTATTGGAGCAATGCTTGCAATCTTCTTGTGGGGATTAATGACTAAAAGCAACGCTTAAGAGATTGCATATATAACCTTCAAGTATAAAGTTCTCTCTGAGTCCACATAGCTGATAAAAACACAGATGAGATCTGTAAAGACGTAGCATGCTACGTCTTTACAAACAGTTTTTGCTGCAAAAGAATAGTAAGCAATGGTGGCTATTGCAGTTAAAGGTCGATAACCACTCTAGATGACTTCGGTTTACAAACGCAAATTAGGACAGAACCTTCATCTGGAGTTCCAGTTGGAGGCTCTTCATATTCAACTTCCCCTTCATTAAGAGCACACATACAAGTTAGGCAAATACCTTGACGACAACTGTAATCAGCATCAATTCCATTAGCTTCAGCAAATTCCAAAATACTACCATCACTATCCTGCCAATTTAGGGTTTTACCAGATTTGGCAAAAACTATCTCTGCACTACGCTCATTTCCACTATTCTGTACATTTGTATCTTTAGTTGTTACGTTTGTTTTCGCACCTCCTCCAAAAGACTCAAAGAAAACTTTACCTTCTGGTACACCCCATTCCTTAAGTCCTTCCCTTAAAGATTGTAAAAATGGCGGAGAACCGCATAAAAAATATTCTGCATCTTGGGAACCACAAATTTTTTCTATCTCTGGAGCTACGGACTGTTTAAGCAACTCCGCATTAACGTAACCCACACTTTGGTATTTACCATTATCTTCTGGTTGGGGTCGACTGTAGCGAAAATGAACCTGGAGATTAGGATATTGTTGGGCGATCGCCTTGATTTCATTTTCAAAAGCATGAAACTTACCATTTCTCGCACCATGGACAAACCAGAGATGTCGCGTGGAGTTAAAATTTTTGCAAGCCTTCGCCATGCTCATCATTGGAGTGATTCCAACTCCATTACTGATCAGTACTGCAGGTAAAGATTTATTAAGATCCAAGAAAAACTTACCCGCAGGTGGTTTTGCTGGAATTATAGTACCTTCCTGAACCTGATCGTGCATAAAACTGGAAGCTAAACCGGGGGGTAAATCGGAATTTTTGGGTGCTCCCTCTCGTTTAATAGAGAGGCGATAATAGGTACCGCTTTCTGAATAATCGGAAAGGGAGTAAGTACGAATTACAGGTTTATCTTTTTCGGGTATATCTAATTTAATCGTCAGGAATTGACCGGGTTTAAAGCCGGGTATGCTACCTCCATCTTGAGGTTTAAGATAGAAGGAGGTAATTTCTTCACTTTCCCTAACTTTGCGAATCACTACAAAATTACGCCAGTCTTGCCAACCTGCAGTATTTGTAACCTGCTTTTCCTCGCTTGAGACTCGATTAGGTGTTTGATTCGTTCGGGTAGAATTAGTTTTACTTGTGGTCACTAAACCAAATATAGCACCGCACCCGGCAGCTAACAGGGAACCGTAAACACCTACTGTGTGAACAGATTCATCTTTAGGCTTGGTAAAACCAATTAATACAGCGGATGTAATTATTACTGCGGAAAAAGCTGCTGTTGCACCTGCAATACTTCTAGTTAAAGGACTTTGGATTTTTCCTAGACTGTCAAGCATGATATCCCAGAAAAAGCAACGATCCAGCTCAATTTACCATTTAGTATCAAAAAAATATGTTACAGTGCGTTACTTAGTGAGAGTATGATGCTAACAGTATCAAGTTAACGGTATCAATTTGTAACAACCACTCAATGCCAATAATTTTAATGCGACATATGGAAGTCATTGGGGTACTACGACTTATATTTACGGATCCTGAATAGCAAGTATATTAATTGAGCGTTCGCAACTAACTTAACAAAGATAAACGTTTAGATACTCTTTCTGTAGCTGCTAAATTTACTGATAATAGTTCTCCTGCAAATTGTTTGATTTTTCCAACTAAAACCGTACCTGCTGTTTCTGGAGAACCTGTATTAAAAGGAGGTGCGGGATTATATTCCAATATTAACTGCAATCTTTTTGCTGTATCTTCATCATAAAGTTGAGCAGCAATTACTAAAGCAAAATCAATACCTGCTGTAATTCCACCACCTGTAATCCTGTTGCGATCAATTACAACTCTTTCGGTAGATACTTCAACTCCCAACATTTTAAGGTAGTCCCGAAAAAGCCAGTGACAGGCGGCTCGATATCCTTGTAATAATCCTGCTGCGGCTAAAATCATTGAACCAGTACAGACAGATGTAATATATTTTGCATCCTTCGCTTGGGAACGCAAAAATTTTAACACTTGCTCATCCTCCATCATCTCTACTTGTCCCCTACCACCAGGTACGCAAATAACATCGAGTCGGGGACAATCATCAAAAGTAGTACTGGGTAAAATTTTCAATCCTTCAGAACTTATCACCGTTTCTAAAGATTTCCAGATTAGGTGAATCACAGTATTGGGAAAAAAAGCAAAAACCTGATGTGGTCCAGTTAGATCGAGCTGTGTCATACCGGGATACATTACTAAACCGATATGATATTTCACTTCATCATTCATCTTTAAATTACTCTTAACATTGCTTTACACACTATGCTAGAAGTAACAATACAGCTTGAATAGTACCCAAACGGGTAGATTAAATCTATTTTTCGTACACATCTTCTAATGGTAGCTAAATCTCTTCACACCTTATTCCATAAGTTAGCGGTCGCAGAAGACGAGCATCAACTAAGAATGAATTATATGGATACAGTTGGCGAACACTTCGGCGCACAGCGTTGGGGTATACATATGCTAGATCGGCATTTCCGCTCCAGAGCAGTTGATATCCAAGGAATATCCAAAGTAGAGAAATTTTTGGAGCTTTATGAAAAAGTCGGGCGTGCAGTGGATCCAGTAATGCGCTATGTGATGGAATATCATGCTCCCGCCCATGAGAAAATGATCTTACCTCCTGACGGTTGGAAACAATCGCTGCTATATCAAAATTGTTGCGGTTACTACGACCACGAGCATATTATGACTGGTCCCATTGTTGGTGATGGTCAGTTAATTGGTGCACTTCATTTTGCTCGGGTTGGTGATACTAAACCATTTACTCACCAAGATATTATCGAACTCAGTGCAGTCTGTATTCACATGTCAGCTTGTCTTGCGAAGATCCAAACACAACGGACAAAACTTGATTCTTTCCTAATTAGTCACCTCACATCAAGGGAAATACAAATCGCTGAACTTGTAGCTCAAGGACTTACCAATAAAGAAATAGCTCGCAAACTTTGGATATCTCCTAATTCTGTAAAACAAGCATTGAAACGAATGTTTCGTAAATTAGAAGTATCAACCGTTCATAGAAATCTATACAAAACTACTCAAAAGTAATCAATAATAGTCTTCTATATTTGTAGCCGAGTCCAAAGATCCAGAGCTACAGGGATAAACGGCAATCCCTCTATTCCCTCAAAAACATCGGGAATTACTTTACGTATAATATTCATACTCCCATTAGTATCTGCATTGATTAGCTTACCAGTGGCGGTTTGATATAGTCCTCTTTGAATGCGTTTACCACTAAATTTATATTTAGTATTTGGACTATATTTTGGTAATTTGTCTCCATCTAGAGCACTAGCTTTACTGGTGTAACTTTCAGAGGTGACAATAACTTCAATTCCAGATAATTTAGCCTTATAAGTGAGTAAATTAATTAATCTGGAGTGAGGTATTTGAGTAAATTTCTGGTTATTAATTTTACCAATATTGATATTTTGTTTCCAACCTTGATTATTACCAATGATTAAAATTGAAATATCGTTTTTCAAGCACCAGTTAATTACTCTACGACTAGCTGTGTGTAAGTAATTATTAACTCTATTATCACGTTTGTGATTTAACTGTTTAATTTGTCTCCAAGCTTCTTTTGATTGGGCAGTTACCAATTTTTTATTGAAAAATTGATTGATACTTTTCAATGGTCTACCATTAACCAACAAAGGTTTTAAACCTGGTTGGTTGGAAGTTACAGCCATCAAATTTGTCAATCCTAAATCAATACCGGCTACCCATGGAGATTGCTTTGATTCTACTTGAGCGTAGGTGTAGATTACCTCAATTACATAACAGTTAAGTTTTGGAACTATGCGAACTTGGTCTACTTTTTTAATTTTAGTGGGGAAACAAATATCAACTTGTGACAGTTTAATTAAGCCTTTTTTTAGGGTAGGTTGTGATATTGCATCACAAGGATAAATAACCACATATCTCCCACGTTCTTTATGTTTATAACCTGGTATTTTTGGTCTACCTAAATACTTGTGGGGATATTTCTTGAAGTCTTTTAAAGCTGATAACCAAGATTTCCAAGTTTCCGATACTTTCCTAACTATTTGTTTACTAACTTTAGTTGGTAAATACCTGTATGATTCTAAGTTTTTAGTGGCGTGGTAAATATCAACACAATTGTAGTATTTCCCTGTTTGAAAAAAGTATTGGCGTTGGGTATAAGTAGTGGCATTATATAAATGTTTTGCCTGTAAACTTAAATAGTCACAATCTTTCCAGAACTTATGCTGTCTATTAATTACGTGCTTTTCTACTAGCTGCATCTTACATAAATTTTGGCGACCCCATTTGTTTAAGTTATTAAATTTTTAAGCATTATACTCCAAGGGTGAACAATATAGGAATAGTCAAGCTCTCAAGTTAAAAAATCTATAACAAACCTGCACAGTAAATTCACCGTTACGTTAATATAAACAGCAAGAATTAGGTGCAAATAGCATTTTGGATGTTGTTGGGCTAGCGACAAAAAATAAACCTACTCAATAAAAGTAGATTTGACTAGTTATGAATAGATATTACCTAACTGCTGCTAACCCGAGCAGAAATGGTGGGAAAGTTATCTCAATAAATTTAATTCCATAAATTTAACTCAATAAAATTATCTCGATCGCAACTAGCCAAAAAGCAAATGTACAAAATCAAAACAAATTTCCTAGATGGTCGCCTGTTTATAGCTGTTTCATTATTAACAACAGCATTAGTAGTAACTTCAATGGCTTCTTTATCCCTAGGTTCTGTTTCCATCAGCTTACCGGATATCTGGCAGGCATTATTACATGAAGGGGATCCAATTAACCAAACAATTATTTGGGATTTGCGAATGCCGCGCATTATTGCTGCAATGCTTGTAGGATCTGCTTTAGGAATGTCAGGAGCTTTACTACAGGGAATGTTGCGTAATAGTCTTGCTAGCCCATTTATTCTGGGTATTTCTGCAGGTGCAGGACTAGTAACCGTAGGAATGATTGTTTTAGGAATATGGATTAACTGGGTTCCATTTGCTGCTTGGTTGGGAGCGATTATCACTGCGATTACGGTAATTTTTCTTGGTCGCAGTCAAGGAGGAATTCGAGTTGAAAGGTTGGTGTTAGGTGGTGTAGCGGTTAGTTCTTTATTAGGTGCGGTTCAAAGTACATTATTACTGTTAGCCGAAGATGGTAGGGTACAACAAGCCCTCAACTGGTTAATTGGTAGCTTAAATGGACGTGGTTGGGAGCAAGTAAAAATAGCTGCGCCTTATATGTTAACTGCATTGGTGATAGGATGTTTGCTCGCCAGATGGGTGAACGTATTAGCTTTGGGAGATGACTTAGCAGTAGGTTTGGGAGTTTCCCTAGTACGCAGTAGGCTTTTAATTGGTGGTGTAGCAACTCTTTTAGCTGCAGGTGCGGTAAGTATTGCAGGGTTAATTAGTTTTGTGGGATTGGTAGTTCCCCATGGAGTACGCTTATTAGTTGGAACTGACTACCGCGTATGTTTACCCTTATCAGCCCTTGGTGGTGCATGGTTATTAACCTTTGCGGATTTGCTTTCCCGTCTGGGAGCAGTGGAGTTACCTGTAGGTTCGGTAACTGCTTTGCTTGGTTCTCCCGTATTTATTTGGTTACTGTATCGGCGTTCTGGAGCGATGACAGGTTAGGACAGACAAATCAAAAGTCAAAAGTCATTAGCGCCTAGCGGAGCGTAACGTAGTTATTGCGTGTCCGCAGGACATAAGTCAAAAGTCAGGACAGACCGCGCCTATGGGGAGCAGAAGTCAGAAGTCAGAAATCAGAAGTCAGAAGTCAGAAGTCAGAAGTCAGAAGTCAGAAGTCAGAAATTAGAAATTACTCATTACTCATTACTCATTACTCATTACCCATTACCCATTACCTACTACAACTGCTCAAAAAGCTGATTCCAATCCAACTCCGATGGTCTTGCTCCCTGATTAACAATCTCAAAAGTTTTATTCACAGAATTCGAATTTCTAATCGATTCCACACAAGCATTAGCTACATCAATTCGGCTGGTTTGACCGGTTAATTTATCCCCCGTTCCTAATACCACGCCAAGTTTACCTCCTGTTTTCGCTCTGATTAAGGTATTGAGATCGTAGGAGGTATAAGGACCATCTATTAAACGTCCAGGTCGGATAATGGTATATGGTAATCCAGAGTTAATGATAGTTTGTTCTGCCTGTTGTTTCGCATCCAATACACCAAAACCATTGAGGATGTTATAAGGAAATTGGTCTTTGCGTTCCACACCACAAGAAGATATAAACACAAACCGTTGTAAATTTTTTGGTGCTGCTGCAACTAAGTTACTTACACCAACCGCATCGACCTTGTAGGGGCTATTTTTTGCTTTAGCTTTAGCTTTTTCGGGGTCAAAAAATAGCAAAAATGACTCAATAAAATTTGGATCTCCCTCAAAATCCCATTTTGCAGAAGGAAAAGCAGTTGTTCCACTGCAACAGATAATGTGGGTAAGGTTGGACATAGCTGCGGGTAAAGTTTCGGGATCGCGGATATCTCCGAGCGCAATATCTACTTTACCTGCAAACATATTTTCTGCTTTGGATACATTACGTGTCAGAACCCTGACCTGAAAACCTTCAGAAAGTAACTTGGCTACTGTTAATTGTCCAACTCCACCAGTAGCACCAGCAACTAATACTAAGTTTTCATCTGAAATACTGTTTGAAGTCATAACTGTAGCCGGGAATAACTCTTGTTTCTATGATAATGGGAAGAGTTACTGTTAATTAACCCTGTTCTCCAATCCCCATATGACGCTTACGCGTCACGCCTTGCTAACACTGCGAAAGCAGTGCGGGCGTACCCCAATCCCCAATCCCTAATCCCTAATCACCTATAATGGATGATTAAAGTTTTAGACTATTTCTTAAGCATTTACACTTATAGCCGAGATGAACTAATATAACTACAAAATTACGGAATAAATATACACTGGAAATCTAAACTTGATATTTAGTTAAATATAATGAAGTAACTTCTCATTGAAGAGTAGACTAGAAAAATCTCGTTCTACCATTTTTTACACCCAAGCAACATCCGGGATAGCTCTACTGTGTATGTATACTCTCAACTAAACGTATCTAGTTGATATTCTGTATCGGGAAAATCGCTTAAATAAAGGATTATTAACAAAAGGATGTATTTCAAAGAATGTATTTCCATTCTAGATTTTTTGTGTTCTCAAGAGGCGATTTTTTTGGAAAATGCTCGTCTTTATGAAGAGTCCCAGCGAAACCTGGATATATTACGGGAGAGCGAACAGCGCTTCCGGTACTTATTTGAGTCGACTCCTACAATCGCGATGCAGTGTTATAACCGTCATCGTCAAGTAATTGCTTGGAATACAGCCAGTGAATCTTTATATGGCTATTCTCAAACAGAAGCACTCGGTAAGCAGTTGGAAGATTTGATTATTCCTCCACATATGCGAGAATTCGTTATAAAGGCTGTTAATAAGTGGTTATTTGAAGGAATTCCAATTCCACCATCTGAGCTTGGTTTAATGCACAAAGATGGTTCAATTGTCAGCGTTTACTCCAGTCACGCAATTTTTACAAACATGGCTGGGGAAAAAGAAATGTATTGCTTTGATATTGATATTCGTGATCGCAAAGCAGCTGAAGCAGCGATTAAGCAAAAATCTCAAGAGCTGGAACAAGCACTTCAATACTTACAAGAAGCACAGCTACAGATAGTGCAAAGTGAAAAAATGTCTGCCCTTGGGAATCTGGTTGCAGGTGTTGCTCACGAGATTAATAATCCTGTCGGTTTTATTGCCGGTAATGTTCGAGAAGCAATCGCTTCTGTTATAAATATTACAGAATACCTGCGACTTTACCAAGAAAAATTTCCCAATCCTGGCGATGAAATTACACAAAAAGCCGCAGAATTTGAAATAGAATATCTATTAGAAGACTTGCCGAAAATGTTGCGGTCTATGGAAATTGGGTGTGAACGTATCAAAAATATTAGTAATAGCTTAACAACTTTTTCTCGCTCGGATAAAGATTACAAAGTATTATTTGATATCCATAAAGGTATTGATAGCACTATTTTAATTCTTAAACATCGCCTCAAAGCTAACAAAAAACGCCCAGCCATTGAAATTGATACTGAGTATGATAATTTACCTCAAGTCAAATGCTTTCCTGGACAGTTAAATCAGGTATTTATGAATATCCTAGCCAATGCAATAGATGCTTTAGATGAATCGAGCATTGGTCGCAATTGTGCAGAACTGGAAAATAATCCCAACCGAATTAACATTAAGACTTTTCTTGAAGATGATCGTGTCAAGATTTCCATTGTCGATAATGGTAAGGGGATGTCTGAAGTAGTTAAACAAAAAATCTTCGACCGTCAATTTACGACCAAAAGTGTAGGTAAAGGAACAGGATTAGGATTAGCGATCGCTCGTCAAATTGTGGTAGATAAACATGGCGGTAATTTGGAGGTCAGTTCAGTTTTGGGAGAAGGTACAGAGTTTATAATTACGATTCCTCTAAATGAGTAATAAGTAATAAGTAATAAGTAATAAGTAATAAGTAATGAGTAATAAGTAATAAGTAATAAGTAATGAGTAATAAGTAATRAGTAATAAGTAATGAGTAATAAGTAATGAGTAATAAGTAATGAGTAATAAGTAATGAGTAATAAGTAATGAGTAATAAGTAATAAGTAATAAGTAATAAGTAATAAGTAATAAGTAATGAGTAGTGGGAATTAGTTATGACCGATTATCAATTGGGTAACATAGAATCATTGTATGATTTTGACTCATGTTTGATAATGATATAAATATTAGTATTCAAGAAAGAACAGAAGATTTTGCCATCAGAGTAGTTAAAGCCTATTCTCAACTGAATAAAAGACCTTTCGATGATGCAGTTAAGGTCTTGTCTAAACAGTTTTTGAGAAGTGGAACATCGATAGGTGCAAATTGTTCAGAAGCCAAATATGCACAATCGAGCAAAGATTTTGTTAACAAGTATTCTATAGCCTTAAAGGAGGCTAATGAAACTCTTTATTGGATAAAAATAATGATTAAGTCGGAGTTAGTATCAGAATCAAGATTTAGATATACAGCAGTTTTGAGGTATATGAGGTACAAATAGTATTAGTGCATCAAAGATTATAATGAAACCGTACTCAATCGATTTACGAGAAAAAATAGTAAATACTTACTTCAGAGGTGGTACGTCAATCCGAAAGGTTGCTTTGCAATTTGGTGTAGCAAAAAGCTATGTACAAAAACTAATCCAGTTAAAGAAAACTAAAGGTAATTTAGAACCCAAAAAGCAAGGTGGAGCAATGAAGGGTCGGCTAGATGATTATGGTCGCGAATTAGCCCAAATGGTTGAAAGTTATCCAGACGCAACTTTGTCGGAATACTGCGAGTATTTTGGAGAAAAGTATAACGTTTGGGTGTGTGCAAGTGTGATGTGTTGTACATTGCAAAAACAAAAATTAACACGAAAAAAAAACATTACGCAGTAGCCTTCGTGGCGCTAGCCGCGCGTCTTCCAAGGGAAAACGGAAAGAGTTCAAAAATTGAGGATAGAGTATTGGGAGAAAGTAAAACAGATAGACCCAAAA
>NZ_LMTZ01000044.1 GCF_001456025.1 Mastigocoleus testarum BC008
GTGGTAAAAAGTACTTTTTTACTCTTTTATTATTGATTTATTTAAGTAATTACCGATTGTGACAGTTAGAGTGCGGAAGATGGGTTTGAAAGTTGTCGGTTGAGTTTTTCTTCAGGAATACCCAAACGTTGAGATAGTTCGGGTATAGTCATACTGATGTTACCCAACTTGACGCGGGTTGTATTATCTAAAACTACTTTTCGGTTGCGAACAGAGGGTTTACCTTCAACTCCAATATAAAGGGGACGCTCTTTTAAACCTGGAATAGTAGTAATTAGCTTCTCAATAGAATTTTGTGCTTTGCTTGGTAATTTATCAATCGGAACTTGATTCAAATCTATTACAGCACCGGATAATATTTTCCCTTCTGATATTTCAGTATTGGTAGCTTTAACAGCTTCTTTTAACTGGTTATTGGGAGTGGATACTAGTCCCGTTTCAATTAAAGTATTGAGTTCTTGCGAGTCGATTTTTGCTTCTCCAGGATTATTTGGATTTTCGAGACTCTGGGAAATTTTCTTCAATATTTCTTCACTCTCAAGCTTTTTTTGATATTGATTTTCACCTGTCTGTGGAGAATGGGTTTTTGAACTTCCAGTGCTTGCTGCTTGGTTTTGGTACCAAGAAGGTAAATAAGTTGCTTGTTGTAAGAAAAAAAATACAACTGCACCAGTACCAATAGTTACAGCAATAAGTAGGAGCAAAAATCGCTTCAACATTATGTAAGAATTTGGGTTAAGGGTGTGTCTATATAGCAGCACCTTTAAAAGCGCTACTTAAAATCTACAAGAACGACTACCCAATTTCCGAGAATATTTGGTGACTTTTACCAAAAAAATCACATTACAGAAGATAATTGTATCGCCTTGTAGTAGAAGAAAAAATTAATACTGCTATATTTTAAAAATTTAATTGGGTTCTGACTAGCAGGATTTCAGCAATACAGAGATAATATAATATTCTCCTCGCACCTGAAGAAAGAAAAAAAGCAGTACTAGAAGCCGATCCCACCTTTACACCCATGTCTGAAAATCCTGCTGAAATACTTATTAGTACAAACTAAAGAATTTTTGCAACATAATCCTTAAAAGCCTTTTTCAGTAATGTATCGTTACTAAACAAAGAGATCTTTTGGTCAATTGATTCATTTGTAATCCCCTCAATTAATCTTTCCTTGGTGTAATCCATTACCATTAGTTGCTGTGTGTATTTACTCGACCGCTTTTCTACTAGAGAACGACGATGTAAAGACTCGATAGCTTTTAATATCTTTGTTTGATGAACTACCGGAGTAATATCTTTTGCTAATTCTGGAATTGAAATCCAGCTACGATGAATCGCTAACCAATACATGATTATTTGCTCTAACGAAGATAGACGAGCAAATTGTGAATCTAACAAGCGACGAATACCATTTAAGACAATCGTATCTTGTTCTAGGAAGTCGGCTACTTTACCATCAAATAGGTCATTAATCGAAGTAGAAGAAATTTTTAAGGCTTTAGGATTACACCCATAATTCCAGCATAACTCTTGCTTTTCTTCTTCAGAACCAGATAACTCTTCCTGCTCAATTAAAGCTTGTGCTGTTTCCAAAGAACCTTTGAGATGCAAAGAACGAACAGATGACTTTTGACCTTCCAAGTCACTTATTTCAAATGGTTTTTCGCGACTAGTAAGAATAAAACAGCTTTGGTGATTCGTTTCTCCAATTAGTTTTAATAATTCCCCATACTCTTCATAGCCTTGGCTATATTCTCCAGTTAATTTTCCCGGTTCCAAAATTGTCTCGAAACGATCCAAAATTACTAGACAACGAGAAGAACGCAAGTGTTGAAGTAAACTTTCACTTTTAGTATTTCTGTCTTGTTTATCTGATAAAAAATAAACTAGTTCTCCTACAATATTTTTTTGGACAATGGTGTGACGTAGCGAACGCCAAATAACATATTCAAATTTATCTTTTACCTGTTCCATTAACTGTCCAGCAAGAGCAGTTTTTCCTATTCCACCAACACCTACAATTGCAATTAATCTACATCTATATTGTAGTACCCAATTTTTTAGAGTTCCTAATTCTTCCTCAGTTCCGTAAAAAACTGAAGTGTCGGGTGAATCACCCAGATCGCATCTTTTTTCTTTTTCCTGAGAATTTACAAACTTCTGAAGTTCTTTATGTCGTTCCAATGCTTGACGAAAATTCTTCTTTGTTACTTTCTCTCCCAACCCTTCGGAGAGTAAACGCCATAATTGAGAACCAACGTCTTTTTTAACGTAGTCTAAGCAATAACCATGAGTTTCTGCAAAATCTTCATATGTTTGATTTTTCCAAGATGCTTTTAATAAATCACTTTGTAAATCAGTTAGAAACTTACCAGTTAACGCAGAAATAGCTCGATCTGCAATGTTTAAAGCCTCTTCAGTAGTCATAAATAGGATTACTATATAGTAGGGTTTACTTACTTGTCAGGTTTTTTCGCTGACAAAATCCTCTGGCAGAAAATTAAGGTTTTGTTTTTTTATATTTATTGTTATTAAAGTTATTTGCGTAAGAGTTATTTTTTGAGAAACATAATTATTCTAGGGGTTACACAAATTATCTTTTTTTTTGCAGAGCTTCAACAAGATTTTTTTGAAAATGATTTTTTGGGGTTAATTTTTGTGTTGTAAATATTGATTATTGATTATTTTATTCAACTTGAGTAGTTCCAATTTACAAAAATTCAATGCTGAGTAAATTGATGATTGGGTAAATGTAGTTAAAAAACTATAATTTAGTTATAAAACTTACACAAAATTAACGTAATTGCGTCATTACGTTAGCGGATCCGCTAACCCTACACTGGGTTTCTGTCACAATAACAAATCTATGTCCTGCGGACAGACTATGCTTACGCTGCGTAATTCCTGAGTTAATGTACGCACATTTACTTAATTGTCTCAAAACAAGAACCTCAAAACTTTCTAAAGACATAAAAAATACTTTCCTAGATCTGGATAATACCTGGTATTAATTAATTTTTGACATGTTTTGTATACTCTTTAACTTTTTTCTAATTTTCTTTAAAATATCCTTGTAATTTATTCAGTTTTTCCACTTATTAAAACAGCTAATTAACTGGGGCTTATAAGTCAGAAATTAAATGTTATCAATCCGAAGTTATTAAACTTCATTTCCATGAAGATGATTTCAATCTTTATTCTGGAAATATTCATATAGTTATATAAAGATTTTATCTGCTTTAAAGTTTAAGGATATACCCCTCATATATGTCATATATGTAGATAAATTAAATATTAAAACCACCTGGATATTATTTCGTGTGTATTTAACTTACATAACAATCCTAAATAATTAATAAAAATCAATCTTGTAGAGATATTGTACTTAACGTTTGCCCATGCACAAATTAAATATGATTGCTATATTTTAATCTCATTACAAAGTAAGTAAGCTTCAAAGTATATATTTGCTATATTTATTTGTCTGATGCATTCACACTGTGTAAATTGTGGAAACTTTATGCCTCAGTTAAAGTCAATGTTCTTAAGTAAAAGTATTGCATTGTGTATCAATTCCTTCTAACTCCCCACAAAAACCCACCAAAGTCCCCTTTTTTTCTGCGCTCATAATGAGAATATTGAATTGTGAGGAGTTCGGAAACGGAAAAGCTCGATAAGTAAATTTTCGACAATACAATTTCAAAGGCGCAGCTTCTCAAATTCCAATCACGATACTAATCCTAAAGATGAGAGCACTTTGAGATTTTATATAGGATTTAAATAAAAAATATAAACTTATTATCAGCTTGATTGAATGCGATATAAATACTTGTTTTACCTTCACACAAGATTGTCCAATGCTTAAAAACAGTCTAAGGGCATTAACAATACATTTTGTAATATATCTGCTTTTAACCGCAGGTATCAATACAAAAGCCCAAGCACAATCTATTAATAACTCTGTTAATTCCCAATCTCAGCCCAATCAAGAACAAAGTTTAGATAACGACCAGAGAAATTCGGCTGCAATTAATCAAACAGGAGTTTATAACATTGGTGATTCTGCTACTTATAAAATTCAAGGTTTAGGTGGAAGACAAGTAGTTTGTCCCAAACCCTCTTTAATTCTTGGAACTTCCTATAGTTCATTTAATGGAATTAGTTTCTCCGATAATGCTTCTTATGGAGTTAATGCAGCTTTCGTCATTCCTTTAGGTGGAAGTTTGGAAAAAACTTGTAAGCGAATGGCTGAAACTATTTCTAGTAAGACTAAATATGACTTAGAAATTATAAATGCTCGCGCTTGTGCTGAATTAATCGGCGCTGGTGTTAGATTAAACCCCGATAGCTTCCCAACTCTGTCTAGTATTTGTGAAGGGGTTTCTATAGGTAGAAATAATACAAATGAGCCTAAAAACGTCAAAGGCTTTCAGTCTCGAACACTACCCAAATACGAGCCTGAGAAAGACAAATAACTTTGGGTTTTAAATAACTTCAACTTTCAAATAAATACAAATTTGAGTTTCGCAAGGAGACAATCATGAAAAAGGTTCTTGGTTTAGCTATTCTCGCTTCTTTAGTTGCAACCCCTGCTTTAGCTGGTGAAACCTTCGTCCGTAACGAATGGACAAAAAATCATTCACTCACAAAAACTGATTTGTATCTTAAATCCAATACTCATTCCAATCGCTACGAAAAATACGATTCCAATGCTGACAAGATTTATGTTGATGGCGATTTAGACTTTGGTAAAGGAGGAATTTCCTTCGATAAGTTGAGCGTTCACAAAGCCAGTGCTAGTCTTTGGGGTCATTACAACGAACACAATCATACAAATGTGTATGGAACTATCAAGACTCGCGCATATAGCAAGTCTAAAGCTCACGAAACAACCTCAGGTGTTCGTTAGTAAGGATATTAATTCCTAAAATTATTGAAAATCAAATCTCATAGGATGTTTAGGCGTCCTATGTAGTACTCAAACTTCAGCCTCAATAATACCTAAAGTTTAGATTCGGTAAACGAGTAATTTCACAAGGATAAAATCATGAAAAAAGTTCTCGGTTTAGCTATTCTCGCTTCTTTAGTCGCTACCCCTGCTTTAGCTGGTGAAACCTTCGTCCGTAACGAATGGACAAAAAATCATTCACTCACAAAAACTGATTTGTATCTTAAATCCAATACTCATTCCAATCGCTACGAAAAATACGATTCCAATGCTGACAAGATTTATGTTGATGGCGATTTAGACTTTGGTAAAGGAGGAATTTCCTTCGATAAGTTGAGCGTTCACAAAGCCAGTGCTAGTCTTTGGGGTCATTACAACGAACACAATCATACAAATGTGTATGGAACTATCAAGACTCGCGCATATAGCAAGTCTAAAGCTCACGAAACAACCTCAGGTGTTCGTTAGTAAGGATATTAATTCCTAAAATTATTGAAAATCAAATCTCATAGGATGTTTAGGCGTCCTATGTAGTACTCAAACTTCAGCCTCAATAATACCTAAAGTTTAGATTCGATAAACGAGTAATTTCACAAGGATAAAATCATGAAAAAAGTTCTCGGTTTAGCTATTCTCGCTTCTTTAGTCGCTACCCCTGCTTTAGCTGGTGAAACCTTCGTCCGTAATGAGTGGACAAAAAATAATTCACTCACAAAAACTGATTTGCATCTTAACTCCAATACTCGTTCCAATCGTTACGAAAAATACGATTCCAATGCTGACAAGATTTATGTTGATGGCGATGTAGACTTTGGGAAAGGAGGAATTTCCTACGATAAGTTGAGCGTTCACAAAGCCAGTGCTAGTCTTTGGGGTCATTACAACGAACATAATTATACAAATGTGTATGGAACTATCAAGACTCGTGCATATAGCAAGTCTAAAGCTCACGAAACAACCTCAGGTGTTCGTTAGTAAGGAAACTGATTCCTGAACTGCAAAAGAATCAATTCCTAAACTACAAAACCGATAGGACGCTTTGCTTCAGCGTCCTATCAATTTCTAAACTCAAGTATTAACAACAAACACCCAAATACGAGATAAAACAAGCAAGCAACTTTATAAAGAGAAAAATAATGAAAAAGGTTTTTGCTTTAACTATTCTCACCTCTTTGATTGCAACCCCTGCTTTAGCTGGTGAAACATTTGTTCGTAATGTATGGACAAATAGCAATAGTAGAACAGTAACTGATTTAAATATTGATTCTAAAACCATTTCAAATCGTTACGAAAAGTACACCACTACCGCAGATAAACTTTTCATTGACGGTAGTATCAAACCCGGAAAGATAGATGTCTCCTCCAAAAAATATAAGGATTATACGGTACACAGAGCAACTTCTACACTTGAGGGTAAATTTAACGAAGACATTATTACTAGAGTAGTAGGTAATATCAAAACTTACACAAACGTATACACGGAATCTCACGAAACAACCGCAGGTGTCCGTTAATCAAAATACTTGTCTTTCAAATAGTTTCTAATTCAACTTAAAAGCTTGATGTGATTTAACTTGATGTGATTTAAAGTACTCTAGGGCGGCTAACCGCCCTATTTATTATGAAAGATTCAATTCTCTTATCTCTTGCTATTTTCGGCTGTATTGCTTTTATTTATTCTCATAAAGATTTTTTCTTCAAGCAGTTTCCTCCTTTTTCTGCTAATTCTACATTTAGTTTTTCCAATGGACTTTTTCCCAACCGACGAATTCCTGGTCAAATTCCTACTAAACCAATCCAAACCCAGAACGGAAAGTATAAACCTCAAATTCGACGAGATTTATACAACTCTATATCTGAAGGAATGTCCTATGATGAAGTTCGCTCTATTATTGGCTGGGACGGAGTTTTAATCTATACAAACGAGCTTGATGATGGTGGTAAACAAATTAAAGAAAGAATCTATCAGTGGAACGATCAAGATATTTTTTCATCAAGTGATAACCCTCAAGGAGCAGGTGATTTAAATCCGTATTGGAGTGTAACCCTACAATTTCAAAATGATGCTCTGGTAGGGAAAAGCTTTCATAATTTACAGCAACCTGAATAAAATTTAATTGATGATTTTTGATTAATAGGTTATTGATTGAACAGTATTGATTGAAAATTTGGTTTTATGATTCGTCAATTCCCAGTATCTAAAATTTTACATTTACAAGATTTCACATTTGTTTGAAGCACTAATAAAATAAGCAAAGCGGGATAATGGATAATAAGTAACAAATAATCAATCATGCAAGCATCTTCCATCGATAATACCCAAAAGCTGCAACTATCACCTTTAGATACACCATCCCGTTTGCTGTTGGGACCCGGACCATCAAATGCTCATCCAACTGTGCTCAAAGCCATGAATACTGCTCCTGTTGGACATTTAGATCCGGCTTTTTTGAGATTAATGGATGAGATCCAATCCTTACTGCGCTACACCTGGCAAACAAATAACCCCATGACTATAGCAGTAAGCGGTACGGGTAGTGCAGCAATGGAAGCCACGATCGCAAATGCTGTAGAACCTGGTGACGTGGTATTAATTGGTGTCGCTGGATATTTTGGTAATCGCCTAGTAGACATGGCGGGTAGGTATGGTGCTGATGTCAGAACAATGACCAAGCCTTGGGGTCAAGTATTTAGTTTAGATGAAATTAAGCATCAATTAAATACCCATCGTCCGGCTATATTAGCCTTAGTTAATGCAGAGACTTCCACTGGTGCAAGACAACCATTAGAAGGAGTAGGTGAATTATGTCGGGAAGCTGGTTGCTTATTGCTAGTGGATACTGTTACCAGTTTAGGTGGTGTACCTTTATTTTTAGATGAATGGGGAGTTGATCTGGCTTACAGCTGCTCTCAAAAAGGTTTGGGTTGTCCTCCCGGAGCTTCACCTTTAACAATTAGTCCTCGAGCTATGAGCAAAATCCAACAGCGTCGGACTAAGGTTGCTAACTGGTATTTAGACGCAACGTTATTACAAAAATATTGGGGTCGAGAACGCACTTATCACCATACTGCTCCAATTAATTTATACTATGCTTTACGGGAATCTCTACGTTTAATGGCTGAGGAAGGATTGGAAAACTGCTGGAAGCGCCATCAATTAAATGCCGAATATCTCTGGGATAAATTAGAAGGTTTAGGGCTAAGTCTGCATGTAGAGAAAGATTTCCGTTTACCTACCCTTACCACCGTACGCATTCCTCAAGGCGTTGATGGCAAGGCAATTTCACAAAAATTATTAAACGAATATAATATTGAAATTGGTGGCGGACTGGGAGAACTCAAAGGTCAAGTGTGGCGAGTGGGACTTATGGGTTTCAATAGTCAAAAAGAAAATGTCGACCGACTCATAGAAGTCTTACAGAAAGTTTTACCATAAACATTGGATTTGCTTTCAGAAACAAAAGTGATTAATTTGACTTGTGAGTCAGAAGACTAAATTTCCAATAGCCAATTCTGATTCCCTAACCCAATTTGCAAAAGAAATGATTTTTTCATAGTAAAAATTAATATAATGCTCTTTATGAGCATCTCTCAATCACTTAAAAAATCTCAAAAACGTAACCGTCATCGTGAAAGTGATTGGCGGTTATTTTTGCGACTGGTACCCTATGCCCGTCGCCATCAGAAAACACTGGCACTGTCAATGTTGTTGCTAGTACCTTTAGCAGTGGCAAACGCCTTACAACCAATAATTATTGGGCAAGTTATATCTTTAATTCGCGGTGAAGACAGTGCTTATGAATTTCTGAAAAATTTGCCCTTATTACAAGGCTTAGGGATTTTACAAGGAGTTTTATTATTTACAGTTCTTTTTCGTTTACTATTTCAAGGTTTTCAAGGATTTTTAGTTCAAAAAGTCGGTCAACAAATTACAAACGATATCCGTCGAGATTTATTTCATCACGTTACATCTTTAGCTGTACGTTTTTTCGACAGTACACCTGTAGGTAAATTAATTACCAGACTTACCAGTGATGTGGAAGTTTTGGGAGATGTTTTTTCCACCGGAGCGATCGGTATCGTATCGGATATATTCTCGATGCTGGTAATCATTGGGTTTACTTTTTATACTCAGTGGCAATTAGCTTTGTTATTATTATTAGTTCTTTTACCGGTATCAGCATTAGTAGTTTATTTTCAGTACCAGTATCGTCAGGCTAATTACAAAGCTAGAGAAGAACTTTCGGGGCTAAACTCCACATTACAAGAAAATATTGTTGGCATTAATGTAGTGCAATTATTTCGGCGAGAAAGATTCAACTCGCAATTATTTCACAATGTCAACAAGCGTTATGTTAAACAGGTCGACAGAACTATTTTTTATGATTCGGCGGTATCAGCTACCTTGGAGTGGGTTGCTTTAATTGCAACTACAATTATCCTATGGGCTGGTGGCTGGCTACTTTTAGAAAAACAATTGGATTTTGGTACTATATCAACATTTATTTTCTTTGCTCGTAAGGTATTCGAACCTCTACAGCAATTTGCAGAAAAATTTACAGTTATTCAATCGGGCTTTACAGCGATTGAAAGAGTGAGTGAAATTTTAGATGAACCGATAGAAATTCGCGATTTAGAAAATCCTCGATTTTCCATTTTTGATTCCCAATTGGGGTATGTTGACGAACTGGACAATCACGAACAAGCATCAAGTAATAAACCAAACTTAGGTGAAATTAAGTTTGAAAATGTTTGGTTTGCTTATAAAAATGACGATTATGTAATTAAAAACTTAGACTTTACCATTCACCCTGGCGAGAAGGTAGCATTAGTTGGTCCTACTGGTGCGGGTAAAAGTTCAGTTATTCGCTTGTTATGTCGCCTTTACGAACCCACTAAGGGGCGGATTTTAGTAGATGGTATTGATATTAGGGAAGTACCACAAGCTGAATTAAGGCGATATATGGGAGTAATTCTCCAGGAAGGATTTTTGTTTGCTGGTGATGTAAAAAGTAATATTAGCTTAGGGGATAGTTACAGTATTGAAGAAGTCCAAGAAGCAGCAGCAAAAACGAATGTTGACAAATTTATTGAAAAACTACCCCAAGGTTACGACAGTGAATTACGGGAGAGGGGAACTAATCTTTCCAGTGGAGAAAAACAACTTTTAGCTTTTGCTCGTGCTGCGATTCGCAATCCTCAGATTTTAGTTTTAGATGAAGCTACAGCTAATTTAGATGTGGGGACAGAATGTTTAATTCAAGATGCTTTACAGGAACTTTTGCAAAGTCGTACAGCTATTATCATCGCCCATCGTCTTTCTACTATTCGCAATGTGGATCGAATTTTTGTTTTACAGAGCGGAGAACTGGTCGAAAGGGGAAGTCATGAGGAATTATTAGAGCAGGGAGGAATGTACGCAACCCTCCATAATTTGCAGATGTTGGGGACTTCTGAGCAGAGTAAGCGAATTACTAAAAGTTGATTGGTAGTTGGCAGTTAGTAATCGATAATAAGTAATGTTGTGCGATCCTAATTTTGGATAAGCTTGATTGCTGATGCTCAAATATTCTCCCACCAATGACAGGGGCTAGAAAAATCGTAATAATCATGGTGGGATTAAATACAATAATTTGAGTGTCTTGCAGAGGTTGAGTTGTGGATTCAATTTTAGAAACAGCGAAGAACTTACACGCAGAATTACTAGATTTCATATTGTCCGCAGAAGGCGATCTTGCGACAGCATTGGAAACTTTTAGCGCTGAGCAATTAGCTAAATTTTCCCAATCTCAGTACCAAGGAACATCTCAAAATGAGATGGTAGTTTCTATGTTTATTAATGAGGGTGTGGTAAATGACAAAACACCGTTAGATATTTTCCTTGCTGAGCACCCAGAATTATCTGATGTCCAAAATCAACTACTTCAAAATTGGCGACGGAGTTTTATTGGCTTATTTGCTGTAACCCAAATTATATCTGATGGTTTTGAGTTAATGAACTGGATGACTGGTAAAAATTATACTCTCAAACCCAAGGATGAATCGGAAATACAGCAACTCGCAAGGGTTAAAGATGGTGAAATTTTACTGACTCGTATTTCTCCTGTCACAGAAAGTTATTGGATGTTTTCTGGTCCAATCACATTAATGGGTAAATTGGGTAAACCCAAGCTATCGGTAGCGATCGGGAATTTTAAACAGCATTATAAAAATCATCTGTACGGCGATGCTCCAGAAATGCTAGAAGAAGCATGGTTATCAGTAGAACGATATCATGAATCATTTACTGACTTCTTCAACAGCGATGAAGTGACTTTACCTGGATACAAATTAGAAAAAAAATTAGCAGAATTTCAAGATATGGTCGCGCAAAGTCAGTTAGAATCTGCAGGAATTGACAGTTCTAAATCCCTATCCCAATTAGCTCAAGAAGCAGGAGTCTCCCAAGAGGAAATTCAAGACACTGCAGAATCAATTGGTATTGATGGTAAAACAGCAGCAAAATTATTCGATAGTAACAATAGTGCAAAAATGGTTTTGCCAAAAGTCGAATTACCAAACCATCTAAAAAAATCAGAACAAGTAACTGTCATTAATCATCCTCGTTGGGGACAAGTATTTTTAGCAAATCATGCAAAACTTAAGATTTTCTTAACAGAATCAGACGGTCAAAATAATCCTGATTTGGAAAAATTGATAAGAGAATATTTAGAATCCCCAGAAATTAATACAGCTATTTGGCAACGTCTTAAGAATGAATACCCAGAGCAATTAGAAAATATTTTGCAAGTAGTATTAAAACGCCCAGAGTTTAATATAAAATCTGATTTAGAAGATTTGTTAAGGCAATTTGATAAAACCGAACAACCTGAATTACCAGAAATTGCTAGCGTACCCATACATTTACATAATTTATTTCAAGAAGCATTAAGAGAAGTTAATAAAAAACAGAAATCAAAAGGTAAAGGTAAGGGTAAATCAAAAGCGGGTTTTGGCTTCAAATCTTAATGAAATAGCTTGGAATATAAGTTTATCTATCTCTAGAATAGTAATTTTGTTTCTAATTGTAGAGATAAACTTCGTCCAAAATTGCTATTCTAGTTTATAGTTAACTACTTGATTATCAAAAATTACATCTTCTATAATCAAAAATGTTAGAGCGTCAAATTTCGGTTTTACTACTAAGCAACCGTTGATAGTATTTTGTTCGCGATTTTGTATTAAATTACCTATCACTAGAAACAAAGAAGAACATTAATTTAGGGAGAAAAATATGAATATTATTGCTTGGGTCATTTTAGGTCTGATTGCTGGAGCAATCGGTAAAGCAATTTACCCCGGACATCAAGGTGGCGGAATTCTTGCAACCATGCTTTTAGGGATTGTGGGAGCCTTTTTGGGTGGTAGTTTAATGACTTTATTAACTACGGGACAACTCACGTTAACAGCAGCGACTTTAAGTATTCCAGGAATTGTTGTTGCAGTTATTGGAGCAATGCTTGCAATCTTCTTGTGGGGATTAATGACTAAAAGCAACGCTTAAGAGATTGCATATATAACCTTCAAGTATAAAGTTCTCTCTGAGTCCACATAGCTGATAAAAACACAGATGAGATCTGTAAAGACGTAGCATGCTACGTCTTTACAAACAGTTTTTGCTGCAAAAGAATAGTAAGCAATGGTGGCTATTGCAGTTAAAGGTCGATAACCACTCTAGATGACTTCGGTTTACAAACGCAAATTAGGACAGAACCTTCATCTGGAGTTCCAGTTGGAGGCTCTTCATATTCAACTTCCCCTTCATTAAGAGCACACATACAAGTTAGGCAAATACCTTGACGACAACTGTAATCAGCATCAATTCCATTAGCTTCAGCAAATTCCAAAATACTACCATCACTATCCTGCCAATTTAGGGTTTTACCAGATTTGGCAAAAACTATCTCTGCACTACGCTCATTTCCACTATTCTGTACATTTGTATCTTTAGTTGTTACGTTTGTTTTCGCACCTCCTCCAAAAGACTCAAAGAAAACTTTACCTTCTGGTACACCCCATTCCTTAAGTCCTTCCCTTAAAGATTGTAAAAATGGCGGAGAACCGCATAAAAAATATTCTGCATCTTGGGAACCACAAATTTTTTCTATCTCTGGAGCTACGGACTGTTTAAGCAACTCCGCATTAACGTAACCCACACTTTGGTATTTACCATTATCTTCTGGTTGGGGTCGACTGTAGCGAAAATGAACCTGGAGATTAGGATATTGTTGGGCGATCGCCTTGATTTCATTTTCAAAAGCATGAAACTTACCATTTCTCGCACCATGGACAAACCAGAGATGTCGCGTGGAGTTAAAATTTTTGCAAGCCTTCGCCATGCTCATCATTGGAGTGATTCCAACTCCATTACTGATCAGTACTGCAGGTAAAGATTTATTAAGATCCAAGAAAAACTTACCCGCAGGTGGTTTTGCTGGAATTATAGTACCTTCCTGAACCTGATCGTGCATAAAACTGGAAGCTAAACCGGGGGGTAAATCGGAATTTTTGGGTGCTCCCTCTCGTTTAATAGAGAGGCGATAATAGGTACCGCTTTCTGAATAATCGGAAAGGGAGTAAGTACGAATTACAGGTTTATCTTTTTCGGGTATATCTAATTTAATCGTCAGGAATTGACCGGGTTTAAAGCCGGGTATGCTACCTCCATCTTGAGGTTTAAGATAGAAGGAGGTAATTTCTTCACTTTCCCTAACTTTGCGAATCACTACAAAATTACGCCAGTCTTGCCAACCTGCAGTATTTGTAACCTGCTTTTCCTCGCTTGAGACTCGATTAGGTGTTTGATTCGTTCGGGTAGAATTAGTTTTACTTGTGGTCACTAAACCAAATATAGCACCGCACCCGGCAGCTAACAGGGAACCGTAAACACCTACTGTGTGAACAGATTCATCTTTAGGCTTGGTAAAACCAATTAATACAGCGGATGTAATTATTACTGCGGAAAAAGCTGCTGTTGCACCTGCAATACTTCTAGTTAAAGGACTTTGGATTTTTCCTAGACTGTCAAGCATGATATCCCAGAAAAAGCAACGATCCAGCTCAATTTACCATTTAGTATCAAAAAAATATGTTACAGTGCGTTACTTAGTGAGAGTATGATGCTAACAGTATCAAGTTAACGGTATCAATTTGTAACAACCACTCAATGCCAATAATTTTAATGCGACATATGGAAGTCATTGGGGTACTACGACTTATATTTACGGATCCTGAATAGCAAGTATATTAATTGAGCGTTCGCAACTAACTTAACAAAGATAAACGTTTAGATACTCTTTCTGTAGCTGCTAAATTTACTGATAATAGTTCTCCTGCAAATTGTTTGATTTTTCCAACTAAAACCGTACCTGCTGTTTCTGGAGAACCTGTATTAAAAGGAGGTGCGGGATTATATTCCAATATTAACTGCAATCTTTTTGCTGTATCTTCATCATAAAGTTGAGCAGCAATTACTAAAGCAAAATCAATACCTGCTGTAATTCCACCACCTGTAATCCTGTTGCGATCAATTACAACTCTTTCGGTAGATACTTCAACTCCCAACATTTTAAGGTAGTCCCGAAAAAGCCAGTGACAGGCGGCTCGATATCCTTGTAATAATCCTGCTGCGGCTAAAATCATTGAACCAGTACAGACAGATGTAATATATTTTGCATCCTTCGCTTGGGAACGCAAAAATTTTAACACTTGCTCATCCTCCATCATCTCTACTTGTCCCCTACCACCAGGTACGCAAATAACATCGAGTCGGGGACAATCATCAAAAGTAGTACTGGGTAAAATTTTCAATCCTTCAGAACTTATCACCGTTTCTAAAGATTTCCAGATTAGGTGAATCACAGTATTGGGAAAAAAAGCAAAAACCTGATGTGGTCCAGTTAGATCGAGCTGTGTCATACCGGGATACATTACTAAACCGATATGATATTTCACTTCATCATTCATCTTTAAATTACTCTTAACATTGCTTTACACACTATGCTAGAAGTAACAATACAGCTTGAATAGTACCCAAACGGGTAGATTAAATCTATTTTTCGTACACATCTTCTAATGGTAGCTAAATCTCTTCACACCTTATTCCATAAGTTAGCGGTCGCAGAAGACGAGCATCAACTAAGAATGAATTATATGGATACAGTTGGCGAACACTTCGGCGCACAGCGTTGGGGTATACATATGCTAGATCGGCATTTCCGCTCCAGAGCAGTTGATATCCAAGGAATATCCAAAGTAGAGAAATTTTTGGAGCTTTATGAAAAAGTCGGGCGTGCAGTGGATCCAGTAATGCGCTATGTGATGGAATATCATGCTCCCGCCCATGAGAAAATGATCTTACCTCCTGACGGTTGGAAACAATCGCTGCTATATCAAAATTGTTGCGGTTACTACGACCACGAGCATATTATGACTGGTCCCATTGTTGGTGATGGTCAGTTAATTGGTGCACTTCATTTTGCTCGGGTTGGTGATACTAAACCATTTACTCACCAAGATATTATCGAACTCAGTGCAGTCTGTATTCACATGTCAGCTTGTCTTGCGAAGATCCAAACACAACGGACAAAACTTGATTCTTTCCTAATTAGTCACCTCACATCAAGGGAAATACAAATCGCTGAACTTGTAGCTCAAGGACTTACCAATAAAGAAATAGCTCGCAAACTTTGGATATCTCCTAATTCTGTAAAACAAGCATTGAAACGAATGTTTCGTAAATTAGAAGTATCAACCGTTCATAGAAATCTATACAAAACTACTCAAAAGTAATCAATAATAGTCTTCTATATTTGTAGCCGAGTCCAAAGATCCAGAGCTACAGGGATAAACGGCAATCCCTCTATTCCCTCAAAAACATCGGGAATTACTTTACGTATAATATTCATACTCCCATTAGTATCTGCATTGATTAGCTTACCAGTGGCGGTTTGATATAGTCCTCTTTGAATGCGTTTACCACTAAATTTATATTTAGTATTTGGACTATATTTTGGTAATTTGTCTCCATCTAGAGCACTAGCTTTACTGGTGTAACTTTCAGAGGTGACAATAACTTCAATTCCAGATAATTTAGCCTTATAAGTGAGTAAATTAATTAATCTGGAGTGAGGTATTTGAGTAAATTTCTGGTTATTAATTTTACCAATATTGATATTTTGTTTCCAACCTTGATTATTACCAATGATTAAAATTGAAATATCGTTTTTCAAGCACCAGTTAATTACTCTACGACTAGCTGTGTGTAAGTAATTATTAACTCTATTATCACGTTTGTGATTTAACTGTTTAATTTGTCTCCAAGCTTCTTTTGATTGGGCAGTTACCAATTTTTTATTGAAAAATTGATTGATACTTTTCAATGGTCTACCATTAACCAACAAAGGTTTTAAACCTGGTTGGTTGGAAGTTACAGCCATCAAATTTGTCAATCCTAAATCAATACCGGCTACCCATGGAGATTGCTTTGATTCTACTTGAGCGTAGGTGTAGATTACCTCAATTACATAACAGTTAAGTTTTGGAACTATGCGAACTTGGTCTACTTTTTTAATTTTAGTGGGGAAACAAATATCAACTTGTGACAGTTTAATTAAGCCTTTTTTTAGGGTAGGTTGTGATATTGCATCACAAGGATAAATAACCACATATCTCCCACGTTCTTTATGTTTATAACCTGGTATTTTTGGTCTACCTAAATACTTGTGGGGATATTTCTTGAAGTCTTTTAAAGCTGATAACCAAGATTTCCAAGTTTCCGATACTTTCCTAACTATTTGTTTACTAACTTTAGTTGGTAAATACCTGTATGATTCTAAGTTTTTAGTGGCGTGGTAAATATCAACACAATTGTAGTATTTCCCTGTTTGAAAAAAGTATTGGCGTTGGGTATAAGTAGTGGCATTATATAAATGTTTTGCCTGTAAACTTAAATAGTCACAATCTTTCCAGAACTTATGCTGTCTATTAATTACGTGCTTTTCTACTAGCTGCATCTTACATAAATTTTGGCGACCCCATTTGTTTAAGTTATTAAATTTTTAAGCATTATACTCCAAGGGTGAACAATATAGGAATAGTCAAGCTCTCAAGTTAAAAAATCTATAACAAACCTGCACAGTAAATTCACCGTTACGTTAATATAAACAGCAAGAATTAGGTGCAAATAGCATTTTGGATGTTGTTGGGCTAGCGACAAAAAATAAACCTACTCAATAAAAGTAGATTTGACTAGTTATGAATAGATATTACCTAACTGCTGCTAACCCGAGCAGAAATGGTGGGAAAGTTATCTCAATAAATTTAATTCCATAAATTTAACTCAATAAAATTATCTCGATCGCAACTAGCCAAAAAGCAAATGTACAAAATCAAAACAAATTTCCTAGATGGTCGCCTGTTTATAGCTGTTTCATTATTAACAACAGCATTAGTAGTAACTTCAATGGCTTCTTTATCCCTAGGTTCTGTTTCCATCAGCTTACCGGATATCTGGCAGGCATTATTACATGAAGGGGATCCAATTAACCAAACAATTATTTGGGATTTGCGAATGCCGCGCATTATTGCTGCAATGCTTGTAGGATCTGCTTTAGGAATGTCAGGAGCTTTACTACAGGGAATGTTGCGTAATAGTCTTGCTAGCCCATTTATTCTGGGTATTTCTGCAGGTGCAGGACTAGTAACCGTAGGAATGATTGTTTTAGGAATATGGATTAACTGGGTTCCATTTGCTGCTTGGTTGGGAGCGATTATCACTGCGATTACGGTAATTTTTCTTGGTCGCAGTCAAGGAGGAATTCGAGTTGAAAGGTTGGTGTTAGGTGGTGTAGCGGTTAGTTCTTTATTAGGTGCGGTTCAAAGTACATTATTACTGTTAGCCGAAGATGGTAGGGTACAACAAGCCCTCAACTGGTTAATTGGTAGCTTAAATGGACGTGGTTGGGAGCAAGTAAAAATAGCTGCGCCTTATATGTTAACTGCATTGGTGATAGGATGTTTGCTCGCCAGATGGGTGAACGTATTAGCTTTGGGAGATGACTTAGCAGTAGGTTTGGGAGTTTCCCTAGTACGCAGTAGGCTTTTAATTGGTGGTGTAGCAACTCTTTTAGCTGCAGGTGCGGTAAGTATTGCAGGGTTAATTAGTTTTGTGGGATTGGTAGTTCCCCATGGAGTACGCTTATTAGTTGGAACTGACTACCGCGTATGTTTACCCTTATCAGCCCTTGGTGGTGCATGGTTATTAACCTTTGCGGATTTGCTTTCCCGTCTGGGAGCAGTGGAGTTACCTGTAGGTTCGGTAACTGCTTTGCTTGGTTCTCCCGTATTTATTTGGTTACTGTATCGGCGTTCTGGAGCGATGACAGGTTAGGACAGACAAATCAAAAGTCAAAAGTCATTAGCGCCTAGCGGAGCGTAACGTAGTTATTGCGTGTCCGCAGGACATAAGTCAAAAGTCAGGACAGACCGCGCCTATGGGGAGCAGAAGTCAGAAGTCAGAAATCAGAAGTCAGAAGTCAGAAGTCAGAAGTCAGAAGTCAGAAGTCAGAAATTAGAAATTACTCATTACTCATTACTCATTACTCATTACCCATTACCCATTACCTACTACAACTGCTCAAAAAGCTGATTCCAATCCAACTCCGATGGTCTTGCTCCCTGATTAACAATCTCAAAAGTTTTATTCACAGAATTCGAATTTCTAATCGATTCCACACAAGCATTAGCTACATCAATTCGGCTGGTTTGACCGGTTAATTTATCCCCCGTTCCTAATACCACGCCAAGTTTACCTCCTGTTTTCGCTCTGATTAAGGTATTGAGATCGTAGGAGGTATAAGGACCATCTATTAAACGTCCAGGTCGGATAATGGTATATGGTAATCCAGAGTTAATGATAGTTTGTTCTGCCTGTTGTTTCGCATCCAATACACCAAAACCATTGAGGATGTTATAAGGAAATTGGTCTTTGCGTTCCACACCACAAGAAGATATAAACACAAACCGTTGTAAATTTTTTGGTGCTGCTGCAACTAAGTTACTTACACCAACCGCATCGACCTTGTAGGGGCTATTTTTTGCTTTAGCTTTAGCTTTTTCGGGGTCAAAAAATAGCAAAAATGACTCAATAAAATTTGGATCTCCCTCAAAATCCCATTTTGCAGAAGGAAAAGCAGTTGTTCCACTGCAACAGATAATGTGGGTAAGGTTGGACATAGCTGCGGGTAAAGTTTCGGGATCGCGGATATCTCCGAGCGCAATATCTACTTTACCTGCAAACATATTTTCTGCTTTGGATACATTACGTGTCAGAACCCTGACCTGAAAACCTTCAGAAAGTAACTTGGCTACTGTTAATTGTCCAACTCCACCAGTAGCACCAGCAACTAATACTAAGTTTTCATCTGAAATACTGTTTGAAGTCATAACTGTAGCCGGGAATAACTCTTGTTTCTATGATAATGGGAAGAGTTACTGTTAATTAACCCTGTTCTCCAATCCCCATATGACGCTTACGCGTCACGCCTTGCTAACACTGCGAAAGCAGTGCGGGCGTACCCCAATCCCCAATCCCTAATCCCTAATCACCTATAATGGATGATTAAAGTTTTAGACTATTTCTTAAGCATTTACACTTATAGCCGAGATGAACTAATATAACTACAAAATTACGGAATAAATATACACTGGAAATCTAAACTTGATATTTAGTTAAATATAATGAAGTAACTTCTCATTGAAGAGTAGACTAGAAAAATCTCGTTCTACCATTTTTTACACCCAAGCAACATCCGGGATAGCTCTACTGTGTATGTATACTCTCAACTAAACGTATCTAGTTGATATTCTGTATCGGGAAAATCGCTTAAATAAAGGATTATTAACAAAAGGATGTATTTCAAAGAATGTATTTCCATTCTAGATTTTTTGTGTTCTCAAGAGGCGATTTTTTTGGAAAATGCTCGTCTTTATGAAGAGTCCCAGCGAAACCTGGATATATTACGGGAGAGCGAACAGCGCTTCCGGTACTTATTTGAGTCGACTCCTACAATCGCGATGCAGTGTTATAACCGTCATCGTCAAGTAATTGCTTGGAATACAGCCAGTGAATCTTTATATGGCTATTCTCAAACAGAAGCACTCGGTAAGCAGTTGGAAGATTTGATTATTCCTCCACATATGCGAGAATTCGTTATAAAGGCTGTTAATAAGTGGTTATTTGAAGGAATTCCAATTCCACCATCTGAGCTTGGTTTAATGCACAAAGATGGTTCAATTGTCAGCGTTTACTCCAGTCACGCAATTTTTACAAACATGGCTGGGGAAAAAGAAATGTATTGCTTTGATATTGATATTCGTGATCGCAAAGCAGCTGAAGCAGCGATTAAGCAAAAATCTCAAGAGCTGGAACAAGCACTTCAATACTTACAAGAAGCACAGCTACAGATAGTGCAAAGTGAAAAAATGTCTGCCCTTGGGAATCTGGTTGCAGGTGTTGCTCACGAGATTAATAATCCTGTCGGTTTTATTGCCGGTAATGTTCGAGAAGCAATCGCTTCTGTTATAAATATTACAGAATACCTGCGACTTTACCAAGAAAAATTTCCCAATCCTGGCGATGAAATTACACAAAAAGCCGCAGAATTTGAAATAGAATATCTATTAGAAGACTTGCCGAAAATGTTGCGGTCTATGGAAATTGGGTGTGAACGTATCAAAAATATTAGTAATAGCTTAACAACTTTTTCTCGCTCGGATAAAGATTACAAAGTATTATTTGATATCCATAAAGGTATTGATAGCACTATTTTAATTCTTAAACATCGCCTCAAAGCTAACAAAAAACGCCCAGCCATTGAAATTGATACTGAGTATGATAATTTACCTCAAGTCAAATGCTTTCCTGGACAGTTAAATCAGGTATTTATGAATATCCTAGCCAATGCAATAGATGCTTTAGATGAATCGAGCATTGGTCGCAATTGTGCAGAACTGGAAAATAATCCCAACCGAATTAACATTAAGACTTTTCTTGAAGATGATCGTGTCAAGATTTCCATTGTCGATAATGGTAAGGGGATGTCTGAAGTAGTTAAACAAAAAATCTTCGACCGTCAATTTACGACCAAAAGTGTAGGTAAAGGAACAGGATTAGGATTAGCGATCGCTCGTCAAATTGTGGTAGATAAACATGGCGGTAATTTGGAGGTCAGTTCAGTTTTGGGAGAAGGTACAGAGTTTATAATTACGATTCCTCTAAATGAGTAATAAGTAATAAGTAATAAGTAATAAGTAATAAGTAATGAGTAATAAGTAATAAGTAATAAGTAATGAGTAATAAGTAATAAGTAATAAGTAATGAGTAATAAGTAATGAGTAATAAGTAATGAGTAATAAGTAATGAGTAATAAGTAATGAGTAATAAGTAATAA